>NZ_JBVVPO010000057.1:18488-54614 GCF_055811795.1 Bradyrhizobium sp. MI1.7
TTTCCCATTTTTTTTTCTTTTTTTTTTTTTTTTGTTTGCCCCCGCTCCCTCACCCACCCCCCCCCTCTTTCCCCCCCCCCCCCCCCCGCCCCAGGCCCGGAATCCATACTCCCGATCGTGGTTATGGATTCCGGGCTCGTCGCTGACGCGACGCCCCGGAATGACAGTCGTTACCTCTCGTTCGTAAACACGATCGTGCCACTTGCCGCGAACATGCCGCCGACGCCGTGACACACCGAAATCTTCGCGTTCGGCACCTGCGCCGGCGCGATGCCGCGCATCTGGCGCACGCTCTCCTGGAGCGCGTACATGCCGTACATGCCCGAATGCATGTAGGACAGGCCGCCGCCATTGGTGTTGAGCGGCAGCTTGCCGCCGGGCCGCGTGTTGCCGTCGGCGATGAATTGGCCTGTCTCCTCATGCGGCATGAAGCCGAGGTCGCCAAGGCCGAACAGCGGCAGATGCGCAAACGCATCGTAGATCATGAGATGGTCGACATCCCGGTGCGCGATGCCGGCTTCCCTGAACGCCAGCGGGCCGGCGGTCTTGAACGCGCGCGAGGAGTTGAAAGTCTCCATCTGGCTGACCATCGGCGTTTCCACGCTCTCGCCGGTGCCCATGATGTAGACGGGCTTCCTCGGAAAATCCTTGGCGCGGTCGGCCGAGGTCAGGATCAGCGCGCCGCCGCCGTCGGTGACGAGGCAGCACTGAAGCAGGCGGAACGGATAAGCGATCATGCGCGAGTTGAGGACGTCGGCGACCGTGATCGGGTCCTTCATCATCGCGCGCGGATTCTTCGCCGCCCATTCCCGCTGCACCACCGCGACCGAAGCAAGCTGCTCATGGGTGATGCCGTAGGTCTTCATGAAGCGCAGCACGGGGATCGGGAACATGCTGGGCGGGCCGTAGACGCCGAACGGCGCCTCGAATTGGCCGTTGAGGCTGTCCGGCGGCGTCGAGCGCGGCGCCTTTCCGATCATCGACTTGCCGCTCTCGGCATGCGTGATCAGCACGGTCTTGCAGAGACCGGCCTCGATCGCCGCCGCCGCATGGCGAACGTGCAGCATGAACGAGCAGCCGCCGACCGAGGTGCCGTCCACCCAGGTAGGCCTAATGCCGAGGTAATGGCAGACCTGCTGCGGCGTTTCGACCGCGGTGGCAAAGCCGTCGATGTCGGAGAGTTTCAGCCCGGCATCCGCGATGGCGTTGAGCGCCGCATCCGCGTGGAGCTGGAGCTGCGACATATTGGGGATGACACCGAGTTCGGAGGTCTCGGCCGCGCCGACGACGGCAACCTGGTTGCTGCGCATGGCCTATCCCTTCGCCGGACGGAACACGGGGAGGGTGATCTTGTCGTCGAGCGCCTGGAAGGCGACTTCGAGCTTCATGTCGAGCTCGAGCGCCTCCGGCGTCTGCGGACAATCGATGATGTTGCTCATCATCCGCGGTCCTTCGGCGAGCTCGACCACCGCGATCGCATAAGGCGGCGTGAAGCCGGGAGCGGCGGGACGATGATTGATCACGTAACTGTAGAGGAAGCCCTTGCCACTCGCCTTGAAGATGCTGACCTTGCGCGAGGCGCAGGATGGGCAGAACGGACGCGGCGGGAAATAGACATGCGCGCAGGCGTCGCAGCGCTGCAAACGCAATTCGCCCGCTTTCGTGCCGTCCCAGAAATGCTGGGTCTCCGGCGTCGGTTTCGGGCGCGCGCGCTGCGGTTCGGCCATGTCGGAAAACCCTCCCAAAGGCAATTCTTGATAAGGCCTGGGCTTCACGCCTGGCTATTTCGATCTTGATGCGACAATCGACCATCGCGCGTCAACGGTCCAGCAATGCGCATGCATGCCATCATGCGCACAATGCTTGTGTCGAACCGAGGCGGCGCTATAGATTGCGCGCGCAATATTCCGTGAGACAGACATGCCCGATTTTCCGACACTGGCGAAACTCGCCGACGACCTCGAAAGCGGCCGCACGACCTCCCGCAAGCTGGTCGAGGCATGCCTCGCCAGGATCGCCGACCCGGCCGGCGAGGGCCAACGCACATTCATCCACGTCGACAAGGACGCCGCGCTCGCAACCGCGGATGCGATGGACGGCTTGCGCAAGGTCAAGGCGGCGCCGTCGCGCTATGCCGGTATCCCGGTCTCGATCAAGGATCTCTTCGACATCAAGGGCCAGGTCACGCGCGCCGGCTCCCGCGCGCTCGACGATTCTGCGCCGGCCGATCAGGACGCCGCGACGGTGGCGCGGCTGCGCAAGGCCGGCTTCGTCGTGATCGGGCGGACCAACATGACTGAGTTCGCCTATTCCGGCATCGGCATCAATCCGCATTACGGCACGCCGAAGGGCGCCTGGAACCGAGCCGAGGGACACGTGCCCGGCGGCTCGTCCTCGGGCGCCGCGGTGTCCGTGCTCGACGGCATGGCGCATGGCGCGCTCGGCACCGACACCGGCGGCTCCTGCCGGATTCCGGCCGCCTTCAACGGCATCGTCGGCTACAAGCCGACGCAGCGCCGCGTGCCGCTGGACGGCTCCGTGCCGCTGTCCTTCTCGCTCGACAGCATCGGGCCGCTGGCGCGGTCGGTCAGCTGCTGTGCCATTCTCGATGCCGTGCTCGCGAACGAGCCGATCGTCCCGCTGAAGCCGCGGCCGGTAAAGGGCATGCGGCTCGCAGTGCCGACCACGATTGCGCTCGACGATCTCGATGCGGACGTGGCCTCGACGTTCGAGCGCGCGCTCAAGAGCCTCGCCGATCACGGTGCGATCATCGAGCGGATCGAGATGGCCGAATTTCACGACATCGGCCCGATGAACGCCAAGGGCGGCTTTGCGGCGTCCGAAAGCTATGCCTGGCATCGCTACCTCATTACGGCCAAGGGCGACGTCTACGACCCCAGGGTCTCCGTGCGCATCATGCGCGGCGAGGCGCAGAGCGCTGCCGATTACATCGATCTCCTCAACGAGCGCCGCTCGCTGATCGTGCGCGTCAATGCGCGCGTCGCGCCCTATGACGCGCTGGTGCTGCCCACCACCGCCAACACGCCGCCGAAGATTTCCGATCTCGCCGATGACAAGGCGTTCACCAGGGAAAACCTGCGGGCGCTGCGCAATTGCACCCTCATCAACATGATCGACGGCTGCGCCATCTCGCTGCCCGCGCATCGCGAGGGTGACGTTCCTGTCGGCCTGATGCTGGCGGGCGCGGGCGGATCTGACCGTCGTATTTTCGAGCTTGCTGCCGGCATGGAGGCCGTAATTCGTGTTTGACCTGACTTTCACCGTTGACGCCCAGGACACCACCACGCCGCTGACATTGGCGATCGACCAGATGGTCATTGCGGGCTGGACCGGCCGCGATCCCGTCGCGCGCGACAAGCACATCGCCGAGCTGCAAGAGATGGGCATCGCCCCGCCGGCCTCGACGCCGATCTACTACCGCGCCTCGGCGCGCCGGCTGACCCAGGAAGACGGCATCGAATGCTGTGGCGGCGATTCCTCCGGCGAGGTCGAATTCGTGCTGATCGGCTGGCAGGGCCGCATCTTCGTCGGCTGCGGCTCCGACCATACCGACCGCAAGGTCGAGGCCTACAACGTCACGGTCTCCAAGCAGATGTGCGACAAGCCGGTCGCATCCACGCTCTGGGAGCTCGAGGACGTCATCGGTCATTGGGACAGGATGATCCTGCGCTCCTACGCCACCATCAAGGGCGAGCGCGTGCTCTACCAGGAGGGCACGCTGGACGCGATGCTGCCGGTCGCCGACCTCATCGCGCGCGGCTTTGAGGGTGGCAAGTTCCCCGACGGCTGCGCCATGTTCGGCGGCACCTTTGCTGCCAAGGGCGGCATCCGCCCCGCCGATCGCTTCGATTTCGAGCTGGAAGACCCCGTGCTGAAGCGCACGATCAAGCACGGCTACGACGTGACGACGCTGCCGGTGCGGGGCTGAGGCGCCTCCCCACCGTCATTGCGAGCGCAGCGAAGCAATCCAGGCTGGTTCCGCGGAGGCAGTCTGGATTGCTTCGTCGCAAGGGCTCCTCGCAATGACGGGGAGATAATCGGGAATCGGGTGGCGGCGGGCGGATCGATCTTGCGAAAGTCGTAGCTATGACAGCAACAGCACGCAAATCGCCTCAATCGCCTCATAAGTCGGCCGCCGACCTCGCCGCCCATGTCGACACCCTCGACTGGCCGCAGATCACGGCCGAGCTCGACTCCCAGGGCAGCGCCGTCCTGAAGAATCTGCTGGCGCCCGACCTATGCCGCGCCATCGCCGCGCTCTATCCCGATGATGCGGGCTTCCGCAGCCGCATCGTCATGGGCCGCCACGGGTTTGGCCGTGGCGAGTACAAATATTTCTCCTACCCGCTGCCCGATCTGATCGCGGAGCTCCGCCCGGCGCTCTATGCGCATCTTCAGGGCGTTGCCAATCGTTGGAACGAGGCGATGGGGATCGACATCCGTTATCCAGCCGCGCATGCGGCGTTCCTCAAGCGCTGCCACGAGGCAGGCCAGGCGCGGCCGACGCCGCTGCTGCTGCAGTACGAGACCGGCGATTTCAACTGCCTGCACCAGGATCTCTATGGCGAGCACGTGTTTCCGCTCCAGGTCGCGATCCTCTTGTCCGAGCCGGGACGCGATTTCACCGGCGGTGAGTTCGTGCTGACCGAGCAGCGCCCGCGCATGCAGTCGCGTGCCGAGGTCGTGCCGCTGATGCAGGGCGATGCGGTCGCTTTCGCCGTGCATCACCGCCCGGTGCAGGGGACACGCGGGACTTACCGCGTTAATCTCCGCCATGGCGTCAGCCGGATCAGGTCCGGCCAGCGCCACACGCTGGGTGTGATCTTCCATGATGCCAAATGAGCGTTGCGATTGACGGGTGATCTGTTCGACACCGCCGCCGAGGCACAGCCGTCGCGCGAGGAGATCGCCGACGGTGCCGTCTTGCTGCGCGGGTTCGTCAGGCCGATCGAGAGCGAGTTGATCGCCGCCGTGCGCGCGATCGTGACACAGTCGCCGTTCCGCCGCATGACCACGCCCGGCGGCCACCTGATGTCGGTGGCGATGACCAATTGCGGCGAGCGCGGCTGGATCACCGATCACACCGGCTATCGCTATGATCCCATCGATCCGCGAACCGGCGCGCCATGGCCCCAGATGCCGACGGTGCTTCGCGACCTGGCCCGAGGCGCGGCGGAGCAGGGCGGGTTCACCGGCTTTGCGCCCGACGCCTGCCTCGTCAATCGCTACGAGCCCGGCACGCGGCTGTCGCTGCATCAGGACAAGGACGAGCTGGACTATTCGGCGCCGATCGTCTCGGTCTCGCTTGGGCTGCCCGCGACCTTCCTGTTCGGCGGCCTGGCGCGCAGCGACAAGCCACGCCGCTTCCGGCTTGTCCATGGCGACGTGGTCGTCTGGGGCGGAGCTAGCAGGCTCGCCTATCACGGCGTCGCGCCGCTCGCCGATGGCGAGCACGCGCTGCTGGGAAGGAAGCGGATCAATTTGACCTTCCGCCGGACGCGCTGACGCTTCTCGTCATTCCGGGATGCGCCGTAAGGCGCAGGCCCGGAATCCATACTGCCGATCGTGGTTATGGATTCTCAGATGCGCAATCGCGCATCATAGCTCGCGCTACGCGCGCCCCGGAATGACAACAACTACGGCTTCGGCGGATGAATAAACGCCCAGGGGCTGACTTCCGAATCCCGCGTCACCTCGATCGAAATCAGATATGGCCCGCCATGGGCCAGCGCCTTTTCCATCGCCGCCTTGAACTGGTCCGGCGCGGTGACGCGCGCAGCAGCCACACCAAAGGACTCCGCGAGCTTGACGAAATCCGGATTGACCAGATCGGACGCCACCACGCGGCCGTTAAAGCGCTCGCGCTGGTCGCGGCGGACATTGCCATAGGCGTTGTTGTTGAACACCAGCGTCACCACGCCGATGTTGAACTGCACGGCGGTGGCAAGCTCCTGCACGCCGAACATGAAGCCGCCGTCGCCGGTGATCGCGACCACCGGCTTGTCGGGATTGGCCACCTTGGCCCCGAGCGCGGTGGGGAAGCCCGAGCCGAGCGTGCCCTGATAGCCTGACGTGATGAAGGTGCGCGGCTCGTAGATCGGAAAGCCGTACCAGGAGGCGAAGCCGAACTGCGATAATTCATCGGTGACGATCGCGTTCGCCGGCAGCACCTCGCGCAGGATGTTGAGATACGCCATCTGCGGCTGGATGCTCTGGATCTCCGCCAGCGCGGCCGCGGTGGCCTCGCGGATCGCGGCGCGGCGGCCGGCGGTCTTGCCGTAGCCGGCCTTGCTGACCGCTTGGATCAGATCGGCGGTCGCGGTCTTGGCATCGGCGACGATGGCGGTGTCGGAGATGAAGCGCCGCATCTCGACGGGATCGATGTCGATGCGGATGCTCTTCAACCCGTCGGGCCGATACGGCCAGCGCGACATGGTCGGCAGCTCCAGCCGCGAGCCGATGCCGATCATGAGATCGGTCTTCGGCCACAGCTTGTAGGCGGCCGCCATCGTGAGCCCCAGCTCATGCGCGTTGGAGACGATGCCGCGCCCGCTGCGGAAGGCGACGACGGGTGCATCGATCATCTCGGCGAGCTCGAGGATTTCGTCGCGCGCCTCGATCGCGCCGCTGCCGACGAAGATCATCGGCGCCTTGCTGCTCCTGATCACCGCGGCCGCCTGCGTGATCAGATCAGGGTCGGGCAATGGCGCGGGCAGCGGCTCCAGCACCTTTGCGGCACAGGTGTCCGCGCGCTGGGTGAAGACGTCCCAGGGCATCTCGACCGAGGCAGGGCCGCGCCGCCCGGACGTCATTTCCTGGAAGGCGCGCGACACGGTGGTCGGCGCGTTGCCGGGCGTTTCAATCCGATCCGCCCATTTCACATAGGTGCGCAAGGTGGCGAGCTGGTCCGGCATCTCGTGCAGATGGCCGCGGCCCTTGCCCAGAAACTGCGTCGGCACCTGGCCGGTGACGCACAGCACCGGCTCGTTGCAGCCGTAGGCGGTCAGCAGCGCCGCACTCGCGTTGAGCACGCCGGGGCCGGGCACCACGCTGAACACACCGGGCTTGCCGCTGGAGCGCGCATAGCCGAACGCCATGTAGCCGCAGGCTTGCTCGTGCCGCGCGCCGATCACCTTGAGCTGGGCCTGGTGGAAGGCGTCGAACAGACCGTAGACCTGCGCGCCGGGCAGGCCGAACACGGTGTCGACGCCGTGGGCGACAAGGCCGCTTACGATCGCTTCGCCGCCGGTGAGGGTGGTCATTGTACTATTCCATTTCGATTGTTGTCAGGCTTCTTCGATTGTTGTCAGGCTTCGTCGACGACGCCATTCCGTAGCATGCCGATGCCTTCGGCTTCGACCTCGATGACATCGCCGGGCGTCAGATAGCGCGGCGGATCGAACCGCGCACCGGCACCGGTCGGCGTGCCCGTCACAATGATGTCACCGGGGACCAGCGTCGCGAAGGTCGAGATATAGCTGATGAGATAGCGGAACGGGAACATCAGCCGGCTGGTGCGGTCGTCCTGCCGGAGCTCGCCGTTGACATGCGTGGTGAGCCTGATGTCGGCGATCTGCGCTTCCCGCGTGTAGGGCACCAGCCACGGGCCGAGGCTGCCGCTGGAATCAAAATTCTTGCCCTGCGTGACGTTGAACTTGGCGTGGCGAAGCCAGTCGCGCACCGAGCCTTCGTTGCAGAGCGTGAGCGCTGCGATGTGGTCGAGCGCGGCGCTTTCCGCGATGTGCCGGCCCGCCTTGCCGATGACAAGCACGATCTCGCCTTCGTAGTCGAGCTGCGCTGACGCGCGCGGGCGCACCAAAGGCGTGTCGTGGCCGACGAAGGAGCGAGGCGAGCGCATGAACATGCTCGGATATTTCGGCGCCTCCTGGCCGTCCTTGTACTCGGCATTGCGGTCGGGATAGTTGACGCCGATGCAGATGATCTTTTCCGGTGCGGGCACCGGCGGCAGCCAGGTGATGTCGCCGAGCGCGTGGTCTGGCGTCAGGCTGGCGGCCTCCTCGGCAAGGCTCACGAGCTTTCCGGCGGCGATCACTTCGCGCAGCGTCGGATAGTCTTTTGCGTGGCGTGCGGAGAGATCGACGATGCCGCCCTCAAGGACGGCGCCGTACTTGGTTTCACCCTTGACGGAATAGGTGGCGAGGCGAGGGAGCTTCATTGGTGACTCTTCACTTCCTGTCGTCCCGGCGAACGCCGGGACCCATACCGCGGAATCTATCGATTGGATGAGGTAGGAGTACCGAACAACGGGTCTTCGCCAAACTCCTCCCTGTGGTTATGGGTCCCTGCTCCCGTGCGCAATTGCGCACTAGGCAGGGACGACGAAGAGAGAGGCTTTGCCTGTCATCGGCATTAATCCGCCACCAGCACGTCGGCCACGAACTTCGGCTCACGCACGGCCTGCCCGCTGAACGGCGAGCCCTGCTCGAACCAGGACCGCGGCGCCGGCGCGCCCCACAGCGTCTGGCGGCGCGGATCGCGCAGCGACCAGCGCAGCGGCTCGTGGTCGTGATCGCCGGTGAAATAATCGCTGGTGTAAAGTTCGAGACGGTGCCCGTCGGGGTCGCGCACGTACAGGAAGAACGCATTCGAGATGCCGTGGCGTCCCGGTCCGCGTTCGATGTTCTTGACGAAGCCTTGCGAGGCCATCACGTCGCAGAGATGGATGATGTTCATCGCCGTCGGCGTCCAATAGGCGAAGTGGTGCAGGCGCGGGCCCTTGCCGTTGGTGATGGCGAAGTCGTGGACATTGCCCTTGCGATGCATCCAGGCAGCCGCAATGCGCCCGTTCGGTCCGTCCTCCTCGGCGTATTCGGTGAGACGGAAGCCGAGCCGGGCATAGAAGTCGACGGTATCCTGCACCTCGGCGGCGAAGACGTTGAAATGATCGAGCCGCTGCGGATGGCATCCCCTGTAGAGATCGTAGCGGCGAAGCAGATGCGGGCGGCGGTCCATCGACGCGTAGAGCTCGATCTGGAAGCCGAAGGGGTCGGTGAATTGCAGCGTGCGGCCCTGGAAGGGCTGGTCGACGAAGGCGTAGGAGAGACCGTTCTCCGAGAGGAAGGAGGCGGCCTTGTCGAGGTCTTTGTCGTTGCCGACCTTGAAGCCGAGCCGGGCGCAGGCGGGTACCGCCGCCTTGCGCAACACCAGCGAGTGATGCTGGTGCTCCTCGGCTGCGCGCAGGTAAACGACCTTGTCGTCGGCATCCTCGACATGCAGCCCGACGGTGGTTTCGTAGAACGCACGGCTGAGCTTCAGGTCAGTCACGTCGAGCACGACGTGGCTGGAGCGGATGATGTTGAACGGCGGTTCGAAGATGTGTTGCGGTACGGGCATCGGCGTTTCCCCTCGGCTCGACGAGCGTCAGATTCCCAATTTCTGAATCTTGTGCGTGCCCCGCGCCAGCGAGACGTGCTTGGTTTCCATGTAGAAGTCGAACGAGTAGTCGCCGCCGTCGCGGCCGATGCCTGAGGCCTTCATGCCGCCGAACGGCGTCGGCAGATGGCGAACGTTTTCCGAGTTGAGCCAGATCATGCCGGCCTCCAGCGCGTCGGCAACGCGCAGTGCGCGGCCGACGTCGTTGGTCCAGACATAGCCGGTCAGGCCATAGCGGATGTCGTTGGCGATCTCGATGGCGTCGGCTTCGTCCTTGAAGGGCAGCACGGTGAGGAAGGGGCCGAACACTTCCTCTTGCGCCACGCGCATCTTGCCGGTTGCGCCGGTCACCAGTGTCGGCTCGACGTAATGTCCGCCGCCCGGGCCGTCATAGGTCTTGCCGCCGACGGCGATCACAGCGCCGTCCTGCCGCGCGACGTCGAAATAGGAGCACACTTTGGCCAGGTGCCGCTCGTGGATCAGCGGCCCGATCTCGGTGGCGGGATCGAGCGGATGGCCGACCTTGAGTGCCTTCACGCGCGCGGTCAGCTTCTCGATGAATGTCTCGGCAATGTCTTGCTGGATCAGCAGACGGCTCGACGACGTGCAGCGCTCGCCGTTGAGGGAGTAGATCATGAACACGACGGCATCGAGCGCGCGGTCGAGATCGGCGTCGTCGAACACGATCACCGGGTTCTTGCCGCCGAGCTCGAAATGCACGCGCTTCAAGGTCGGCGCGCCCTGAACCATGATCGCCGACCCCGTCGCGCTCTCGCCGACGAAGCCGATCGCCTTGATCGCCGGATGCTCGGTCAGGGCCTTGCCTGCCTCCTCGCCAAAACCGTGCACGGTGTTGAGCACACCGTCGGGAACGCCGGCTTCCTTGACGAGCCTTGCCAGAATGGCGGCCGTCACCGGTGACCACTCGGCCGGCTTGTGCACGACGGTGCAGCCCGCGGCCAGCGCCGGGGCGATCTTCCAGGTCGAGAGCATGAACGGCGTGTTCCACGGCGTGATCACGCCGACCGGGCCGATCGGCACGCGGGTCGAGATATTCCAGTGCTCGTCGCTCGGCGTGTTCTGGCCATCGCGCGCCTCGGCGCACTTGTCGGCGAAGAAGCGAAAATTCTCGGCGGCGCGGATCGCTGCCTTGGCCATGAAGCGATAGGCTTGGCCGGTGTCGATGCATTCGAGCACGGCGATGTCGTCGGCATTGTCCTCGATCGCGTCGGCGACGCGGTGCAGCAGCTTCTTCCGCATCGCCGGCCCCATGTCGCGCCAGGACTTGAAGGCCAGCGTAGCGGCCGTGGCTGCGGCGTCGATGTCTTCGGCGTTGCCGCGTGCGACGCTCGCAAGCGTGGCGCCATCGACCGGCGACTTCGTCTCGAATGCCTCACCGGAGATCGAGGGGACGATCTTGCCGTCGATCATGTGGCCGATGCCGTCGGCCCGCAGCTTCTTCAGCAGCGGTGCGGCGCGGTCACGATTGGCCTGGAACACATCGGCTTTCGGCGTGGGCTTATCCATGGGCAGCTTCCACTTTCAGGGCGTCGTGGATGTTGTTGCGCTTCCAGCTCGTGTCCTTGTCGTTGATCTGCATGTCGAACGACAGGGCGAACTTGCTGGCGGCGAAGACGGGATCGAGATGTTTTGAAAGCGCTTGGAAGACGTGCTCGCCGGCTTTCTGACGCGTAGGAAGGTCGCGGCCTTCGCCGATGCGCAGCACCATGTCGAGAAAGCCGTAGTCCTGTCGCGCGTCGGCGATCGCATAGTGCTCGCATCTAATGGCGCGGACGCGGATGCCGCCGAGCGGGAAGATGCCGGTCTCGACCGCCGCCTTCCGCACCACCTCGCAGACCGCGCCGATGTCGAGGCGGCCGTCGAGATTGGCCGAATATTCGATGGTGAAATGCGGCATCGCGGTTTCACTCCCTGTCTTTTTTGTTCGTCTAAGCGAAGTAGCAGCTCACCGAGCCGTAGGCGCCATAATCGGCCTGAATTGTGTCGCCCTTGCGGGTCTCGATCGGACGGATGAAGGAGCCGGCAAGCACGATCTGGCCGGGCTCGAGCGCAAGGCCGAGCGGCGCGATCTTGTTGGCGAGCCAGGCCACGGCGGTTGCGGGATGATTGAGCACGCCGGCGGCAAGGCCCGTCTCCTCGAGCTGGCCGTTCTTGAAGCAGAGCGCGCCGATCCAGCGCAGGTCGGCGTCCAGCGGGCGGATCGGACGTCCACCGAGCACGATGCCGGCATTCGCCGCGTTGTCGGCGACGGTGTCGAAGATTTTTCGTGTCGCCTTGGTGCCGGGATCGACACGTTCGATGCGCGTGTCCAGGATCTCCAGCGCCGGCACGACGAAGTCGGTGGCGTTGAGCACGTCGAACATCGTGCAGTCCGGCCCCGCGAGGCGCTTGCTCATGACGAAGGCGAGCTCGGCCTCGACGCGCGTGGCGATGAAGCGCTCGGTCGGGACGAGGCCGCCATCGGCAAAGAACATGTCGTCGAGCAGCACGCCGGAATCCGGCTCGTCGATATTGAGCGCGCTCTGCATCGCCTTCGAGGTCAAGCCGATCTTGTGGCCTTTGACGGTGCGGCCTTCCGCGAGCTTGAGGTCGACCCAGGCCTTCTGAATCGCGTAGGCGTCAGCGATGGTAATGCCCGGAAAATCCTGCGAGAGCTGCCGGATCTGGGTGCGGGTCTTCTCCGCCTGGTGCAGACGGTTCGCACAAGCTTGGATATCGTCGTTGGAAAGCGCCATCTGTGATCTTACAAATCGTGGTGCCCGGAGATACTTAACATGTTAAGTGGATGCGTCAAACACAATTTGGGTTTGCTGCACTGCAAACATTTTGCGGCTTGAAAGGGCGGCTTTGAAAGGACGACATGACGAAGAGACCGGCTGATCCCGCGAACGGAAGTGAGCCCGCCGCACGGCAGGTGCCGATGCGTGACTTCTCGCGTTCGCTGCCGATGTCGCTGCTCAGGGCACGTGAAGCGGTGATGCGGCAATTTCGTCCCAAGCTGCGCGAGCACGGCCTGACCGAGCAGCAATGGCGCATCCTCCGCGCATTGGCAGCCATCGAGGCCGCGGAGGTGACTGAGCTTGCGCGCACGGCATTTCTCCTCGGCCCGAGCCTGTCGCGCATCCTGCGCGATCTCGAGGCGCGCAATCTGATCGAGCGCAAGACCGCGAAGGTGGACCAGCGCCGCAGCATGGTCTCGATCTCGAAGGAGGGCGTGAAGCTGATGGCCGCGGTCGCCCCATCCTCGGAGGCGATCTACGCCGAGATCACGCAACGCTTCGGCGCGCGCAAGCTCGCCGAGTTGCAGGAGATGCTCGGTCAGTTGGAATCGTGTCTCGCTTCCACGGACGCGAGTGACGTCACGGATGAAACGTAACGGCAAATTTGCATGATCACTTTCCAACTACGCATGACTGTCATCATTGCATAACGCGTGGGCAGCGCGATCGCCGCGAAATGCGTGAAAATGCCGTGAGAAATCGCTGAGAATAGACAGCCGTCGCGGGTGTTGATCACTATTGGGTGCGCGCTCTGCGCAGTTAGTCGATGTTGGCGCAATATCAATTTACTCGTATCGGCAGAATTCGTAAGTAGCATCCGGTCCTGTATTCAGCGATAGAGCCAAAACAGAACCAAGACCAAGAAGGGCCGACAAGGATGCCCGGCCCCAGGGAGGAATGAATGAGACTGACGAGACGCGACTTCGCGGCCGGAATTGCTGCCGGCATTGCCGCGCCATACCTCATCAAGAGCGCGCATGCGCAAGGCGCCACCATCAAGATCGGCATGTGCGCGCCCGTCACCGGTCCAGCCGCTGAATCCGGCGGTTACGCCATCAAGGGCGCCAAGCTCGCGCTCGAAGCTGTGAACAAAGCCGGCGGTATCCTGGGAAAGCAGGGCGAGCTGATCGTCGAGGACGACCAGACCACCAATCCCGGCATCGTGCTCGCTTTCTCCAAGCTCGCCGCGCAGTCCGACATCGTCGGGTTCCTCGGCTCGATCCGTTCGACCCAGGTGCACGCGATGGCGCCCGACGTGATCAAGCTTGGCAAGCCCGTGATGATCGGCGGCACCGATCCTAACCTCACCCACATGGGCAATCAGTGGCTGTTCCGCTGCCGCCCCAATGACAGCTATTCCGGTCGCGTCATCGCCGAATACGGCGTCAATACGCTCGGCAAGAAAAAGTGGGCCGTGCTGCACTCGACCGACGCTTTTGGCACCGCCGGCGGCAAGGCGTTGACCGCCGCGCTCGAAAAGCTCGGTGCCCCCTCGGTGCTCGACCAAGGCTACGCCAACCAGAGCCAGGACTTCACCCCGGTCGTGCTCGCGATCAAGCAGTCGGGTGCCGACATTCTCGGTTCCTACTTCACCTTCGAGAACGATCTCGGCATCTTCGCCCGGCAGCTCCGTCAGCTCGGCGTGAACATTCCCTGGGTCGGCTCGCCCTCGATCGTCAACATCACCGCGTTGAAGCTCGCGGGTCCCGCGCTGTACAATACATATGGCGTTGCCGATTATGCCGAGAATTCCAGCGAAGGCTCGAAGGCGTTCGGCAAGATCTACCGTGATGCGGTCAAGGTCGCGCCCGACAACCAGAGCTCCTGGACCTTCGACGCCATCAGCGTCTTGTCGGCGGCCATCAACAAGGCCGGCACGACCGATCCGGCCAAGGTCCGCGAAGCCATCCTCGCGATCAAGAAGTTCCCGGGTGCCGAGGGCGAATACAATTTCGACCAGAACGGCGATGGTCTCCACGGCTACAACATCGTGAAGAACGAGAAGGGCAACATCGTCTTCGACAAGCACATCGAGTTCAACGACTGACGTTGAAACGGCCTCCCCGATTTCGATCGGGGAGGTCGAACCGTCTTTCGGCGAACGCATCCGACCTCCAACAGAAGCTTGTCATGGATCTCGCCCTACAACTCCTTTTTACCGGCATCGGTATCGGCGCCGTCTACGCGCTCGTCGCGCTCGGCTTCGTGCTGATCTTCCGTGCCACCAACGTGGTGAATTTCGCCCAGGGCGAATTCTCCATGGTCGCGGCCTATCTGATGGTCGTCGCGGTCGAAGCCGGTCTGCCCTATTGGGCGGCCTTCATCGTCGCGCTGCTCGGCATGGCGCTGCTCGGTGTCATCTTCAATCTCGGCGTCTATTATCCGCTGCGTCACCGCACCTATCTGCCTGTGATCATCGCCACCATCGGCGCCTCGATCCTGATGGCGAATTCGGTGCTCGCGATCTACGGCCCGCAGCCGCAGGTGCTGGAAGGCTGGTTTGAGACGCCGGGCATTCAGGTCGGCCCGGTCTATCTCGACAGCCAGTATCTGCTGATCATCGGCGTCACCATCTGTCTCGTGATCTTCAATTTCTGGTTCTTCGAGAAGACGCTGCTCGGCAAGAAGCTGCAGGCGACCTCGCAGGACAAGGAAATGGCCTCGCTGCTCGGCATTTCCGTCTCCACCATGATCATGATCACCTTCATCTATTCGGCGGTGCTTGGCGGCCTTGCCGGCATCCTCGTCGCGCCCGTGCTGTTCGTCTCGATCCAGATGGGCTCGACGATCGCGCTGAAGGCGTTCGCGGCCACCATCATCGGCGGCTTTGGCGACGTTGCCGGCGCCATCATCGGCGGTCTCGCGCTCGGCGTGATCGAGACCTTTGGTGCGGCCTATATCTCGGTGCCCTACAAGGACGGCTTCGCCTTCCTGGTGCTGGTCGCCTTCCTGATCTTCCGGCCGCAAGGCATCTTCGGCGAACGCGTGGCGGAAAAGGCATGAGCGCCCCCAGCGACAACATGCCGATCCCGGCGCCCGCCATCCGTTCGAAACCGCTCGTGATCCGGCACCTGCCGTACTTCATCGGCGCGGCGATCCTGGTCGCGCTCGCGGCCAACATGCGCTTCGACGGATACGTCCATAACATCCTGCTTCAGGCCACCACGTTCTCGATCGCGGTGTTCGGGCTCTCGGTGGTGCTCGGCCTGTGCGGCCAGATCAATCTGGCGCAGGCCGCGTTCTTCGGGCTCGGCGCCTATGCGGTCGGCATGGGCACGACGGATCTGCAGCTCAGCTTCTGGCTGTGTCTCGTCGGCGGCTGCGTGATCTCGCTGCTCGCGGGCGCGTTCCTCGGCATGTCCACGCTGCGGCTCGGCGGTCATTATCTCGCGATGGTGACGATCTCGTTCCAGCAGATCGTCACGCTGGTGATGATCAACGCGATCTGGCTCACGCGCGGTCCCGACGGCGTCCCCAACATCAAGCGTCCCGAGCTGTTCCAGTCGTCGCAAAGCTATCTCGCCTTCTGCGTCGCGATGCTGGCGATCGTCGGTTATCTGGTCTGGCATCTCTCCGACACCAAGCTCGGTCGTGCCATGCGCGCTGTCCGCGACAACGAGCTTGCGGCTGGTGTCAACGGCATCGACGTGTTCCGCACCAAGATCTACGCCTTCGCGCTCTGTGCGCTGCTCGGCGGACTCGCGGGCGGATTGTTCGCCGGCGGCTTCGCCTATGTCAGCCCCGATCAGTTCTCCTTTGCGGAATCGATCGTGTTCCTGACCATGTCGCTGCTCGGCGGCGTGGCCTCGCCGATCGGTTCTGCCATCGGCACGGGTCTGTTGATCCTGATCCCGGAATGGCTGCGCTTCCTCAAGAGCGTGCCGGGCCTTTATCTCGCGATCTACGGCCTGTTCGTGATCCTGATCATTCGCTTCATGCCTGACGGCATATGGGGCTTTGTTGCGGACGCCTTCACGCGCTGGCGCGCCAAGATCAAGGCGCCGCCGGCAGCGGCTGCCCTGCAATTGAAGCCGGCGACGATCGGCGGCGACACGGTGCTGGAAGTCACCGGCCTGTCGAAGCATTTCGGTGGCCTGAAGGCGGTCGACGGTGTCGACATCGCTGTGAAGCGCGGCGGTGTGCATGCGCTGATCGGGCCGAACGGCTCGGGCAAGACCACGACGCTCAACGTGCTCTCAGGGCTCTATGTGGCCACCGCAGGCAAGATCGTGCTCGACGGCACCGACATCACCCACATGCCGCCGCATCAGCGCACGGCGTCGGGTCTCGGGCGCACCTTCCAGAACATCCGCCTGTTCCGCTCGATGACGGCGCTGGAGAACGTCGAGATCGGCGCGGAACGGCCCGGTAACACCATGGTCGGGAAGGGCGACGACGCCCTGACCGAGCGTGCGATGGAGGCACTGACCTTCGTCGGGCTCGGCAGCCGCGCCAACGAGCTGATATCGAGCTTCTCCTACGGCCATCAGCGGCTGATCGAGATCGCTCGTGCGCTCGCGTCGAACCCGACGCTGCTGCTGCTCGACGAGCCCGCGGCCGGCCTCAACTCGACCGAGAAGCTGGAGCTGCACGAGCTGCTCAAGCGCATCGCGGCGCAGGGCCTGACCATCCTGATCATCGATCACGACATGACGCTGGTCTCGGAAGCGGCCCAGCACATCACCGTGCTCAACTTCGGACGCCGTATCGCGGACGGCGAATCTCTGGCCGTGCTGCGTCATCCCGACGTCGTCTCCGCCTATCTCGGGAGCGAATGATGCCGTTGCTCGAAATCCGCAATCTGGTGGTGCGCTACGGCGAGATCGAAGCGCTGCGCGGGGTGACCTGCGCGGTGGAGCAGGGGCAGGTGGTGACGCTGCTCGGGGCCAACGGCGCCGGCAAGTCCACGACCTTGCGTGCCATCTCCGGCCTCGCCAAGCCGACCTCCGGCGACATCCTTTTCGACGGTAAGTCGATCGCAGGTCTTGGTCCGGAAGCGATCGTCCGCATGGGTATCTCGCACGTGCCGGAAGGCCGCAGGGTGTTCCCGGGTCTCACCGTGAAAGAGAACATCATGCTCGGCGCGTCCAATCGCCGGGCGCCGACCTCGGAGATTTCGCGGGAGGCGGACGCGATGTTCGACCTGTTCCCTGACATCCGGAAGTTCACCAACGCGCTCGGCTGGACGCTGTCCGGCGGCCAGTTGCAGATGGTGGCGGTCGCGCGCGGCTTGATGGCCAAGCCGCGGCTGTTGTTGCTCGACGAGCCCTCGCTCGGTCTTGCGCCCGTCATCGTGCAGGCGGTGTTCAAGATCATCTCGGAGATCCGGCGCAACACGACAGTGCTGCTCGTCGAGCAGAATGCGCGCATGGGCCTGTCGGTGGCCGATTACGGCTACGTGCTCGAAACCGGCCGCATCGTGCTCGGCGGCAAGCCCGACGCGCTCTGGGGCAACGAAGCGATCCGCGCCGCCTATCTCGGCGGCCATGCCAAGGTGAATGCTTAACCGGGGAGTTTCTTGATGGTCACGATCCAGGTCCAGAACCTCATCGATTTCGTCGGCGAGGTGTTTGGTCACGCAGAATCCTCGCCGGAGGAGGCGAAGCGGATCGCGACCTATCTCACCACGGCCAATCTCACTGGCCATGACAGCCACGGCGTGATCCGCGTGCCCGTCTACATCCGCTGGCTGAAGACCGGCTTCGTGGTCCCGAACCAGACCGCAGAGGTGGTTGTCGACACGCCCTCGCTCGCGGTGGTCGACGGCAAGTTCGGCTACGGCCAGACCGTAACGCCGCAAGCGGTCAGGATCGGCATCGAGAAGTGCAAGAAGGCGGGCCTTGCCGCTGTTGCGTTGCGCAATGCCGGCCATATCGGCCGCGTCGGCGACTGGGCCGAGATGGCCGCCGCCGATGGGTTGGTCTCCGTGCATTTCGTCAATGCCGCCGGCTCGCTGCTGGTGGCGCCGTTCGGCGGCGTCGAGAAGCGGCTCTCGACCGCGCCTTATTGCGTCGGCATCCCCCGCGAGGGCCAGGATCCGATCGTGCTGGATTTCGCCACCTCGGTCGTCGCCGAAGGCAAGGTGCTGGTCGCAAGCCGCGGCGGCAAGAAGCTGCCGAAGGGCGCACTGGTCGATGCCGACGGGACCCTGAGCGAGGACCCGACCGTGCTCTACGGGCCCTTCACGCCGGAAGGGCCGCGCGATCACACCAAGGGCACCGGCGCGATCCGCGCCTTCGGCGACCACAAGGGATCGGGCCTCGCCTTCATGTGCGAGCTGCTCGGCGGCGCGCTGACCGGAACTGGAGCCACCTCGGGCGAGCGGCGCTTTGCCAACGGCATGCTGGCGTTCTATATCGATCCGAAGGTCGTCGATACCTCCCATGTGTTCGACGCAGAGGTATCGCGCTATACGGACTTCATCCGTGCCACCAAGCCGATGGCGGGGGTCGATCAGGTGCTGATTCCCGGCGATCCCGAGCGGAAAACCCGGGCTGAGCGCACCAAGAACGGCATCCCCTTGCCGGATGACACCTGGGCGGCAATAGTGAGCACCGCCCGCGAGGTCGGCGTCAGCGAAGTCAGCATCCAGCGGGCGACCGCATAGGTCTTGCGTCATTGCGAGCGTAGCGCGGAGCCCCGGTTCGCGGTAACAGCAGAGCCGTGCTGTCGCGGCGCTCGTCATGGTGACGAAGGTCCAAACAACGGTCCAAGCAACAAAAGAAGGAAGGCAACGTGGCGAACAAGGTCAAGGAAATCTGGAAGTCGGGCAAGGCCGTGGTCAACGCGTGGCTCGCGATTCCCTCCGGCTTCTCGGCCGAGATGATCGCGCAATGCGGCTTCGACAGCGTCACCGTCGACATGCAGCACGGCGTGCAGGACTATCTCTCGATGGTGCAGTGCTTCCAGGCGATGGACAAGCATCCCGTGACCCCGATGGTCCGCGTGCCCTGGAACGAGCCCGGCATCATCGGCAAGGTGCTCGATGGCGGCGCCTACGGCGTGATCTGCCCGATGGTGAACACGGCGCAGGAGGCCAAGAACCTCGTCTCGTATTCCAAGTATCCGCCGCAGGGCGTCCGCTCCAACGGCCCGATCCGCGCCGGCATGTACGGCACCGCGGGCTCCTACCAGAAGACCGCGAATGCCGACACCATCCTGCTGCCGATGATGGAGACCAGGACCGCGGTCGAGAACATGGAAGCGATCCTCGACGTCGAGGGCATCGACGGCGTCTATATCGGCCCGTCCGACCTCGGCTTCTCCTACGGCCTCGAGCCGAAGCTCGACCGCAGCGAGCCCGAGATCCTCGCGATCTACGACAAGATCATCAAGGAATGCGCCAAGCGCGGCCTCAACCCGGGTATCCATTGCAGCGGCGCGGAAGGCGCGGCGCGTGCGATCAACATGGGCTTCAAGCTGGTGACGTTGTCCAACGAAGTCGGCCTGATGACGACCTACGCCAAGATGCAGGTCAACGCGACCCGCAAGGATTCGGCCGGGAAGGCCTGATCTCGTGTCCCGGACGCGATGCGGCGCCTAGCGCCGCTTCGCAGAGCCGGGACCCGGTTGCTTGCGAAAGAAACGACACATGGGGCCCCGGCTCAGCAGCGCACCGTTTCACGCTGCGCTGCGTCCGGGGCACGATAGTTTTGATACAGGAGACCTGCCATGACCATCAGCCCCGTCATTCGCCTCCATCCCGATGATGGCGTGCTGATCGCGCGCGCGAGCCTGCCGCCGGGAACATTGGTTGCCGACGGCGTGACCACGGTCGAGCGCATTCCCTCCGGCCACAAGGTCGCGATCAAGCCGATCGCAGTGGGCGAGCCGGTCAGGCGCTACGGACAGATCATCGGCTTTGCGACGGTGCCGATCGCGCCGGGCCAGCACGTGCATACGCAGAACTGCGGCATGGGCGATTTTTCCAAGGACTATGCCTATTGCGCCGACGTCAAGCCGACGCCGAACTTCGATCTGCCGGCGACCTTCGAGGGCATCCGCCGCCCGGATGGCCGCGTCGCCACGCGCAACTATATCGGCATCCTCACCTCGGTGAATTGCAGCGCGCATGTCGCAAGCCTCGTCGCCGACGTCTTCAAGAAGAATCCGTTCACCGGCGACAATCCGCTCGCCGACTTCCCCAATGTCGACGGCGTGGTCGCGCTGACCCACAAGACCGGCTGCGGCATGACGCAGAACGAGCCCTTGGCGCTGCTCCGCCGCACGCTCGGCGGCTATGCGCGTCACGTCAATTTCTCCCACGTCATCGTGCTTGGGCTGGGCTGCGAGGTGAACCAGATCGGCGGCCTGATGGAGGAGCAGAAGCTCGCCGGCCGCCTGCGCGCGATGGACATCCAGGAGGTCGGCGGCACCCGCAAGACTGTCGAAGCGGGTATTGCCTTCGTGCGTGAAGCTCTCGCGGACTCCAACAAGGTCAAGCGCGAATCCGTGCCCGTCAGCGAACTCACCGTGGCCCTGCAATGCGGCGGCTCGGACGGCTATTCCGGCGTATCCGCCAATCCGGCGCTTGGGGCTGCCAGCGATCTCATCGTCCGTCACGGCGGCACCGTGATCCTGTCGGAGACGCCGGAGACCTACGGCGCCGAGCACCTGCTCACGCGCCGCGCCGTCAGCCGCGAGGTCGGCGAGAAGCTGGTCGATCTCATGCACTGGTGGGACGCGTATACCGAGCGCGAGGGCGCCGAGATGAACGCCAATCCGAGCCCCGGCAACAAGGCCGGCGGCCTCACCACCATTTTGGAGAAATCGCTCGGCGCGATGGCCAAGGCCGGCACCACCAATCTCGTCGACGTGCTGCGCTATGCCGAGCCCATCACCAAGAAGGGTTTCATCTTCATGGACACGCCCGGCTACGATCCGGTCGCGGCGACCGGCCAGGTCGCCGGCGGTGCCAATCTGGTCTGCTTCACCACCGGCCGCGGCAGCGTGTTCGGCTGCAAGCCGGCGCCCTCGATCAAGCTTGCCACCAACACGCCCATGTACAAGCGCATGGAGGAGGACATGGACGTCAATTGCGGCACCATCCTCGAAGGCGAGGAGAGCGTCGAGCAATGCGGCCAGCGCATCTTCGAGCTCATCCTGAAGACGG
The DNA here is from genome assembly GCF_055811795.1 of Bradyrhizobium sp. MI1.7. NCBI lineage: Bacteria > Pseudomonadati > Pseudomonadota > Alphaproteobacteria > Hyphomicrobiales > Nitrobacteraceae > Bradyrhizobium > Bradyrhizobium sp. MI1.7. The sequence continues at coordinate 39,816 of NZ_JBVVPO010000057.1, forward strand.
CGTCCGGACAGCCGACCAAGAGCGAAAGCTTCGATTTCGGCGGTGCCGAATTCGCGCCCTGGGTGCTCGGGGCGACGATGTGAGGCTACGCGGCAGTTACGGAATGGTGACCGACAACGCCCGGAAGTAGCTTGCCGGAACATGGTCGCGCACGAAGCCGGGCAGTACGTCGGATTGGTCGAGCGTCCGCGGGTCGATGTTGCGGAGTTCCTCGATGCTTGGGATCTTCAGGTGGAAATTGCCTCCGGTAAGAAGGGTACCAAGCCCGACTAGGTTGAAGCTGGGGTCGTTTCCCTCTTTCGACGCCGGCACCTGACCTGCGAAGGTCGAGCCAGACGCGCAACGCAGCATTCGGCCGACGTGGCGGAAGTTGCCTCGCAGGCTGGGTGGAACGGCCGGGACGATGTCGTTACCGTTGACGAGCCGGAACGTGCTTTCGCTGAGAGGCTCGTAGGCTTCAAAGAAATCCTGACCGCCGGTTCGCGGCCCGCCAAACGTGTAAATGGCGGTTGCCCGCAGGCCATGATCCAACGCCCGCAGTGCTGAGATATTTGCCAAGGCGCCGCCCATGCTGTGTCCAGTAAAGAAGAGCGGCTGTCCGGCGCCGCCACTCCTGATCGCGACTTCGATGTCTGATCGGACTGCATCGACGGCTTCGGCAAATCCTTTGTGAAGAACATTTTGACTTGGTGCGAGGGTGAAGTCGGTGATCCAATCCTTGATACTGAGCGGATCGGTGCCGGAGAGTGTGACGAAAGTCGCGCCGCGTCCGACGGCGACAATGAAGCGGGCTTTTGGCGGTACCAAACCTGTAGCGGGAGTGTCGGCACCGAAGCCGCGCATCTCTAGCCCCAGTGCCGTCAGGATATTGTCTACCTTGTCGCGGTCGTCGGTCTCGTAGGCGAGCTGCGACAACCACATCATGGCTTGCGCGTTTTCCGGTGTGAAACCTGGAGTGACCGTGAAACCATCGAGCGCGTCGGCGCGATAGGAAGCCCGTGGGAATCTGACCAGAAAGCTCATCGGAAACATCTCCTCTTTCGGGCCGCGCCACGCGTCGAGACGTTGCGCGGCAACCATTACGAACGGGAGAGTCCATCATGCGCAAAGCGGCGCGTCGGGCGCGGCTTGTGCAGGCAATGGTTCATTCGATCATAGGTAGATCACTTCGGCAAGTGTAACTCGCAATTCAGCCCGCGGCGTAGGCAACCCGTGCCCGTTGTTAGTGCTTGATCCCACCCGGAACCGGTGTTCTGCTCAAAAAAGCTGCTGGAGCACCGCACCCCGTGTCGATCTACGTCGCATTACACCACGTCACGCACTACAAATACGACCGCCCGATCGATCTTGGCCCGCAGACCATCCGGCTGCGGCCGGCGCCGCATACGCGCACGCCGGTTCTGAGCTATTCGCTCAAGGTCACTCCGGCCAATCATTTCGTGAACTGGCAGCAGGACCCGCAAGGCAATTGGCTGGCGCGCTACGTCTTTCCGGAGAAGACGACCGAGCTGAAATTCGAGGTCGACTTCACGGCGCAGATGACCGTGGTCAACCCGTTCGACTTTTTCGTCGAGCCTTATGCCGACAGCTTTCCGTTCGAGTATTCGAAGGATCTGAAGACCGAGCTCGCGCCGTATCTCGAGACCATCAAGCCCGATCGCCTGTTCGCAAAATTTCTCGACGCGATCCCGCCTGAAGCCCCGAACACCGTCAACTTCCTGGTCGATCTCAATCGCGAGCTTCAGAAGCACGTCCGTTACATCATCCGCATGGAGCCCGGCGTGCAGACTCCGGAGGAGACGCTCTCCTCCGGTGCCGGATCGTGCCGCGACTCCGCCTGGCTCCTGATCCAGACCTTCCGTCATCTCGGTCTCGCGGCCCGTTTCGTCTCCGGTTATCTCATTCAGATACGCCCCGACATCGATCCGATCGAGGGACCGCCAGAGGTCGAGAACGATTTTACCGACCTGCATGCCTGGGCCGAAGTCTATTTGCCCGGCGCGGGCTGGATCGGCTTCGACGCGACCTCGGGTATGCTCGCGGGCGAGGGGCACATCCCGGTTGCGGCCACGCCGCATTATCGTTCGGCGGCGCCGATCTCCGGCGGCGCCGGCTTTGCCGAGGTCGAGTTCGAGTTCGACATGAGCGTGAAGCGCATCCGCGAGGCGCCGCGCATTACAAAGCCGTTCTCCGACGAATCCTGGACGCGGCTCAATGACCTCGGCGAGCAGGTCGACGGCGATCTCGCCGCGCAGGATGTCCGGCTGACCATGGGCGGCGAGCCGACCTTCGTCTCCGTCGATGATCTCGAAGCGGCGGAATGGAACACCGAGGCCGTCGGCCCGACCAAGCGCGCGCTCGCCGACGATCTGATCCGCCGCTTGCACACGCGCTTCGGGCCGGGTGGCCTGCTGCACTTCGGCGAGGGCAAATGGTATCCCGGTGAAAGCCTGCCGCGCTGGGCCTTTGGCCTGTACTGGCGCAAGGACGGCGTACCGATCTGGAAGAATGCCGATCTGATCGCCAGGATCGAGAATCCGCGGCGCGCCGAGGTCAAGGACGCCCAGGAATTCGTGGAGGGCGCGGCGGCGCGGCTCGGACTTGATCCCGGCTACATCATCCCAGCCTATGAGGACACCGCGTACTGGCTCCAGAAGGAAGCCGAGCTTCCCCTCAACGTCGATCCGTCCGACTCCAAATTATCCGATCCCGAAGCCCGCGCGCGGATGGCGCGCGTGTTCGACGAGGGCCTCAACACGCCGCGTGGCTTCGTGCTGCCGGTGCAACGCTGGAACGCGCCGCCGCGCTGGCGCAGCGAGCGCTGGCAACTCCGGCGCAATCATCTGTTCCTGATGCCGGGCGATTCACCGCTGGGCTTGCGCCTGCCGATCGGCTCGCTCGGCTACATCCCGCCCAACCAATATCCTTACATCGTCGAGCAGGATCCGTTGGAGCCGCGGGGCAAGCTGCCGGTGTTCACCCTCGCCGCGCGCCCGGAATCGCCGCCGCAGATCGCGCCCGAGCATCTCAACACGTCCGTCCCCGTCCGCACCGCGATGTCGGTCGAAGTCCGCGACGGCGTGCTCTGCGCCTTCATGCCGCCGGTCGAGCGCATCGAGGATTATCTCGAACTGGTCGCGGCCCTCGAAGCCACCGCCGAGGAGATGCAGCTCCAGGTCCATGTCGAGGGCTATCCGCCGCCGTTCGATCCGCGCGTCGAGGTCATCAAGGTGACGCCCGACCCTGGTGTCATCGAGGTCAACATCCAGCCGGCAAAGAGCTGGCGCGAGGCGGTCGACATCACCGTCGGGCTCTATGAGGACGCCGGCAAGACACGCCTCGGCGCCAACCGCTTCCTGGTCGACGGCCGCCACACTGGCACCGGTGGCGGCAACCACGTCGTGGTCGGCGGCTCCAGCCCGCAGGACTCGCCGTTCCTGCGCCGGCCTGATCTCTTGAAGAGCCTCGTGCTGTACTGGCAGCGGCATCCGTCACTGTCCTATTTCTTCTCCGGCCTGTTCATCGGCCCGACCAGCCAGGCGCCGCGGATCGACGAAGCGCGCCACGACAGCATCTACGAGCTCGAGATCGCGCTCTCGCATGTGCCGCCGCCGGGCTACCAGACGCCGCTGTGGCTGGTGGACCGGCTGTTCCGCCATCTGCTCGTCGACATCACCGGCAACACCCATCGCGCCGAAATCTGCATCGACAAGCTCTATTCGCCGGATGGCTCCACAGGCCGGCTCGGCCTCGTCGAATTCCGCGCGCTCGAAATGCCGCCCGATCCGCGCATGTCGCTGGCGCAGCAGTTGCTGATCCGCGCGCTGATCGCAAAATTCTGGCGCGAGCCGCAACAAGGCAAGTTCGTGCGCTGGGGCACTGCGCTGCATGATCGCTTCATGCTGCCTCACTTCATCTGGCAGGATTTTCTTGACGTGCTTTCTGAGTTGAAGCAGTCCGGCTATCCCTTTGAGCCAGAATGGTATCTGGCCCAGCTCGAATTCCGTTTCCCCGCCTTCGGCCGCGTCCATCATGGCGGCGTGACGCTGGAATTGCGTCAGGCGCTGGAGCCCTGGCATGTGCTCGGCGAGGAGGGCTCGGCCGGCGGCACGGTGCGTTATGTCGACAGTTCGGTCGAACGGCTTCAAGTGAAAGCTGAGGGGTTTGTCGAGGGCCGCCACATCGTGACCTGCAACGGCCGCCGCCTGCCGATGACCTCGACCGGTCGCTCGGGCGAAGCCGTGGCCGGCGTCCGCTTCAAGGCCTGGCAGCCGGCCTCCGGCCTGCACCCGACCATCCCCGTTCACGCGCCCCTGACCTTCGACCTGATCGACACCTGGAACGGGCGCTCGCTGGGCGGCTGCGTCTATCACGTCGCCCATCCCGGCGGCCGCAGCTACGACACCAAGCCCGTCAACACCTACGAGGCCGAGGCGCGGCGGCTGGCGCGCTTCCAGGACCACGGCCATACGCCGGGTCCGATGCAGCCCCCGCCCGAGGAACGCACAAATGAGTTTCCGCTGACCCTCGACTTGCGGACCCCGCTCCTGCAATGAGAATGATGGTGGGGCAGGGAGAGGCGCATGGGCGAGGGCGCAGCCGAACAGGACGACAAGACGGGTAAGGCGCAAGGTCAGCGCGAAGGCCAGCGCCGCCTCGCGCAATGGGTCCGCGACTATAGCCGCCTGCCCGGCATCCCCGACGAGTTCCTGGGGCCCGGCGGCGCCCCCCGCGCGGTCTGGAGCCGCTTCTTCGACGCCTTCGGCGCGCTCGCGCCGGACGAGATCGAACGGCGGTTCGGCATGGCCGACCGCCATTTGCGCGAGGCCGGCGTCACCTACCGTGCGCCCGGCGACAGCGCCGACCGGCCGTGGTCGATTAGCCATCTGCCGCTGCTGATCGACGAGGCCGACTGGAAGCAGCTGTCCGCCGGCATCACCCAGCGCGCCGAACTGCTCGAGCTCGTGCTGCGCGACATCTATGGCGAGGGGCGGCTGGTCGCGGAAGGCGCGTTGCCGGCGGCCGCGATCGCCGGCAGCCCCGAATATCTCCGTCCCGTCTGCGGCGTGCCACCGCCGGGTGGGCGCTATCTCTCGCTCTATGCCGCCGATGTCGGCCGCGGGCCCGACGGGCGCTGGTGGGTGCTCGGCGACCGCACGCAGGCGCCCTCAGGCGCGGGCTATGCGCTGGAGAACCGCCTGGTGCTCTCGCGTGCCTTCTCCGACCTCTACAAGTCGATGAACGTGCCGCGCGTCGCGCCGTTCTTCGAGGCGTTTCGCGACAGCCTGCGCGCGCGCGCCGATCGCGACGAGCCGCGCATCGGCGTGCTCACGCCGGGCAGCTTCAGCGAGACCTATTTCGAGCACGCAACCCTGGCGCGCTATCTCGGCTTCCTGCTGGTCGAGGGCGACGATCTCGCCGTCAGCGACAACCGTATCCACATCCGCACCGTCGCCGGCCTGAAGCGGCTCGACGTGCTGCTGCGCCGGGTCGATTCCAACTCGCTCGATCCGCTCGAGCTCGATGCGTCCTCGCATCTCGGCGTGGCCGGCCTGATCGACGTGCTGCGCAAGGACGGCGTCGTCGTCGCCAACATGCCGGGCTCGGGCGTGCTGGAGGCGCGCGCGCTGCTCGGCTTCCTGCCGGCCCTGAGCCGCCGCCTGCTCGGGCAAGAGCTCAAGATGCCGCATATCGCGACCTGGTGGTGCGGCCAGCGCAACGCGCGCGACGAGGTGTTGTCACGGCTCGACGAGGTCGCGATCGAGGGCGCCTATCGCCGCGGCGTTCCCGGCTTCGACAGCAATGGCCCGGTGCTCGCGAGCGAGCTCGACGCCGCCGGGCGCCAGCGTCTCGTCGACGCCATCAGCGCGCGCGGCATGGACTATGTCGGCCAGGAGATGGTGCGGCTTTCGACCATGCCGGTGTGGGAGCAGGGCCAGCTCACGCCGCGTCCCTTCGTGCTGCGCGTGTTCGCGGCCGCGACGGCCGACGGCTGGGCCATCATGCCCGGCGGCTTCTGCCGGATCGCCGAGCAGGCGGACGCGCGCGCGGTGTCGATGGGCGACGGCGCGCGCGCCGCCGACGTCTGGGTGGTCTCGGACAAGAAGGTCTCGATCGCGACGCTGCTGCCCGCGACCGACAAGGTGCGGATCCGCCGCATCGCCGGTGTGCTGCCGAGCCGCGCCGCGGACAATCTGTTCTGGCTCGGCCGCTATCTCGAACGCGCCGAGGCAACGCTGCGGCTGGTGCGCGCGCTGGGCTCGCCGAGCGGGCCCAACAAGGGCACCGCGGCCTCGCTGCAATCGGCCGACCGCATCCAGCGCCTGCTGGTGGCGTGGGGCGCGATCTCGCAGGCCTCGCGCACTGCGCCGGGGCGCATCGTCGCCGAAGCGCTGCAGAGCCCGGAGCGGTTCGGCTCGGCGCTGTCGCTGGTGCGCGCGGCGCAGCGCACGGCGACATCCCTGCGCGAGCGGCTGTCGCCCGACGCCTGGCAGGTCATCACCGAGATGGCCGATCGGCTGGCCTACGAGGTCGAGGACGACGACGATGTGCTGAGCGCGGCCGAGCTGACCTTGCAGGAGCTTGCGAGCCTTGCGGGACTGGCGCAGGAGAACATGAACCGCGCCGCCGGCTGGCGCTTCCTCGATATCGGCCGCCGCACCGAGCGCGCCATCAACACCACGCGCTTCGCGCGCCAGTTCGCCTATGACGAGGCCTGCGACGAGGATCTCGATATCCTGCTGACGCTGGTGGATTCCCAGATCACCTACCGCTCGCGCTATCTGCTGGCGCCGATCCTGGCGCCGGTGCGCGATCTCGCGGTGCTCGACAGCTACAATCCGCGTTCGGTCGCGTTCCAGGTGACGACGCTGAACGAGCACATCGCTTCGCTCCCGAGCCTGAAGGAGCACGGCCTGATCGAGCAGCCGCAGCGGCTCGCGGTGGCGGCGCAGGCGATGCTGGCCACCGCGGAAGCCGAGAAGCTCGAGGTCAAGACCCTGTTCTCGCTGGAACAGGACCTGCTCAGCCTCGCCGAGGCGATCGGGCTGCACTACTTCCCGCACGGCCCCAATGCCAGCCGGCCGGAAAAGCTGACGGGGCTGGCGTGATCTACGACATCCGTCACGTCACGACTTACGAATACGAGAGTGCGGTCAGCTTCGCTCGCTGCACGCTGCGGCTGGAGCCGAAGAGCGGCGACGGTCAGGAGCTGATCTCGCACAGGGTCGAGATCCGGCCGCGCCCGTCCGAGCGCCACGTCCGCCGCGACTTCTTCGGCACGCTCACCGAGAGCGTCGTGATCGAAACCGCGCACCGAAACTTGCGCATCGACTCGCGCTCGCGCGTGTCCGTCTCGCGCAAATCGCCGGCGCGCGATGCCGTCAGCCCGCCTTGGGAGAGCATCCGCGACATCGCGTTTGAAGCAACGAGCCTCGGGCCGTCCTCGCCGGTCGGCTATGTCTTTGCGAGCCCGCTGGTGCCGGTGCTGCACCCCGTCAGCGCCTATGCGGCCACGAGCTTTGCGCCCGGCGCAGGGATCCTCGCCGGTGCGACCGATCTCATGCATCGCATCCGCACCGAATTCCGCTACGATCCGAAGGCCACGGTGATCTCGACGCCGCTTGGCGAGGTCTTCGACAAGCGCCACGGCGTTTGTCAGGACTTTGCCCATGTGATGATCGCAGGGCTGCGCGGGCTCGGCCTTCCGGCAGCCTATGTCAGCGGCTATCTCCGTACCATTCCGCCGCCGGGCCAGCCGCGCTTGCAGGGCGCCGATGCCACCCATGCCTGGGTGTCGCTGTGGTGCGGCGCGGAGCTTGGCTGGGTCGATTTCGATCCGACCAATGATTTGCTGGTCGCCAACGATCACATCGTGCTCGCGGTCGGGCGCGACTTTTCCGACGTCTCGCCGGTCGACGGCATCATTGTCGGCTCGCCGAAGCAGAAGCTCGGCGTCGCCGTGGACGTGCTGCTGGTGGAATAAAAGCGGTCTCGCCGGCTCGGCCAGGCTGTGTCGCGGCCCGACCGCAACCGTGATGTCGCAGGGCACAACAGCAACATATTTCCGTAAATTCGTCCCGGCGTTTGGTCACTTGGCCCAAGATGGGCTATGCTGGCCGTTGCGTTGAGGACACGAATGAGACGTCGGGAGCTGGCGTGGGACACCACCGACAAGCGGGGCTGCATCCATGATGACGTTACCGAGACTGGCGGCTGAATCCCTGGAGAAGTTGCTGGGCTCGTTCATGCGTCGCAGGTACGACGATTCCTATGCCAGGGTGGTGGAGGCCTCGACGCGCACTGCGATGGAATGCATCGGCAACAGCGATGCGCTCTATCACAATATCGAGCATACGATGCTGGTGACGCTGGCGGCCCAGGCGATCATGCTTGGCCGCAATCTGCACACGCACCTCGATGCCGAGGACTACATCCATATCCTGATCGCCTGCCTTGCGCACGACATCGGCTATGTTCGCGGGCTGTTTCCGGAGGACGACGAAGACGGTTTCGTGGTCGACGAGGCCGGCACCAAGGTGTCGCTGCCGCGCGGCGCGTCGGATGCCAGTCTGATGATGTATCACGTTGATCGTTCGATGCTTTTCGTGCGGCGGCGGCTGCCACCGATCCGCGGTATCGACAGTGAGCGCGTCGCCCGCGCCATCGAGGGCACCCGCTTCCCGGCCCGTGAAGGCCAGGAGTACGACGACGAGGCCTCGATCCTGCGCGCCGCGGACTTCATCGGTCAGCTCGGCGATCCCAACTATCTGCGCAAGGCCAACGCGCTCTACTACGAATTCGAAGAGGTCGGCATCAATCGCCAGCTCGGCTACGACTCGCCCGCCGACATCGTGAACCGCTATCCACAATTCTACTGGAACAGCGTCGCACCGCACATCCAGACCGAGATCAGCTACCTCAACAAGACCGAGATCGGCCGGCAGTGGATCGCCAATCTCTACAGCAATGTGTTCCGCGCCGAACGCGAGATCTCGCTGTCAGGCCCGCAGAAATAGCCCCCGTAGCCCGCATGGAGCGAAGCGGAATGCGGGGACGCCTGCATCCGCGAATCCTGGATTGCGCTGCGCTCCATCCAGGCTACGGCCTCTCAACTCCGTGAGCAAATCATGCAACAAAAAACCATCGCCACGGATATCCTCGACATCGCCTATCTCGAATACGGCGCACCGGATGGCTGGCCCTGCATCATGGGTCACGGCTTTCCCTATGATGTGAACGCCTATGCCGAGACCGCGCCGCTGATCGCGGAAGCCGGCGCGCGGGTGCTTGTGCCGTGGCTGCGCGGCTACGGGCCGACGCGGTTCCGGTCCGCCGCGACGCTGCGCTCCGGCGAGCAGGCGGCGCTCGGCGCCGATCTGCTGGCCTTCATGGATGCGCTTCGCATCGAACGCGCGGTCCTCGGCGGTTACGATTGGGGCGGGCGCGCGGCCTGCGTGGTCTCGGTGCTGCATCCCGAGCGCGTGATCGCCCTGGTCTCCGGCAATTCCTACAACATCCAGAACATCGCGCGTTCGATGGAGCCGGCTTCGCCACCGGAGGAAGCGGCGCTCTGGTATCAATATCTCTTCCACAACGAGCGCGGCCGGCGTGCGCTGGAGCGCAACCGGCGCGGTTTTGCGCGCCAGCTCTGGGCGATGTGGTCGCCGAAATGGAGCTTCGACGACGCGACGTTCGAAACGAGTGCGATGGCGTTCGACAATCCTGATTTCGTCGATGTCGTGATCCACTCCTACCGTCATCGCTATGGGCTGGTCGAAGGCGATCCCGCCTATGCCGCGATCGAGGCGAAGCTCGCCGCGCAGCCGCCGATCCGTGTCCCGACGATCGCGGTCGACGGCGACAGCGATGGCGTCAATCCCGGCACCGCCCATCATGCGCCCAAATTCGAAGGCGTGTTCGAACGGCGTGTCTTCGCTGGAGCCGGCCACAACCTGCCGCAGGAGCGGCCTGCGGAATGGGCGCGCGCCGTGCTCGACGTGCGGAAAGCAGCCTCGTAAAGCCCGGCTTTCCCGCCCTGCCGCCCGGTCGCCCGATTTTTCGCGACTTCGGGAACCTTTTCCGATTGCAGCCGTCCAAGCTGAGGGGCCGCCAGATGTGCGCGGCTCATTGCAGGGAGGCTATTGATGAATTCACATGCGCGCAGGTTGCAAGCCGTCGCGGTGGCGCAGCTGCCGGGCGAACGGCCTGGCAGGGCCGAGGTCGAGCAGGCGGTCCGGACCATGATCCGCTGGGCGGGCGACGATCCCGCGCGCGACGGTCTGCACGACACGCCGGACCGGGTTGCGCGCGCCTTCGCAGAGTATTTTTCCGGCTATGCGCAGGATCCGACCGAAATCCTGCAAAAGACCTTTGAGGAGATCGAAGGCTATGACGAGATGATCGTCCTGCGCGGCGTTCGCTTCGAAAGCCATTGCGAGCACCACATGGCGCCGATCGTCGGCCGCGCCTGGGTCGCCTATATCCCGCAGGGCCGCGTCGTCGGCATCAGCAAGCTCGCGCGTGTGGTGGACATCTACGCAAAACGCCTCCAGATCCAGGAGAAGATGACCGCGCAGATCGCCAATACGATCAACGATGTGTTGAAGCCGGAAGGCGTCGGCGTCATCATCAAGGCGACGCATCATTGCATGACCACGCGTGGCGCGCACAAACTTGGAACCGATCTCGTTACCAGCCGCATGCTGGGTGTGTTCCGTGACAACGCGCTGACGCGTCAGGAGCTGTTGGGGCTGGCCAATTCGGACGCGTGATCCGCGCGGGCCGAGCTGAAGGAGACGACACCATGACCGAGCACAAGACGCCGAGCGGGCCGGACCTCACCAAGGGCGTGTTGCTGACCGCGTTCGAGGACGGCAAGCTGCTCGGCCATGTCGGCGAGGAAGACGTCTTGCTGGTGCAAGCCGGCAGCGAGGTCTTCGCGATCGAGCCGTCCTGCAGCCACTACCACGGCCCGCTCGCCGAAGGGCTGGTCGTCGGCGACACGATCCGCTGCCCCTGGCATCACGCCTGCTTCTCCTTGCGCACCGGCGAGGCCACCCGCCCGCCCGCGCTGAACGCGCTGGCGGTCTGGGAGGTCACGCGCGACCAGGACGGGATCTCGGTTCAGCGCAAGCGCGAGATGCCGCAGCCTGCAGCGTCACATCGCAGCGCGCCGACGGCGGAAAAATTCGTCATCGTCGGCGGCGGTGCGGCCGGCTTTGCGGCCGCCGAGACGCTTCGGCGCGAGGGCTTTGCCGGCGCCATCACCATGCTGAGCGATGACGGCGCGATGCCGGTCGACCGGCCGAACCTCTCCAAGGATTACCTCGCCGGCAGTGCACCCGAGGATTGGCTGCCGCTGCGGGGCGAGGACTATTATCAGGACGCGGGCATCGATCTCAGGCTCAACACCAATGTTGCAGCGATCGATCCGAAGGCGCGCACCATCACGCTCGGCAATGGCGACAAGCTGCCGTTCGACCGGCTGCTGCTCGCGACCGGCGCCGAGCCGGTCAAATTGCAGATTCCGGGCGCGGACCAGCCACACGTGCACACCTTGCGGACCGTTGCCGACAGCCGTGCCATCATCAAGGCGGCGGGCAGCGCGAAGCGCGCGCTGGTGATCGGCGCCAGCTTCATTGGCCTCGAAGTCGCGGCCTCCTTGCGGGCGCGCAAGCTGGAGGTGCATGTGGTTGCGCCCGAGGAGCGGCCGATGCAGCGTGTTCTCGGCCCCGAGATGGGCGATTTCGTCCGCGCGCTGCATGAAGAGAGCGGCGTCCACTTTCACCTCGAGGACACCGTGGAAAAGCTCGACGGCAAACGCGCCACACTGAAGAGCGGCAGCGTGATCGAGGCCGATCTGGTCGTGGTCGGGATCGGCGTCAGGCCGCGCCTTGTGCTCGCGGAGCAGGCGGGGCTCGCCATCGATCGCGGCGTCAGCGTGAACGAGTATCTCGAGACCAGCGCATCAGGTATCTTCGCGGCCGGCGATATCGCGCGCTGGCCCGATCCGCATTCGGGCCAGAACATCCGCGTCGAGCACTGGGTGGTGGCGGAGCGGCAGGGCCAGGCCGCGGCGCGCAACATGCTCGGCAGGCGCGAACGTTTCGACGCCGTGCCGTTCTTCTGGTCGCAGCACTACGACGTTCCGATCAACTATGTCGGCCATGCCGAGAGCTTCGACGACATCGCCATCGACGGCAGCATCGACGGCAGGGATTGCCTGCTGAAGTACAGCAAGGACGGCCGCGTGCTCGCGGTTGCTTCGATCTATCGCGATCTCGATAGTCTCAAGGCCGAGCTCGACATGGAGCGCTCGCGCGCGTGAGGCGGCCCCGTCCGCTCTTGACTTAAGTCAATGGGGGCTCCCGGGGGGCTGCTCTACTGGCTGTTGTCCCGGCGCGGCTCGTGCTATCCTGAGATGTGCCTTGGGACTTCGCATGCAGGAGTAGCCGTCATGACAAGTGCTTCGGATACGTCTCCAAACTTGGGTCTTGGGTCCGGCATTGCTGCGCTGCACGCCAAGTGGGGCTGGATCGTCGCCCTCGGCGTCGTCTATCTCATCACCGGCTTCATCGCGCTCGGCAGCATGATGATGGCGACGGTGGCGAGCGTGCTCGTGGTTGGTGTGATGATGATCATCGCCGGGGTCACCGAGGTGATCGGCGCGTTCCAGATGAAGAGCTGGGGCAAGTTCCTGATCTGGGCCTTGCTCGGCGTGCTCTATATCGTCGCGGGCTTCCTGACCTTCGAGAACCCGTTGTTCGCCGCGGTGCTGCTCACCTTGTTCCTCGGCGCGTCGCTGCTGGCCTCGGGCGCCGTCAGGCTGTTTCTCGCCTTCAGCATGAAAAGGGAAAGCCCGTGGGTGTGGGTAGCGCTGTCTGCGGTCATCACCCTGCTGCTCGGGCTCTTGATCCTGGCGCGCTGGCCGGTCAACAGCGTCTATATCCTCGGCCTGTTCCTCGGCATCGACCTGATCATGGCCGGCGCCGGCTGGGTCAGTCTGGGCTTTAGCCTGCGGCGGCGCCATTAAGGCTTGATCCGGAGAAGGACCGTGGTCGCCCAAGAGCGCGATGACGGTTCATCCAGATTTCATCGCGCGTCGGGCGACGCTGAGGGATTGTCATGCGCTGGTTTCATCTCGCCGTGATCGTGTTTTTCGCCGCAGCGACCATCGTCTTCGCCGTGCAGAATCTCGACACGGTCACGATCTCCTTCTTCAAGATGAATCTCAGTCTGCCGCTCGCGCTCCAAACCCTCGTTGTCTATCTCGTTGGAGCCGCGACCGGCGGCAGCCTGTTCGCCCTGCTGCGGCGTTCATACGCAGGTTCGAAACGAGACGTCGAATGAACCAGCAACTCGACGCAAGACCGTGTTGCGGAACTCCGCTGATCTGACGTGCTGGCAAAAAGCAGCACGCCGCGCGGTCGCCTCGCGTGGACGATCATCACCGGGGAGAAACCATGAGAGCCGCTTTGGTCCTGGCCGCAGCGCTGGCTGCCGCCTGCCTGTCCACGCCCGTCTCCGCGCAAAAGTCCTACGGTCCCGGCGTCAGTGACACCGAGATCAAGATCGGCAACACCATGCCCTATAGCGGCCCCGCATCGCCGCTGGGCATCACCGGCAGGGTGATCTCCGCCTATTTCGATGAGGTCAACGAGAAGGGCGGCGTCAACGGCCGCAAGCTCAATCTGTTGTCGCTCGACGACGCCTTCTCGCCGCCGAAGACCATGGAAGCCGCGCGACGCTTGGTCGAGGGCGACGGCGTCGCCTTCATCTTCGCGACCATGGGCACGGCGCCGAACTCGGCGATCGCAAAATACCTCAACAGCAACAAGGTGCCGCAGCTGTTCCTGATCAGCTCGGCCTCGAAGTGGAACGATCCCGCCAACATGCCGTGGTCGATGGCGCTGCCCTGGGCGCCGAACTACACCAGCGAGGCCGCGATCGACGTCGCTTACGCCCGCGCCAAGAACCCGAACGCGCGCTTTGCGGTGCTCTATCAGAACGACGACGCCGGCAAGGAATATTTTCGCGGTGTCAAGGAAGCGCTTGGTGCCGACGCCGACAAGGCACTCGCGATGGCCTCGAGCTTCGAGGTCACCGATCCCACCGTCGATTCCCAGGTGTTGACGCTGGCCAACACCAAGGCCGATGTCTTCATGATCTATTCGGTGACGCCGCGCGCCTGCGCGCAGGCGATCCGCAAGGCGCACGAGGTCGGCTGGCAACCGACGCGCTTCCTCGCCTCCGGCTGCGCCAACAAGGCGACCGTCATGGTCCCTGCGGGCCTCGATGCCGGCAAGGGCGTGCTGTCGCTCGGCTCGCTCAAGCCGTTTGTCGAGCAGCCGAAGGACGACCCGTCGATGACGGCCTATATCGACTTCATGAAGAAGCGCCTGCCCAATGCCGACATCAACAACGTCGCCGGCCTCTACGGCTACACCGTCGCCGAGGCGCTGGTCGTCCTGCTCAAGCAGTGCAAGGACAATCTGACGCGCGAGAACATCATGGCGCAGGCGGCGAACCTCAAGAACGTGCCGCTGTCGCTTCTGTTGCCCGGCATCACGCTCAACACCACACCGCAGGATTTCCGCCCCATCAAGGACGGCTACATGCTCCAGTTCGACGGCAACGACTGGATCGTGGCGAGCGAGCTGCTGCGCGGGACGTGAGGGGACTGCGCGAGCGGCCGCAGAGACAGTGCACCCTCTCCCCTTGTGGGCCTGTTGCGTTATCGGCTTTTGAGGCTGAAGACGTCAGGAGAGAAGGCCTTGGTCCTGGCAATGCCTGCGAAGA
>NZ_JBVVPO010000058.1:0-53242 GCF_055811795.1 Bradyrhizobium sp. MI1.7
CGGGGGCGGCATCTTTCGGGGGGCTGGGGGGGGGCGGGGGGCGGGCGAGGCGGAGGGCGGCGTATGGCGCGGGGGTCTTGTAGAGCGCGGCGACTTCTTCACCTCGCCCCGAGAGCAGGCCGAGGGAAAAGATCAGGCCAGCGCGCTCTTCAGGTCGAAGCCTTCATCCGCGGCCTGCTCCGGCGTGATCGAGCGCTCCAGGCCGAACAGGCGGCGGCCGAACATGTGGTCGCCGGCACGGTTGACCGACTCGATGCCGAGCAGTCTGTCGCCCTTGTAGCAGAACGCCGAGAACGCTTTCTTCGCGGGATCGCCGCGCAGCACGACGCGGTCGTAGCCGGTGGTCAGCCCCGCCATCTGGAGCTTGTCGTCGCCCTGGTCGCTCCAGAACCAGGGGTGACTGTCGTAGGCCTTGCGGTCGCCGGTCAGCCGCGCCGCGAGGCAGCGGGCGTGATCGGTGGCGTTCTGCACCGATTCCAGCCGCTGCGATCCGCCGAAGCGCGGACTGGCGAACAGCGCGCAGTCGCCGATCGCGGAGATGTCAGGATCGGACGTCGAGAGATATTCGTCGACGATGATGCCGGCGGCGACGGCAAGCCCCGCCTCCGCCGCAAGCTCGATGTTCGGCAGCACGCCGACACCGACCACGACGAGGTCGGCCGGCAGATGCCTTCCGTCGCTCAAGGAAACGCCGGTGACCTTGCCGCCCTCAGCCTCGATCGAGGTTGCCTGCACACCGAGGTGAATGCGGATGCCGGCCTCGCGATGCCGCGCCTGAAAATACTCCGAGACCTCCGCCGTCACCGCGCGCGCCATCACGCGCGGGGCGAGTTCGAGCACGTCCACCTCGAGGCCCTTGATCCGCGCGGTGGCCGCGAATTCGAGGCCGATGAAGCCGGCGCCGATCACCACGACACGCGACTTCGACGGCATGATCTGTCGCAGCGCCTCGCTGTCGTCGAGGATGCGCAGATATTTCACGTCGGGCAAATTCGCATTCGGCAAATCAAGCAGCCGGTTGCGCGCGCCCGTGGCCAGCACGAGGTGGCCGTAAGGCAGCGTCTCGCCGGATGCGAGATGCACCTTGTGGCCGGCGCGATCGATCGACACCGCGCGGCCCCCAATCAGCTCGATCTTCTGATCCTGGTAGAATTTCTCCGGCCGGAACATCAGGCTCTCCGGCCCGGCCGAGCCCTTGATATAGGCCTTGGACAGCGGCGGCCGCTGATAGGGCAGATGCGCCTCGTCGTTGATCAGGCAGACGCGGTCGGAAAAGCCCGCCTGACGCAGGGATGCCGCGACCTGGTAGCCGCCATGGCCGGCACCGACAATGATCACCGGACCACCCGTCATTGGAACAGCCCATTTCCGGAGACACGAGCGTCACCCATGTCGTCTCCTCTCTCGCTGATATTGGCTTGGCTTGCCCAGGAGGAGCCGGCGCTCGTGTCCGTTCCTAAACGAAGGCGGCCCCATTTGAGCCCATCATTCCGTCCTGCGCAAGAGCGGCATGCGGGGATTGTCCCCCCCGACCTTCTGCGATTTAGTTGCAGCAACGACCTCATGCCGGGGATATTCCAGATGCCAGCTCCCGTCTCAAAACCCGACGATCCCGCCCTGCTGCGGATCGACGGCCCGATCGCAACCATCACGCTCAACCGCCCCGCCGCGTTCAACTCGATCAACCTTGCAATTGCGCAGAAGCTCGAACAGCTCGCGGCCTATCTCGAAGGCGCCGACGACATCAGGGTCGTCGTGCTCGAAGGAGAAGGCCGCGCCTTCTCAGCCGGCGGCGATCTGCAGACGATCGGCGCTGCGGCCGAAACCGGCACGGTCACGCCGGTCGTCGGCGAGCTGCTGAAGCATTATCATGCCTTCATCGAGATCATCCGGCGCATGCCGAAGATCTCGCTGTCCAGCGTGCACGGCTCGGCAGCCGGCGCCGGCATGGGCCTCGCCTTCGTCACCGATCTCTGCATCGCCGCGGAGGATACCAAGTTCACGCCGGCCTATGCCAAGATCGGGGTGTCGCCGGACGGCGGCTCGACGGTCGGGATCGTCGGTACGGTCGGATCGCGACGTGCGCTCCAGATCTTCCTGTCGGAGGACAGTTTTACCGCGCAGCAGGCCTATGAATGGGGCCTGGTTGCGAAGGTCGTCCCCGCCGCGGAGCTGAAGGCGGCCACGCGAAAACTCGCCGAGCGCCTGGCGCAGAATCCGCCGGCGGCGATCGCCGGCACCAAGTCGCTGGTCTACCAGGCCGGGACCACACCGGTGAAGCAGCAGCTCGATGCCGAGGAGCAGAAGATCATCATGGCGATGAACACGGAGGATTTCCGCGTCGCCGTGAAAAAATTCACGAGCAAAGGCAAGTGAGCGCGCCGGCACCGGCGCGCTCGTTCTGCGGCCTGCGCCACGGCGCGACCGACTGGAACAGGCAGGGGCTGTTTCAGGGACGAACCGACAACCCGCTGAACGCGGACGGCCTTGCGCAGGCGCACGAGGCCGCGGACATGTTGCGCGGTACCGGCATCAGCCGCATCGTCGCGAGCCCGCTGGTGCGCGCGGCGCGAACGGCCAAGATCATCGCGGACGCCATTTCGGCGCCGCTCTCGATCGACGACGGCATCATCGAGTTCGATTTCGGAAGCTTTGAGGGCCTCCCTGTCCGCGACCTCATGATCAAGCACGGCGTCAACTCAGCGACGGGCCTCGTCTCGATCCTGCCCGCCGACGGCGAAAACTGGGACGCCATGACCGATCGGTCGCTGGCTTGCGTCTCCGCATGGCTCGACCGTCATCCTGACGACGACTTCCTGTTCGTCTGCCACGACGCGGTGATGCAGGGAATGGCGAAATCGCTCGCCGGCAGCTATTTCAAGAACAGCCACGGCACGCCGTTTCGCTACCTCCGTGAAGGCGAGCAATGGCGCGTCGAGCAGCTCGTCACTTAGGACAGATGTAGCCTGTCCCCGCCGGCGACTTGAAGCAGCCGACCGATTCCGGCAGCACTTTCTGCGGCAGCCACAGCACCACGCTCGGGAAATAGATCGCGAACGCGATCGTGGCCAGGAACACCACATAGATCGGCAAGGCGGCGCGTAAGGCCTTGGCAAAACTGATGCCGACGAATTTCGAGGCCATCAGCAGCACCAGGCCGTATGGCGGCGTGATCAGGCCAAAGGCGAGCGTGGCGATCAGCACCACGCCCATATGCACGGCGTTGATGTCGCCGGCCTCGGTCAGCGCGTTGACCAGCGGCATGAAGATGATGATGGTCGGCACCGGCTCGATGAAGTCACCGACCACGGTGAAGAGCAGCACCATCAGCAGCATGATCAGATGCGGATCGTTGCCGGCAATCGAGGTGATCATGTCGGCGATGTAACTCGCACCGCGTAAGTAAGCGAGCATCCAGCCGAAGGCATTGGCGGCGCCGATGGTGATCAGCGGCAGCGAGAAGATCAGGCCTGCAAGGCAGAAATCGTATGGGATCTTTTTGATATGCCCGCGGTTCAGCGCGGGGATCACGACGACGACAATCCAGACCACCGCAACGACGCCGGCTTCCGTCGGCGTGAACCAGCCGGTGAGGATGCCGCCGAGCAAAATGACAGGGATCATCAGCGGCAGGGCGGCGTCACCCGCGGCGAACACCACCTGCCGCAGCGGCGCGCGCGGCTTGCGCAGGCCGGAAGGGCCGAAGAAGTAGCAATAGATCATCAACCCGAAGCCGATCATCAGCCCAGGCACCACGCCCGCCATGAACAGGCCGGCGATCGAGACGTTGCCGACGGCGCCATAGACCACCGCCGTGATGCTCGGCGGCACCAGCGCCGCGATGGTCGAGGCAGACGCGATGATCGCGGCGATGAAGGCGGGCTCGTAGCCCTCGCGCTTCATCGGGCCGCCCAGCGCACGGCTCATCACGGCGACGTCGGCGGTGGTCGAGCCCGACATTTCCGAGAAGAACATGCTGAAGACGACGACGACCTGCGACAGCCCGCCCCTGATGTGCCCGACCAGCGATACTGACAGGTTGGCTATTCGTACCACCACGTTGGCCGAGCTCATGAGCTCGCCGACCAGCAGAAAGAACGGGATCGCCAGCAACGCCTCGGAGTCCACGCCGTCAAATATCTTCTGGATGATCGCGGCCAGCGAGACATCCGACAGGATCGCACCGATGAAGACGCCGGCCATCAGCGAGAACGGCACGGGCACGCCGAGATAGCCGAACGACAGGAAGCAGATCGACATCAACGCCAGGACAACAGGTGCGCTCACGGCTGCGCCCTCATCTGCACGTCCGTGATGACGGGCGCTCCGTCCTCTTCGGGCGGCTCGTGATGGTCAAAGCCGTTGCGCAAGCCGTTGACGAGCTGCTCGATGGTGAACAGGCCGATCAGCACGCCAGACAGCGGGATGATCGCATAGAGCGAGGCGATCGGGGTGCCCGACGGCAAGCGAAAGCTGCCGAAGCCGCGAAGATAGTTCTGATAGCCGTACCAAATCAGGCAGAAGGCGACGCCGAGCACGACGAGACGAATGATCACTTCGACGATCAGCCGCGCCGTGCCGTGCATCGCTTCGGAGATCGCGGTGAGATAGAGGTGATCGTTGCGTCGGGTCGCGACCGCGGTCCCGACGAAGATCGCATAGATGAACAGCGTCGAGGTGACTTCCTGGAGCCACAGCCAGGGGTGGCCGATGGTGCGTGTGACGATGTCGGCGGTGACCGACAGCGAGAAGCCGAAGCAGAGCACGCCGCAAAGGATCATCAGCGCAAGCTCGAGCCAGTCGAGCCAGCGCCACTTGAGGTGACGCTGGCGTTGAACGAGCAGTTTGTCGGCGACGGCCATTCAATTTCCCCTTCGTCCCGGAGCTATCGCATGTGACAGCTGGGAAGCTGCCGAACGTGCTCGGCCTGCATGGTTCGAGACGCCCGCTTTGGCGGGCTCCTCACCATGAGGGTCTAAAATCTCGCCGGAAAGCACGACCTCATCCTGAGGGCCCGCCATAGGCGGGCGTCTCGAAGGATGGCCACAGGCGGGCTAGTTCACCGACCGGATCAAATTCTTGATCTTCTCGGCATGCGGGCCGAGCTCCTTGGCGAGCTTGTCGAGATAGGGATCGGCGATCACCGTGAAGCTCTTCTTGTCGACGTTGTCGACGATCTTCACGCCCATCTTCTTCAGCTTGTCGGCCGCGGTGCGCTCGAGGTCGAACGCCTTCTGCGGCTCTTTCGTGCTGACCTCGTTGGCCGCCGCCTGCACCCACCCCTTCTGCTCCGCCGACAGGCTCTGCCAGAGCTTGTCGGAGACGAACACCAGCGCGTTGTTGGCCTCGTGCTCGGTGATGTTGAGGACCGGGGCGACCTCGTAGTGCTTGTTGACGAGGTAGACGTTGATGCTGTTCTCGGCGACGTCGACGACGCCGGTTTGCAAGCTCGTATAGACGCTGCCGAACGGCATATGCACGGTCTGGGCGCCGTAGGCCGGGAACATCATGTCCTCTGTCGCGGTCGCCTGGACGCGGATCTTCAGCCCCTTGATGTCGCCGACATTGTGGATCTCCTTCTTGGAGTACATGTGGCGTACACCCTGCGAGCCCGTCGCGATCACGTGCAGGCCCTGCGTGGTCTCGTCGATCATGGTCTTGAGGGCTTCGAACACGCGGGGATCGGCCAGCCCCTTGACCACGTGGTTCTCGTCGCGGAACAGGAAGTGCAGCGACATCACGCCGGCCTGCGGCGAGATCGTCGCGGTGTTGGCCGAGGAGATGATGGCGAATTCGATGTCGCCGGCCTTCACGAGCTGGAGCACCTGCGGCTCCTGCCCGAGCTGCGCACCCGGATACTGGTCGATGATCATGGTGCCCTTGCTCAATTCCTTGAGCTTGTCGGCAAAGAGGTCGCCCGCGATGGAATAGCCGGTGTTGCGCGGCTGATCGTAGGCAAAGCGATAATGCTTCACCTCCTGTGCCCCGGCCCCGGTGACGAAAAGTACGGCGGCCATGGCCACCAACCCACGCATGGATCGTGCAATCATCGTTTCCCCCTGTTTTATCGCCCGCCGCTTGTGCGGTCTGAGCGCTCGTTCGGGTGGTTCGTCACCCCTTCTCAGTCTGCTTCCCAGTCCTCTGCATGAAATCGAAGTCGCAGCCCTCGTCGGCCTGCATGATGGTCTCGTTGAACAGCCAGGCGTAGCCGCGCCGCGCCTCATCGGGTGCTGCGGCCGGCTTCAATGCGGCGCGCCGACGCTCCAGCTCGGCGGCATCGACCAGCAGCTCGATGCTGCGCTTGGCAACATCCAGCCGGATCATGTCGCCGTTCTTTACCAGCGCGAGCGGTCCGCCGACAGCGGATTCCGGCGTGATGTGAAGCACGATGGTGCCGAACGCGGTGCCGCTCATGCGCGCATCCGAAATGCGCACCATATCCTTGGTGCCGCCGCGCGCGAGCTTCTTCGGGATCGGCAGATAACCCGCCTCGGGCATGCCGGGCGCGCCCTTAGGGCCGGCGTTGCGCAGCACCAGCACGTCGTCGGAGTTCACGTCGAGATCGGGATGGTCGACCCGCAAGGTCATGTCCTCGACGGATTCGAACACCACCGCACGCCCGGTGTGCTGCAACAGCTTGGGGCTCGCGGCCGACTGCTTGATGACGGCACCGCGCGGGGCGAGGTTGCCGTGCAGGACGGCAAGGCCGCCTTCCTTCTTGATCGGATTGTCGCGCGGACGGATCGCATCCTGGCCCGGCACGTCCTCCGCATTCGCGACGACATCGCGCAGCGTCTGGCCGCTGATGGTCTTCGCGTCGAGATCGACGAGATCGCCGAGCTGCGCCAGCAATTTCGGCACGCCACCGGCGTGGTGGAAATGCTCCATGTAGTGTTCGCCCGACGGCTTGAGGTCGACCAGCACCGGCACTTCGCGGCCAATCTGGTCGAACACCTCGAGATCGAGGCGGTGGGGCGAGCGGTGCGCCATTGCCGTCAAATGGATCAGGCCGTTGGTCGAGCCGCCGATCGCCTGGAGCACGACCTGCGCATTCTTGAAAGACGCCGGCGTCAGCAATTCGCTCGGCTTCGGCCCCTTGGTCTTGGCCATCTCGGCGGCAACCCTGCCGCTCGCTTCGGCCAGGCGAAAGCGTTCGGCGTGCGGCGCGGGAATCGTCGCGCTCATCGGCAGCGACAGGCCCATGGCTTCGATCATGCAGGCCATGGTCG
The DNA here is from genome assembly GCF_055811795.1 of Bradyrhizobium sp. MI1.7. Classification (NCBI taxonomy): domain Bacteria; kingdom Pseudomonadati; phylum Pseudomonadota; class Alphaproteobacteria; order Hyphomicrobiales; family Nitrobacteraceae; genus Bradyrhizobium; species Bradyrhizobium sp. MI1.7. The sequence continues at coordinate 7,230 of NZ_JBVVPO010000058.1, forward strand.
AGGCCGTGCCCATCACCATGCAGGTGCCGACCGACGGCGCGAGGCGGCCATTGACCGCTTCGATCTCGACATCGTCGATTTCGCCGGCGCGATATTTGCCCCAGAGACGGCGGCAATCGGTGCAGGCGCCGAGCACCTCGCCCTTGTGATGGCCGACCACCATGGGACCGACGGGAATGACCACCGTCGGCAGGTCGGCGCTGATTGCGGCCATGACCTGCGCGGGAAGGGTCTTGTCGCAGCCGCCGATCACGATCACCGAATCCATCGGCTGCGCGCGGATCATCTCCTCGGTGTCCATCGCCATCAGGTTGCGCAGATACATCGAGGTCGGATGCGCAAAGCTCTCGGCGATCGAGATGGTCGGAAACACGAACGGCATCGCGCCCGACAGCATCACGCCGCGCTTGGCGGCCTCGATGATCTGCGGGACGTTGCCGTGGCAGGGATTGTAGTCGCTATAGGTGTTGGTGATGCCGACGATCGGGCGCTCCAGCGCGTCGTCGGAATAGCCCATGGCCTTGATGAACGCCTTGCGCAGGAACAGCGAGAAGCCGGCATCGCCATAGCTCGTCAGCCCTTTGCGCAAACCACTCGTCATCATACCGCTCCTTCTCGCTTGCCATTGTGCTACAGCCTGCCCCCTGATTGTCAATAAGATTGGGCCAGATCGTCGCGCTTTCTGCCCCATACACCGCCATCCGACACAAATTATTGACAATCCGGGTTCTCCCTGCTCCACAAGGCGGACCGGCATGAGCCGGAGGCTGAGGGCATGTCCGACATCCGCACCGCAGACGCCATGCTGGTCCGGCGCGACGATCCGGACGATGTCGTCGCGCGGCTGGAAGAGGACATCATCTTCGGCCGCCTGCCGCCGGGCGCGCGCCTCACCGAAGACGCGCTGATGTCGCGCTACGGCACCTCCCGGCACTTCGTGCGGCAGGCCTTGGTCGATGCCGAGCGCCGCGGCATCGTCCGCCGCGAGAAGAACGTCGGCGCCACCGTGCGGTTCTACTCGGCCGAGGAAGTCCGGCAGATCTACGAGGTCCGCGAGATGCTGACGCGGCAGGCCGCGCTGATGATCCCCCTGCCCGCGCCGCAAGACCTGATCGACGAGCTGACTGGGCTGCAGCGGCAATATTGCGCGAAGGCAGATGTGCAGGATTTGCGCGGCATTCACGAGGCCAACGACGCCTTCCACCTCGCGCTGTTCTCGGCCTGCGGCAATCCCTATCTGGTGCGCTCGCTCCAGGACTACATGAACCTGACGCTGCCGATGCGCGCCAAGAACCTCGCCGACCGCGAGGGGTTGGCGCAATCGCGGCGCCAGCACGAGCTGATGATCGAGCTGTTGAAGGGCCGCGACAGCTGGGCGCTGGCGCAGCTGTGCGTGGATCACATGCAGTTCAGCAAGTCGGATTATCTGGCGCGGATTGCGGGTGAGGAGAGCTGACGCTAGACCAAGGCAACGCTACAGGTCTTACAATGCCGCATGATGTGAGCACGCCACCCCTGCTTGTTGACGTCGCCATCGAAGCGAAGTCCAGGGCCGATCATGAGAAGCTCGTTGCTGCGCTCTTGAAGCTCACCGCCAAGGACGGAGCGCTCGCCGTGTCGGTTGATCAAGACTCCGCTCAGATCATCCTGAAGGGAACGAACGAAAACCACATCGAGAGCGCGATCGACGCCCTCAACCGGACCTCTGGAATAGCCGTCAATATTGGTGCCCTGCAGGTGGCATTTCTTGAGCATCCGACCAAACGTGCGGAAGCGGAATACACTCACAAAAAGATCTACGGGCCTAAGGGGGAGTTTGCCGCCGTCAAGCTTGCCATCGAGCCGAATGAGCTTGGCGAGGGATACCAGCTTGAACGCAACATTGGTGTGGATGCGCTACCGAACAAATATATGCCCGGGATCGAGAAAGGGCTCGAAAGCGTACTGGCCTGCGGCGTGATTGCGGGCTTTCCGGTGGTGAACGTCAGGGTCCAGCTGATCGACGGCAAGTATCACGACGTCGATTCTTCACCGCTCGCCTTCGAGATCGCGGCTAATGCCGCGTTCCGCAGGGCGCTGCAAACGGCGGAATCGGTCTTGCTTGAGCCGATCATGAAGGTCGAAGTGGTGACACCGACGCCGTTCGCGCAATCGATCGTTGACGACCTGACATCGCGGCGTGGGACCGCCCACTCCAGGGTCGTCGACGAAGACACGGTCGCGATCGATGCGACGGTACCGCTCATAGCGATGTTCGGCTATGCGAACAGCCTCCGCGTGATGAGCCAGGGGCTCGCCAGCCACACAATGCGCTTCGACCGCTATGCCGCCGCACCGCAGCCTTGGGACGGTCCGCCATTTCGTCCGGCGATCGGGATGCGTGCCTGACACTCATCGCGGTAGAAGAGGCCGCCAACGCAGGCGGCCTCCCAAAATTCTGAACTGACCCGCGCTCTTATTTGAGGTCGAGAGCCCGGCAGTAGTAGCCGCTCTCAACGCCAGTCCAACCTCGCTCCATGCGGTTACTGCGGCACTCGTAGTAAGACTTGAAGTTGAGGACGTTCTTGCAATTCGCAACCGCGGCGCCGGAGAGCGAGCATCCGGGACCTTGGTTTGGGTTCAGGTGAGCCGCGGAGCCGATCGGTGCGGCGCTCACCGGCGCGACCGACAAGGTAGCAAGGATCAACGCTGACATCGCTAACGTCTTCATAGCCATCCTCCCTGTTCTTGTTGCCTGGGACGGGAAATGCACGTCCCGGAGCAGACGATAGCATAGCGCGAGTGACAGGCCATTCTCAATCAGAGCTTGTTCCCGTTTAGTATCGCCTCAGCAGGCCACGATCCACGCTGGCATCGCCGTAGTCGGCGCAGGCTCCTTTCGGGTTCTTGATCAAGTCCGCCCGGACGCGCCTGAACGTTTTGCCGGCCGCGTCGGACACCTCGGGGCGGAATTTACCGGGATCGTAGGTCTCGCCGTCGCGGGCCTTGATGGCCGCAGCATAGGCGTCGATCATGGCCATCGCCGCCTCAGGGCTGCCGAGAAGCCGCGCGCCGAGCTGAACGCCGCCGGCGCCATCGACCTCGTAACCGTCGCATCGCTGCTCCAGCACCACGGATGCGGTGACGAGCTGGTCGAGGAACGTCGCCTCGGCGTCGCTGAGCGCTCCGGCTCGCGCCGGCTCTGAGACGATCATCGCGAGCATCGCGACGGCTGATAGCGTGATTTTCAAGCGCGCCCCTGACGACCCATGACAAGGCCGTACAGGAAGAGGAGGATGATGGCTCCGACCACGCTGCCGATGAAGCCGGCGGCCTCTCCGAAATGATACCAGCCCACGGCTTGACCGAGCCAGGTCGCGACGAACGCGCCGACGATTCCCAAGACCGTCGTCAGGATGAACCCCGTGGGCTCGGACTTGTCACCGGGCATGATGAATTTCGCGACCACGCCGACGATAAATCCAATGATGATCGTCCAAAGGATACCCATGTCCATCGCTCCATTCGGTCGGTTTGCACATCAACGTCTGAAGGAATGCGTGATCGCTTGATGGGCCAGACGATCCCGGGAACGACGTTGATCTAGATCAATGGGTGGAAGCGGCCGGGCCGAAAGCTGGCGCCTGCTCTCTCTTGCGCGGGAAGGCGCTCAATGCGCTCCGCAACGCGAAGCGGATCAATGCATGGCGATCATTGGCGAGATCACGCACACCACGACCTACCGCTATGCAAAGCCGGTGACGTTCGGCACGCACCGGGCGATGTTCCTGCCGCGGCGCGGCGCCGCGACCCGGCTGCTTCGCTGGTCCGCTGCTACCAGCCTGCCGTCAAAGGTGCATTGGGTCACCGACTCCCGCTCCAATGCCGTCACGGTGATGGACTTCAGCGAACCCGGCAGCGAGCTGACATTCACGTTTAGGGTTCGTGGCGTCTATTTCGGCATCAAGGGTCTGGAGACATTTCCGCTGGAGCCCCGGGCCGAGGAGGTCCCCGTGCAGTACACCCCGGACGAATGGACCGACCTTGCCGGTTACCTGCGCCCGCATGCCGACGATGCAGACGGCAGCCATGCGGCGTGGACCAAGAGCTTCGTTGCCGGCGATCAGGATCGGACCGCCGACGTGCTGCGCCGAATGCTCGGCAAGTTTCGCAGCGACTTCAACTATCGCGGCAGAGATGCCGAAGGCACACAGTCACCCGGCGAAACGCTGCGCACGAAATCGGGCACTTGCCGGGACTTCGCCTGGCTGATGATCGAGACGTTGCGCCGGCTCGGCTTCGCCGCTCGCTTCGTCAGCGGTTATCTCTATGATGCGGCGCTCGATGGCGGTGCCGTGGGCATGACCGGCTCCGGCGCGACCCACGCATGGGTGCAGGTATTCCTGCCCGGTGCCGGCTGGCTGGATTACGATCCAACCAACAGTCTGAGCGCCGGATTCGACCTCATTCCGGTGGCCATTGCGCGGCATCCGGGCCAGGCCGTGCCGCTGACTGGCTCGTGGTTCGGCGATCCCGGCGACTATTTGGGCATGTCGATCAATGTCGCCGTCAACAAGATTGGCGAAATGCTCGATCCTTCGGAAGCGTAGGCTACCGAGATAGGCGCGGCGGTCGCTGACCATGGCATTTTATCGCAACAGTACGAAGGGACATGGGCCGCTCGACGTCGTCGCCGTCCCATTTGAGGCCCTGAAGGGCAGGATCCGGCAACTTTACGAAGGCGACACGTTCGGCTGCATAAAATTCCGATACGCCCTGCTTGCGCTGGACGTCGTCACGGTTCTGTTCATCATCGCGACCTCGTTCCTGCCTCGCAACAGGGCCGTCGAGTCGCTCGATGTCGTGTTCGGCGTCCTGATCCTTGCGGACTTCGCCGCACGGATGATCATCAGCCGTCAGCCGCTGCACGACCTGGCGCGGCTTTCGACCTGGACCGACATCGTCGTCATCATCTCGTTCCTTGCGCCGCTCGCCGGAGAGGCCGGCGGCTTCTTGCGCGCATTTCGAACATTGCGGCTGCTGCGCGACTACCAGATGGTAGCGCGCCTCCGGGTCGACAGCCCCTTCTTCCGGCGAAACGAGGAAGTTGTTTTTGCCGTCGTGAACCTCGGCGTGTTTATTTTCGTGATGACCGGGATCGTCTACGAGACGCAGAAGTCTCACAATCATCAGATCGCCAACTATGCCGACGCGCTCTACTTCACGGTCACCGCACTGACCACGACCGGCTTCGGCGACATCACCTTGCCCGGGACCGTCGGCCGCCTGATCACCGTCGTCATCATGATCTTTGGCGTGACCCTTTTCCTGAATCTCGCCAAGGCACTGCTCGCGCCCTCCAAGGTACGCTTCCCCTGTCCGGTTTGCGCCCTGCAGCGCCACGATGTCGACGCGGTGCATTGCAAAGCTTGTGGCACCGTCTTGAACATTCCCGATGAAGGCATGGACTAGGCTGCATGCCGGCGCGAGTGCCGCGGAGAGGCCCCCTCACCTCATGACTGTAGAGAGGGGGCATGGCATTTCAGCGCTTACTCCAATCAATGATGCGGCTCGCATCGCCGTCGAACTCATTGCTGCAGAACGCGCCGCCCTGGTAGTGGTCGCCGACCGGATCCGGCTTCAGCTTGGCCTGCTCGGCCATCGCGTGCTCGCGGAAATCCTCGGCGCGCCCCGTCGGGCGATAGCCGAATTCGTAGGCGCGGTGGTTGTCCCACCAGGCGCGCTCGTTGAGGGAGGCGCCGTAGAAGACCTCGAAATGGATGTCGGGATGTTCGAGCCCGATGCGGCAGAGCTGCACGAGGTCGTCGGGCTTCAGCCAGATCGAGAGCCGGCGCTGGTCGAGCGGCATGTCGCCGAAATTGCCGATGCGCAGGCAGGTCACCTTCAGGCCATGCTTGTCGGCGTAGAGCGCGCCGACGGCCTCGCCGAACACCTTGCTGACGCCATAACGGCCGTCGGGGCGCGGGGTGACGTCGGTCCCGATGTTGTGGTGGCGGGGATAGAAGCCGACGGCGTGGTTGGACGAGGCGAACACCACGCGCTTGACGCCCTTGCGGTAGGCGGCCTCGAACAGATTGTAGCCGCCGATGATGTTGGCCTGGAGGATTTGGTCCCAGGTGCCTTCGACCGAATAGCCGCCGAAATGGATGATGCCGTCGACGCCCTCGCAGATCGCCTCGCACTGCGCGAGATCGGCGAGATCCGCCGCCTTGAATTGTTCGTTCGCGCCGAGATCGGCTGGCGGCTTGATGTCGGAGAGCAGGAGATCCGGATAGATCGGCGGCAGCAGCTTTCGCAGGCTCGTGCCGATTCCGCCCGAAGCTCCCGTCATCAAAATACGCGGCATGTCTTCCCTCGCCTGTGGTGACCGATTTGCGGCCGTAGATAACTGATGCTAGCAGACTTGGACAGAGGGAACGCAACAAAGAGACCTGCACATGAACGATGCATCGTCCCACACTCAAGGCTGGCGGCCGGCGACCTATTACCCCGATCCGGCGATAAAAGCACTGGACCCCCGCTTCGAAAAATACTGGCTGAAGCTGTCGGCGGTGGAGCGGCTGGCGACCGGCCTGCGCTGGGCCGAGGGTCCGGTGTGGTTCGGCGACGGGCGGTATCTGCTCTGCAGCGACATCCCGAACCAGCGCATCATCAAGTGGGAGGAGGAAACCGGAACCGTCTCGGTTTTCCGAAAGCCCTCGAATTTCGCCAACGGCAACACCAGGGATCGTCAGGGCCGGCTCGTCACCTGCGAGCATGGCGGCCGCCGCGTGGTGCGCACCGAATATGACGGCAGCATCACCGTGCTGATGGACTCGTTCGGCGGCAAGCGGCTGAACTCGCCGAACGACGTCGTGGTGAAGTCCGACGGATCGATCTGGTTCACCGATCCGACCTTCGGCCTGCTCGGCAATTACGAGGGTTACAAGGCCGAGCCCGAGATCGAGCCGAACGTCTATCGGCTCGATCCTGCAACGGGCAAGGCGACCATCGTCGCCGAAGGCGTGCTCGGCCCCAACGGGCTGTGCTTCTCGCCCGACGAGACGATTCTGTATGTCGTGGAATCGCGCGGCGTGCCGAACCGAAAGATCCTCGCCTATGACGTCTCGCTTGACGGCACCACGATCTCCAACAAGCGCGTCCACATCGATGCCGGCCCGGGCACACCGGACGGCATGCGCTGCGACATCGACGGCAATCTCTGGTGCGGCTGGGGCATGGGCGATCCCGAGCTCGACGGCGTCGTCGTATTCGCGCCCGACGGCGTCATGATCGGCCGCATCGCGCTGCCTGAGCGCTGCGCCAATCTCTGCTTCGGCGGCGTCAAGCGCAATCGCCTGTTCATGGCGGCAAGCCAGTCGATCTACGCGCTGTATGTGAACACGCAAGGCGCGGTCGGGGGATAGGCGTTACGCAGAGACGGTCTCGTAGGGTGGGCAAAGCGAAAGCGTGCCCACCGCTTCTTGTTCGTCGCGGAATGGTGGGCACGTCGCTACGCTCCTTTGCCCAGCCTACGAATTCCCGCGTTGCAGACACGTCGACAAAACGAAAAACGCCGGAGCGGTCTCCCGCTCCGGCGCTTTGTTCGTTCAGGCGAAAAAACTTACGCCGCGTTGAAGCCCGCAACGGCCTTCACTTCGAGGAAGTCCTCGAGGCCGTACTTGCCCCACTCGCGGCCGTTGCCCGACTGCTTGTAGCCGCCGAACGGCGCGGAGCGGTCGTTGGGCACGCCCTGGAGGTTGACGTTGCCGGCGCGGATCTGCCGGCCGACGCGCTTGGCGTCCTCCACCGAGGCGCCCGAGACGTAGCCGGCAAGGCCATACGGCGTGTCGTTGGCGATGTGCACGGCCTCAGACTCGTCCTTGGCGCCGATGATGGTCAGCACCGGTCCGAAGATCTCTTCACGGGCGATCGTCATGTCGGGAGTGACGTCGGCGAAGATGGTCGGACGGACGTAGAAGCCCTTGTTGACGCCCTCAGGCAGGCCCGGGCCGCCGGCGACGAGCGTTGCGCCCTCGTCGATGCCCTTCTTGATGAGGCCCTGGATCTTGTCCCACTGGCCGCGGTTGACGACCGGACCAATGGTAGTGCCTTCAGCGCGGGGATCACCGGCCTTGGTCTTGTCGGCGACAGCCTTCGCGATCGCAGCGACTTCCTTCATCTTCGACAGCGGCACGATCATGCGCGAGGGTGCGTTGCAGGACTGGCCGGAGTTGTTGAACATGTGCATCACGCCGCCGGTCACCGCCTTGGTCAGGTCGGCACCTTCGAGGATGACGTTCGGCGACTTGCCGCCGAGCTCCTGGCTGACGCGCTTCACGGTCGGCGCGGCGCGCTTGGCCACGTCGATGCCGGCGCGGGTCGAGCCGGTGAACGAGATCATGTCGATATCAGGATGCTCGCTCATGGCGGCGCCGACCTCGGGGCCGAGGCCGTTGACGAGGTTGAACACGCCCTTCGGCACACCCGCTTCGTGGAGGATTTCCGCGAAGATCAAAGCCGAGGTCGGGGTGAACTCCGACGGCTTCAGGATCATGGTGCAGCCGGCGGCGAGCGCAGGCGCGACCTTGCAGGCGATCTGGTTGAGCGGCCAGTTCCAGGGCGTGATCATGCCGACCACGCCGACCGGCTCGCGCAGCACCATGGCGGTGCCGACCGATTCCTCGAAATGATAGTCCTTGAGCACGTCGAGCGTGGTCATGAGGTGGCCGAGGCCGGCGCCGGCCTGGAGCTTCTCCGCCATCGGCAGCGGCGCGCCCATCTCGTCGGAGACGGCGGCGCCGATCTCCTTGAGCCGGCCCTTGTAGACCTCGATGACTTTCGTGAGCAGCGCGACGCGCTCCTCGCGGCTGGTCTGGGAGAAAGTTGCAAAGGCGCGCTTGGCAGCAGTGACGGCCTTGTCGACGTCAGCCTTGGAGCCCAGCGCAACCTCGTACATCGCCTCTTCCGTCGCGGGATTGACCACGGCGGTGGACTTCTTGACGGCGGGATCGACCCAGGCGCCGTCGATGTAGAATTGCATGCGATTGACCATCGTTAACCTCTTCTTGGGGGCTTGGAGGGGGCGTTTCGGCAGGCATCCTTGCACGAAAGCGCCGGCAATTGAACCCGCCATATGCGGGGCCAGCGTTGCGGCGGACGGAGGATATATGAGCCGATGGCGGGAACGAGGCAAGGCTCCCTCAGGTGTCAATCCGGGACGCGCCACTTGGCGCGGGCCCGGAATCCATAACCACGATCGGGAGTATGGATTCCGGGCTCGACGCTACGCGTCGCCCCGGAATGACAGGGCAGTTACCTCAACTACACCGCCATCTTCCGATGCAGCACCGGTGCGCCGGTGGTGAGGCTTTCCGCCGCATCGATGATGGCGTTCGCATCGATGCCGTAATGGCGGTAGAGGTCCGCGATGGTGCCGGTCTGGCCGAACTGCTCGACGCCGAGCGCCTCGACGCGATGGCCGCGAACGCTGCCGAGCCAGCCGAGCGCGGAGGGATGGCCGTCGATCACGGTCACGATGCCGCAGTCGCGCGGCAGCGGCGCGAGCAGCTTTTCGATGTGGCTGAGATGCTGCACACCCCGCCGATCGCGCCGCAATTTCCGCGCAGCGGTCCAACCCGCATGCAGACGATCCGCCGAGGTGATCGCGAGCAGGCCGATGTCGCGGCGGCTCTCGCCGATGAAGCCGGTCGCCTCGATCGCTTCGGGCGCGACCGCGCCGGTATAGGCGATCACGAGTTCGGCATTGGGCCCCGGCTTGCGCAGCCAATAGGCGCCGTCGGTGATGCCCTGCGCAAGCTCCGGCGTCATGATCCGCTGCGCCTGCTCGATGCTGCGCGTCGAGAGCCGCAAATAGACCGAGCCGCCCTCGCCCGGATCGCGCTGCATGTGATTGAAGCCCCAAGCCATGATCACGGCGAGTTCGTCGACGAAAGCCGGCTCGAACGAGGCGAGCCCGTCCTGCGCCATGCCGATCAACGGCGTCGCGATCGACTGGTGCGCACCGCCTTCAGGCGCCAGCGTGATGCCCGAAGGCGTCGCCGCCACCATGAAGCGCGCATCCTGGTAGCAGGCGTAGTTCAATGCATCGAGGCCGCGCTCGATGAAGGGATCGTAGAGGGTGCCGACCGGCAAGAGCCGCTCGCCGTTGATCTGGTGCGACAGGCCCAGCGCCGAGAGCATGATGAACAGGTTCATCTCCGCGATGCCGAGCTCGAGATGCTGCCCCTTGGGCGAGAAGTCCCAATTGAACGTGGAGGGAATTTTCTCGCTGCGGAATAAATCCGCCTTCTCGCCGCGCGCGAACAGGCCGCGCCGGTTCACCCACGGACCGAGATTGGTCGAGACCGTGACGTCGGGCGAGGTCGTGACGATGCGCTGTGCGAGTTCGCTGTCGCCGCGCGCGATCTCGTTCAGCACGAGGCCAAAGCCCTGCTGGGTCGACATCTGGGTCGACGGCTTGAACGCCAGCTGCTGGGGCACCTCGATAACAGGCGCGGTAAGCCGGCGGCCATCCTGGTTGAACGACACGCGCGCGAGGAAGGCGTCGAGCTCGGCGGCGTTCTGCGCGAGGCCTTCGTACTTGTCCCATTCGTGGCCCGGACGGATGTTCTGGCTCTCGCGATATTTCTCCATCTGCGCGACCGTCATCAGGCCGGCGTGGTTGTCCTTGTGGCCCTGGAACGGCAGGCCGACGCCCTTGATGGTGTAGGCGATGAAGCAGACCGGGCGATCGTGATCGATCGACTCGAACGCCTCCAGCATGCTCGCCATGTCGTGGCCGCCGAGGTTCGACATCAGCGCCAGCAGCTCCTCGTCGCTGCGCCTGTCGATCAGCTTGGTGATCGGGCCCTGGTCGCCGATCTCGTCGTGCAGATGCTTGCGGAAGGCGGCGCCGCCCTGGAAGCACAGCGCCGCGTAGAGCGCGTTCGGGCAATTGTCGATCCAAGCTTTAAGCGCCTCGCCGCCGGGCTCGGCAAAGGCCTCGCGCATCAGGCGGCCATATTTCACGATCACCACGTCCCAGCCGAAATTGCGGAACATGGTCTCGAACTTTTCCCAGAGCCCCTCGCGCACGACGGCGTCGAGCGACTGCCTGTTGTAGTCGACCACCCACCAGGTGTTGCGCAGACCGTGCTTCCAGCCTTCGGCGAGCGCCTCGAAAATGTTGCCCTCGTCCATCTCGGCATCGCCGACGAGGGCAATCATCCGCCCTTCGCGGCGATCCTTCATCCAGCCATGCGCCTTGACGTAGTCCTGCACCAGCGAGGCAAACAGCGTCTGCGCGACACCGAGGCCGACGGAGCCGGTGGAGAAATCGACGTCGTCGACATCCTTGGTGCGCGAGGGATAGGACTGCGCGCCCTTGAACCCGCGAAAGTTCTCCAGCTTCTCGCGCGTCTGCCGGCCGAACAGATACTGGATGGCGTGGAACACCGGGCTCGCATGCGGCTTCACCGCGACGCGATCCTCAGGGCGCAGGACGCTAAAATACAGCGCCGACATGATGGTGGCGAGCGAGGCGGACGAGGCCTGATGGCCCCCGACCTTGAGCCCGTCCGCGTTGGCGCGGATGTGGTTGGCGTGATGGATGGTCCATGACGACAGCCACAGCGCCTTGCGGGCCAGCGCGGTCAACGTGTCCAGACGGGCGGTATCAACGGGCATCACAATGGCTCCCGGAAACAGGTCCGACGATGATACGCCTGCGGGCGGCGCCAAACTTCTCAATTTTTCGCGCCATGCCCTCAAATATTGGGATACTTTACCAATGGATCAGCACTTCAGACAGGTTTCATCCCAATGCCAGACCTCGACGCCATCGACCGGAAAATCCTTGCTTTGCTCCAGAACGACAGCCGGCTGACCATGCAGGAGCTGGCCGACAAGGTCGGGCTCTCGGTGTCGCCCTGCCATCGCCGGGTCAAGCTGCTGGAGGAGCGCGGCGTCATCAGCCGCTACATCGCGACCGTCGACCAGAAGGCGCTGGGGCTGCATGTCAGCGTCTTCATCTCGATCAAGCTGGCGCGGCAGAAGGAGGAGGATCTGAATCGTTTCGCGCGCGCGATCTCGAAATGGGACGAGGTGCTGGAGTGCTATCTGATGACCGGCAACCGCGACTATCTCCTGCGCGTGGTGGCGGCCGACCTCGCCTCCTACGAGACCTTCCTGAAGACCAAGCTGACCCGGCTCGACGGCATTGCCTCGATCGAGTCGAGCTTTGCGCTGAGCCAGGTCAAATATTCGATCGCCCTGCCGGTCTGACGGCTCCGCCGGGCTATTTCGGAACCGGTGTCACATGGGCGCAATAAACCCCGCCGATGGTCACGGGCGACAGGCACCCTGCCGAAAGAAGGACCCATGACCGCATCCGACCGCACCCCTGAAATGGCCAAACGCGAGCGCATCATCCGGGAAATGACCGACGATCTCGACGAAGAGCTGGAGATGGAGCTCGATGACAGCAGGCTCGACGAGCTGCTGGACGAGACGGACGCGCTCCGCCCGACGGTAGATCGCAGGCTCTATTTCCGGGAATTGCTCCGCCTCCAGGGCGAACTGGTCAAGCTCCAGGACTGGGTGCAGAGCGAGAAGAAGAAGGTCGTGGTGCTGTTCGAGGGCCGCGACTCCGCCGGCAAGGGCGGCGTCATCAAGCGTATCACCCAGCGTCTCAATCCCCGCATCTGCCGTGTCGCCGCGCTCCCCGCCCCGAGCGAGCGCGAGCGCACGCAATGGTACTTCCAGCGCTACGTCTCGCATTTGCCCGCCGGCGGCGAGATCGTGCTGTTCGACCGCAGTTGGTACAACCGCGCCGGCGTCGAGCGCGTGATGGGCTTCTGCTCCGAGGAGCAATACCAGGAATTTTTCAAGACGGTGCCGGAGTTCGAACGGATGCTGATCCGCTCCGGCATCATCCTGGTCAAATACTGGTTCTCGATCACTGACGACGAGCAGCAGTTCCGCTTCAGCATGCGCATCAGGGATCCGCTGAAGCAGTGGAAGCTGAGCCCGATGGATGTCAGGGCGCGCAGCCGCTGGGAGGCGTACACCAAGGCCAAGGAGACGATGCTGGAGCACACGCATCTGCCGGACTCGCCATGGTGGATCGTCGACGCCGTCGACAAGAAGCGCGCCCGCCTCAACTGCATCGCGCATCTGCTCAGCCAGATGCCGTACCAGGAGGTCGCCCGCGTGCCCGTGGTGCTGCCGCCGCGCGTCCGCAACCCCGACTACCACCGCGGACCGATTCCGCCGGAGATGTACGTGCCTTCGAAATACTGACGGCACCCGCCGCGCCTGCCGTCGGGCGAGCTTGCCGATGAGGAAAGCGAGATGCCCGTGCCGAGCGATCTGAGCGTGAGGAGAGACGCGTCGTCTCGCCGCCGCAATCGCTTTGGCCCGTGGCTCGCGCTCGCAAGCGTGCTCTCGGTGCTCACGGTCGCTCTTGCCCTCGCCTACTGGGTCTGGCAGCCGGCGACGCTACGCATCGCGGTCGGGCCAGCCGGCAGTGACGACCAGGCGCTGATTGCGGCCGTGGCGAAGGCGTTCGACGCCAGGGGTGGCGCGGTGCGACCCGTGCCGATCGAGACCGACGGCACACTGCAAAGCCTCAATCTGCTCGGCGCCGGCAAGGCCGACCTTGCGGTGGCTCGCGGCGACTCCGCCATGCCGGCCGACACCAATTCGGTGGCGATCCTCCGGCGGAATTTCGTGGTGTTGTGGGCGCCAGCGGCGCGCAAGGGTGCCGCCAGGCCGAAGATCATGGAGATCGCCTCCCTCACCGGGCGCCGCATCGGTGTCGTCGGCCTTGGCGATGCCAATCTCAATCTGCTCCGTGTCATCCTCGCCGAGTCAGGCGTCAATCCGCAGAAGGTCACGATCGCACAGTTCGGTATCGACCGCATCTCCGAGATGGCCCAGGACTCAACGCTCGACGCCTTCATGATGGTGGGCGCACTCGACGACAAGGCGATCGCAAGCACGATCGCCACCACCGCACGCCTGCGCGGCGAGCCCAAGTTCCTGTCCGTCGACGTCTCCGACGCCATCGCAGAGCGGCATCCGCTCTACGAATCCGAAGAAATTCCCGCGAGCGCATTTTCCACGACGCCGCAGCGGCCGGACGACAAGATCGACACCATCGCCGTCAATCATCTGATCGTCGCGCCTGCTTCATTGTCCGAGGACACGGTCGCTGCCTTCACCCGCGAGCTGTTTACGGTCCGTCAGTCGCTCGTGAAGGACTTGCCCGGCGCCAGCCACATCCAGAAGCCTGACACCGACAAAGACGCCGCGCTGCCGGCCCATCCGGGAGCTGCCGCCTATATCGACGGCAACGAGCGCAGCTTCATGGACAAGTACAGCGACTACATCTGGGGCGTGGTGCTGCTGCTCTCGGGCTTCGGCTCGGTGGCCGCGTGGCTGCGGCACTATCTGCGGCGCGAGGAGCGCAGCGAGAACGCGCTGCATCGCGACCGCCTGCTCAACGCGATCTCGAGCGTGCGGGAGGCGACGTCGCTCGACGATCTCGCGGCGATGCAGAGCGCAGCCGACGACATCCTGCGCGAGACGCTGGCCTGTCACGAGGACGGCGCCATCGAAGACGGCGACCTCACCGCCTTCGGTCTCGTGCTGGCGCAATTCCATCAGGCGATCGTCGACCGCCGGGCCGTGATCGCCCAGATGAGCGATGCCGACGTCGCCGCGAAACCCGATGGCGGCGTGCTTCAGCCGTTCCCTATTTCCACGGCTGCACGATGATCTTGGTGTGCGCCTCAGGATTGGCGAGATCAGCGAACGCCTTTGCGACGCCGTCGAGACCGACCTCGGCGGTGACCATCGCCGCCGCATCCACCTGCCCTTCCGCGATCAGGCGCAGTGACGCTGCGAACTCATCCGGCGTGTAGCCGAGCACATATTGGACATTGAGCTCCTTCATGATGCCGAGCATGGGTTCGCTCCTGTCGGTCTCCATGCAGACGCCGACCACCACGATGCGCGCATCACGCGGGGCGCCCTCGAACACCTGCTGCAACAGGCCGGGCACGCCGACACATTCGAAGATGATTGCGGGCTTCAGTGCCGGCAGCATGGCCTGCAACGGCGGGCGCGCCGCCTTCTCGGCCTCCGACATCTGCGCGTGCTCGGCCCAGGTCGCATAGGGCTGCGTCACCCTGGGATCGACGACGATATCGGCCCCCAGCTTTGCGGCCAGTGCACGCCGCGCCGGCGAATAGTCGGCAGCAACGATCGGATGCAGACCCTTGATCCTCAGCGCGGCGATCACCGCGAGCCCGACCGGGCCGCAGCCGATCACGAGCGGCACCTCGCCGCCACGGATGTTGGCTTTCGCCACGGCGTGGACGCCGACGGCGAGCGGCTCGGTTAGCGCCGCATGTTCGGGCGCGAGACCATTGGGCACCTCAAGCAGCAGGGGCTCGCTGAGCAGCATCGCCTCGGCATAGCCGCCGATATTGTCGTTGGAATAGCCGATGCCCTCGATGCCCTGCGGCGTCACGAGCGCCGGCAGCGAGCAGACGCGGGTGCCGGGCTTGAGCTTGCGCGCGGCTCCGGGACCGTAATCGACGATCTCGCAGCAGAACTCATGCCCGAACACGACGTCGCGGGCGAGATCCATCGGCTTGCGGCCGGTCTTCCTCGCCATCTCCACCATGCGGGGGGCATGCAGGCGCGCGTGAAGGTCGGAGCCGCAGATGCCGCAGGCGAGCGTCCTGACCAACACCTGGCCGGGGCCCGGCTTCGGCTCGGCCATCCGGTCGACGACAATCTCACCGTTCCTGAAAATCGCAGCGCGCATCCGGCTCCTCCCGTGTTGTTGGAACCGTTGATAGCACGAAGCGGGACACGCGAACTTGCGTCAGGGGTTCGGGGAACGCTCTTCCAGCACCAGCAGCTGGGCGCGGCGGATGCGCTCGCGATGGGCGATGTATAGACCGCTGGCGACGATGAAGGCAGCGCCAGTGACGGTCCAGACGTCAGGCACTTCGCCGAACAGGAAGAAGCCCAGAATGCTGACCCACAGCAACTGCGTGTACGAGAACGGCGCCAGCACCGAGGCATCGCCGTAGCGATAGGCCAGCACGATGATCCACTGGCCCACGGTCGACGCGACGCCGATCACGATGCCGAGCCCGATCGCGGTCCAGTTCGGCGTCACCCAGACGAACGGCACCATCAGGCTGAGGATCGCAACGCCCGTGAGCGCCGAATAGGCCATGGTGGTGAGGACGGCTTCGCGCCCGCTCATCATGCGCGTCAGGATCAGCGCAGCGGCCCAGCAGAATGCCGAGATGATCGGGAAGAACGCGGCGGCGTGAAACGCATTTGAGCCCGGACGCAGGATGATCATCACGCCGATGAGACCGATCGCGGTCGCGATCCAGCGGCGCATGCCGACCTTCTCGCTCAGGAAGATGATCGACAGCGCGGTGACGAACAGCGGCGAGACGAAGCCGGTGGCCGAGGCTTCCGCGATGGGGAGGAAACGGAGACCGGTGATGAAGAACAGCGAGGAGCCGAGCAGCGCGACGCCGCGCATCAATTGCAGGCCGAGGCGATCGGTGCGCATCGCACGCAGCGGCGAGCCCGGCAGCATCACCGGCGTGAACATCAGCGCGAACGTGACGAAGCGGATCCAGGTGATCTCGATCGACGGCAGGCTCGTCGACAGATACTTTGCGGTGACGTCGGAGCAGCCGAGGAATACCGTCGACAGCAGCACCAGCGCGATGCCCTTGAAGGGATGATCGACGCGCGCAGGCGCGCGGCGAGCCTCCTGCTTCTTCTCCGGCACGGGCATGGGAATACTGTCGAGCCTTGCGGCTGCGGCGGGCGGCGGTGTCACGGCTGGAACCTGGGAAAACTACGATTCGGGAACGATCGTAAAAAACGACAAATGCGCCGCTTTCACAACTTCTGAAAACAGGATGCCGATATGCGCTGACGACCCCGCGCGTCAATACTCCATTAATAATAGGCGTTTGTGCACTACAACATGGGCAGACTGCGCGGCTTCGGACCGCGCGGAAACGCCGCATCGAGCGCCGAAATCTCCTCTTTCGTCAGCACGAGATCGCCGGCCGCCGCATTCTCGCCGGCATGTTCCGCGGACGACGCCTTCGGGATCGCGAACACCGTAGTTGCACGGGTGAGGAAGCTCAGCGCGACCTGCCGCGGTGTCACACGACGCGCCTCCGCGATGCGTGCCAGCACCGCGCCTCCCTTGCTGTTGCTTGCGGGAAAATCGTCGTGGCCGAACGGAGAGTATGCAACGACAGCAACGCCACGCTTCTCGCACCACGGGATCACCGCATGCTCGATCGCGCGCTCCTTCAGATGATAAAGCACTTGATTGCAGGCGATGCGGCCTTCGCCGGAGACGTCGAGAATTTCGTCGAGATCGTCGGCGTCGAAATTGGAGACGCCCCAGGATTTGATCTTGCCGGCCTTCACCAACTCTTCGAACGCGGCAACCGTGTCCTCGAGCGGATAGGAACCGCGCCAGTGCAGCAGATAGCAGTCGAGACGATCGGCCTTCAGCCGCTTCAGCGAGCGTTCGCACGCCGTGATGGTGCCGCCGCGCGAGGCGTTGCTCGGCAGCACCTTTGAAACCAGGAACACTTCATCGCGGCGGCCTGCGATCGCATCGGCGATGACGAGCTCGGCATCGCCGTACATCTCGGCGGTGTCGATGTGGGTCATGCCGAGATCGAGCCCGCGCTGAAGCGCCGCGATCGCGCGCTTGCGGTCGCCATGGTCGAGATACCAGGTGCCCTGCCCGATGACGGAGACGTTCGCGCCGGTCTTGCCGAAGGGTTTTGCGTTCATGTCAAAGCTCACAGTCCGCTGATATCCGCAACCAGCACGCTGCCGGTCCCTGACTCCGTGATATAGAGCCGATCTTTCTTGACGCCACCGATGGCGACATTGGTGCAGCTCGGACCCGCGCAGGACTTGATCCGCGCGATCAGCTCTCCGTTCGGCGCGAACACGAAGACGTGGCCGAGCGAGGCGTGGCCGACGAACAGGCGACCGGCCGCGTCCATGGTCATGCCATCAGGACCGCTGGTGCCGAACAGCGAGCAGAAGCGGCCGACCTTCGACACGCTGCCGTCCTTCATGAACGGCAACCGCCACACCGCGTTGTCGCGCGTCATGGCGACGAACAGCACGGTTTCGCTGGGATCGAGCACCAGGCCGTTCGGGCTGATGCCGGTGTCAACAAGGCAATCGAGCCGGCCGCTTGGCGTCAGGCGATAGACGCGGCCGCTTGCGTCGTGCAGACCGGTCTGGCCCTGATCGGTGAACAAGATGTCGCCGTTGGAGGCGAGATGCAGATCGTTGCAGCCACGGAACGATTCTGAATTGCGCGCGGTCAGGATGGGCCTGATGCGCCCCGCCCCGGCGTCGAGCTCCATGATGCCGTGCATGTAGTCGGCCACGAGGATGCGGCCGTCGGCGGCGATCTTCAACCCGTTCGGCCAGCCCTCATATTCGATCACGAGCGACCACCCGCCATCAGGCGCGATGCGGAAGATGCGGCCGAAGGGAATGTCGACGATATAGAGGTTGCCGTCTTTGTCGAACGACGGCCCTTCGATGAAACTATCGGTCGGCACACCCGGCCGGTTGGCCTCGGCCCAATCGGTCCGCACGCCCTTGCGGCGGAATTGGTCGGGCATGGCGGAGAAGATCTTGGTTTCGATCAGGCGCGGCGGCGTTTCCAGGTACATCATTGTTGTTTTTGTGCATGTGGAGGGGGATCGCGGCAACATAGGGCACAATCGCGGGCGCGTCGATTGGGCGAAGGGCATGGCTGCGTCCACGTCACTCTCTGTCCCGGACGCGCTGCAGCGTGAAACGCCGCTGCGCAGAGCCGGGACCCAGAAAGGCCAAACACTCTGCTGTGAGATGGGTCCCGGCTCTGCAGCGCATCACTTCGTGCTGCGCAGCGTCCGGGGCACGAGACCGTCTCCCAGTCTGGAGAGATCCCCTACCCCGCAGCCGCCGCGACCTTCGCCTGCTTCGCCGGCGCCACTTCCGTCGTCGCGATCAGCTGCTTCAGCTCAGGGATACATGACCCGCAATTGGTGCCGGCCTTGAGCTTGGCGCCGATCTCGGCCGCCGTGCGCGCGCCGCTCGCGATGGTGTCGCAGATGGTGCCGCGGCCGACGCCGAAGCAGGCGCAGACGATGGGGCCGGTCGAGGCCGCGCCCTCCGTCGATTTGCCTGACAGCAGCATGCGGCGCTGCTCGTCGGTGACGTGATCGGCCACGAACAGACTCTTCACCACCTCCCAGTCGCCGGCATCATGCGCGGGGCCGACGAACAGGCAGGTCTCGATGCGGTCGCCCGCGAACGAGGCCGCGCGATAAACGCCGCCGCCGAAGTCGCGATAGTCGGCGACGTCCTCGCCGGCGACACCGTCGAGCCAGGCCGGCCAGCGCGACAGATCCGCATTGTCGGCGAAGAGATAGCCGAAGCCACCCGCAACCGTGACACGCGTCCACATCAGGTTCGGCGGCAGATCGAGCTGTTTGCGCGACAGCGCAAAGCCGCGGAAGACGTATTCATAAGGCGCGATCGCCGCCGGCGTGGCTTTCGACTCCGGCTGGCCCGAGAACGGATCGGTGAAGGACTGCACGAGCGCCCCGACGCGGCCGTGCGAGGCGTTCATCGCGCTCCAGTGGATCGGCGCGAACAGCGTGCCGCGCTGCTGACGGTCGCTGACGACGACCTTCAGGATGCACTGGCCGTAATCGGTGGTGATGCGGGCGTAGCCGTCATGCGCGATGCCGTGTTTGCTGGCATCATCCGGATGGATCTCGACGAACGGCTCCGGCAGATGCGCGCCGAGACGCTGGCTGAGACCCGTGCGCGTCATGGTGTGCCACTGGTCGCGGATGCGTCCCGTGTTGAGCCGCAGCGGGCGCGACGGTCCGGTCTCGCCGCGCAGCGCCGGCACTTCCGGCGCGACGAAGCGGCCTTTGCCGTCATTGGTGAAGAAGCCGCCGCTCGCGAAGAAGCGCTCGCCGGGCGCCACTCCTTCGCGCGCCGGCCACTGCACCGGCTTCAAGGCGTCGAAGGCCTCGTCCGAGAGCGCGGTCAGCGCGCCGATGTCGAAATCGCGGCTGCCGTCGTTCTCGAAAGCAGAGAGCGCGGCATGCTCGCGGAAAATATCGGCGGCGGATTTGTAGTTGAAGCTGTCGCCGAAGCCGAGCCGCTTTGCGGTCTCGCTCAGAATCCACCAGTCCGGCCGCGCCTCGCCCGGCGCCGGCAGGAACGAGCGCTGGCGCGAGATGCGGCGTTCGGAGTTGGTCACCGTGCCCGACTTCTCACCCCAGGCGAGCGCCGGCAGCAGCACATGCGGCCCAGCCTCGACCGTGTCATTGGAGAGCACGTTCTCGGAGACCACGAACAGCTCGAGCTTCTTCAGCGCCTCACGCACGACGTCCGCGTCCGGCAATGACACCGCCGGGTTGGTGCCCATCACCCACAACGCCTTGACCTCGCCGCGGTTGATCGCCTCGAACAGCTGCACCGCCTTCAACCCTTCATGGGTGGCGATGCGCGGCGCCTTCCAGAACCGCCTGACACGGTCGATATCCGGCGGTGTAAAGTTCATATGCGCGGCGAGCTGGTTTGCGAGGCCGCCGACCTCGCGGCCGCCCATCGCGTTCGGCTGGCCGGTGAGCGAGAACGGCGAGGCGCCCGGCTTGCCGATGCGCCCCGTGGCGAGATGGCAGTTCAGGATCGCGTTGACCTTGTCGGTGCCCTGCGCCGACTGGTTGACGCCCTGCGAATAGAGCGTGACGACGCGCTCGGTGTCGCGGAACATCTTGAAGAAGGCGGCGACGTCCTGTTCGGACAGGCCCGTCGCCAGCGCGGTCGCGGTGACACTGCCGGCGATGTTGCGCGCGCGCGCCAGCGCGTCATCGAAGCCCGACGTGTTCTGCGCGATGTAATCCTGGTCCAGCGCGCCATTGTCGGCGAGATGGACGAACAGGCCGGAGAACAAGGCGGTGTCGGTGCCGGGCTTGAGGCCGAGGAACAGATCGACGTCGCTCGCCGTGTCGGTACGGCGCGGATCGATCACGATCATGCGCGCGCCGCGCTCCTGCCGGTTCTTCAGCATGCGCTGGAACAGAACCGGATGACACCAGGCCGCATTCGAGCCGACGAACACGAGGAGATCAGCCTGGTCGAGATCCTCGTAGCAGCCGGGCACGGTGTCGGCGCCGAAGGCGCGGCGGTGGCCCGCGACCGAGGACGACATGCAGAGCCGCGAATTGGTGTCGACATTGGCCGTGCCGACAAAGCCCTTCATCAGCTTGTTGGCGACGTAATAGTCCTCAGTCAGGAGCTGGCCCGAGAGATAGAACGCGACCGCATCGGCGCTGTCGCGCGCCACGATGTGTTGCATGCGATGGGCGACGTGGTCGAGTGCATCGCTCCAGGCGACGCGTTCGAGCACGCCCTTGCAGCGGATCATCGGATAGAGCAGCCGGCTCTCCAGCCCGACGGTCTCGCCGAGCGCCGAGCCCTTCGAGCACAGCCGGCCGAAATTGGCGGGATGATCCGGATCGCCCGCGATCGCCGCGCCACCGTTGCCGTCGGGCGTCGCCAGCACGCCGCAGCCGACGCCGCAATAGGGACAGGTCGTCTTGGTGGCGCGGAGCGTGGGATCGATCGCCGTCATATCGAGCTGCCTTATCAAGCCGCCTTGGAAGGACGCGCCAGAGCGCGGCCGAACATCATGTCGGTGCGGATCGCCGCCACCTTGTCGCGATTGCGGATCAGCTCGAGATACCAGAGCGCATCGACGGTATCGCCGATCAGGACCGCGCCGGTGAGCCGGCCGTCGGCGATGACGAGCTTCTTGTAGGTGCCGCGCCTGCGGTCTGACAGCACCAGGCTCTCGCTGCCGTCCCCGCCCATGAAATCGCCGGCGGAGAAGACGCTGACGCCGGACACCTTCAGATTGGTCGAGACCACGCTGCCCTGATAGGCGGCGGGACGTCCGGCGAGATGTCGCGCCAGCACGCGCGCCTGCTCGTAAGCGGGCTCGACCAGGCCGTAGCAGGTGCCGCGATGCTCGGCACATTCGCCGAGCGCGTAGATGTCGGGCGAGGCCGTCTGCATCTCGTCATTGACGACGATACCGCGGTTGACCGCGATGCCCGCCTCTTTGGCAAGCGCCACATTCGGCCTGATGCCGGCGGCGAAGATCACGGCATCCGCCTCGATGCGCGTGCCGTCGGCAAGCTCGACGGCTTCGACATGTCCGTCGCCGTGAATGCGGGCGGTGGAGGCATTGAGCAGGATGCGGATACCCTTGCGCTCGACCAGCGTCTTCAGCAGGTCGGCCGCCGGCAGATCGAGCTGGCGCTCCATCAGCCGGTCCATCAGGTGCAGCAGCGTCACCGGCGCGCCGGCTTTCGCAAGGCCATAGGCCGCCTCTAACCCGAGCAGGCCACCGCCGACCACGACGACGCGCTTCTTCGCCGCAGCGAGCGTCAGCAGCAGATCGACGTCGCGCGTATCGCGAAAGGTGTGCACCCCGGTGAGATCGGCGCCCGGCACGTTGAGCCGCAGCGGCGTCGAGCCGGTGGCGAGCACGAGCTTGGAATATTCGACGCTCTCTTCACCTTCGATCTTGAGTTCGCGACGGCCGGTGTCGATCTCGGTGACGCGATAGCCGTAGCGCACGGTGACGCCGCGATGGCGCCACCAGTCCGCCGGCCTCAGCTCGATCTCGTGCGAGCCGGTCTCGCCGGCCAGCACGGAGGAGAGCAGCACGCGATTGTAAGCGAGCCGCGGCTCTTCGCCGATCACCGCGACCGCGTAGCGGCCGAGCGAGGTCTTGGCGAGCTCGTCGACCAGACGCGCGGCCGCCATACCGTTACCGACGATGACCAGCGGTTCACTCACAAGGCATCTCCTATTCGGCGGCCTGCGCCTGTGCGCCATAGGCCTCGGAAATCATGTAGCCGGACAGGACGCCATAGGCGTCGGTCCAGGCCGTGGCGAGTTCGGGTGTCCAGGCCTCGCCGAGGCCCTTCTCGAGGGTCCAGAGCAAGGTCGCGCCGACCACCGGATAGTGCTCAGCCTTGGCGCCATAGGCGACGTGACGCTTGGCGAGCGCCGAGGCCGCGGGAAGAATCGTTTCGAGCTTCGACAGTCCGCCGACGACGGCGGCGAGCATGCCCATCAGCTTCTTGCGCTGCTCGGTCATGTCCTCGGGAAACATCGCGCGCACGGACGGCGCCACCTCGAACAGGCGATCGTAGAACAGCACCGCGGCCGCCTCTGAAATCGGCGCGACCTTGGAAAAGCTCTGCTGGACGAGGGTGATCTGTTCTGAAGTCATGATGTTCTCCTGTCTGTTTCGGTCTGCCTTTGTCCGCGCCATTGCGAACAAGGTTCATGGGTCAAACGTCATCAGAGAGTCTTCTCCCCGCGTACGGGGAGAAGCGACATTCGTGCCAAACTCAGACTCGCGCTTCCGCGAGGCTTGACGCGCCCTCACCCTGCGGGCTGCGACGCAGGTAGAACCACCAGGTCAGTCCGAGGCAGGAGGCGTAGAAAGCGAGGTAGATCGCGAGCGCGAGCGAGGGACCACCGGTCATGGCGATCGACTTGCCGAAACCGGTCGGGATCAGATAACCGCCGACTGCGCCGATCGCGCCGATGAAGCCGACCGCCGCACCGCTCTCGATGCTCGCGGTCTTCAACGCCGCCGCGCGCGCCGCATCGCCCTTGCCGCGCACTCTGAACAGGTTCTGCTCGCGGAAGATCGAGGGGATCATGCGGTAGGTCGAGCCGTTGCCGATGCCCGTCGTCACGAACAGGATCAGGAACATCGCAAGGAAGCCGGTGAAGTCCTTGTGCCCGACGAAGTAGAGCACGCCGACGGTGGCGCCCGCCATCGCGATGAAATTCCAGAAGGTGAGGATGGAGCCGCCGATCTTGTCGGCGAGCAAGCCGCCGAGCGGTCGCGACAACGAACCGACCAGCGGCCCGAGGAACGCGATCGAGATCGAGATCGCCGGAAACTGCGTCTTGATCAGCAGCGGGAACGCCGCCGAGTAGCCGATGAAGGATCCGAACGTGCCGATATAGAGATACGCCATGATCCAGGTGTGCTTGCGCTTGACCACGGCAAGCTGGTTCGTGATCGACGACTTGGCCGTGGTCAGGTTGTTCATGAAGAACACCGCGCCGAACACCGCGATCGCGATCGGCAGCACCCACATCAGGCCTGCGTTCTGGAGGAAGATGCCGTCGACGGGGGACGCCTGGAACAGGTTGATGACCGCGAGCGTCATCAGGATCGGGGTCAAGAGCTGCACGCTGGAGACGCCGATATTGCCGCCCGCCGCGTTCAGCCCCAGCGCCCATCCCTTCATCCGGTCAGGGAAGAAGAAGGAGATGTTGGTCATGCTGGAGGCGAAATTGCCGCCACCGAGACCCGCGGTCGATGCGATCAGCAGCATCAGCCAGAACGGGGTGTCGGGCTGGCCGACGAAGTAGGCGAGCGACAGCGTCGGGATGAACAGGACAGCCGCGCTGAAAATTGTCCAGTTGCGGCCGCCGAAGGTCGTGACCGCGAACGTATAGGGGAAGCGCATCAATGCGCCGATCAGCCCGGGCACCGCGACGAGCTGGAACAGCTGGTCGGTGGTGTAGTGGAAGCCCGCCTGCGGCAGCTTGGTGGTGACGATGCTCCAGATCAGCCACACCGAGAAGCCGATATGCTCGGCCACGATCGACCAGATCAGGTTACGCCGGGCGATCACTTTGCCGCCCGCATTCCAGAACGCCTCGTCTTCGGGGCGCCAATCAGAAATCCACGTCGGATTTCGAGTCGGATTCGTCGTCATTGATAATCCCTTCTTGGCTCACCGCTGCGTCGTTGCAGGCTCAGCCTCCACGCGGAGGCGCGCGCCGAGGCCATGCCCCGGTGGCGAGTTCACGATGCTGATTGATGATGTTGAGGGACGTCGTCGTTGGCGTCGGAAAAGGTATTTCAATTTCCGTGCCAATTGCGCGCATACGGGAAATACAGGGAATTCAGGAGCTTGTTCGCATTGCCCGAAGTTCTTGCAGGCGTATTTCGCTCGCAAATTTAGCGGTTCGCTCAATCCTTGTGCGGCGCACAAGGATTGAGCGAGGTGTCGATTATTTAGGCGCGCTTATCATCCACGTTAAACCTTGGTTTACGCGGCCTCGACGAAGCGATGACGCTCGTAGAGGAACTCGAGCACGCGGTGGCGGCACTTCAAATAGGTGGAGTTGGTCGCGAGATCGAGCCGCTTGCGGGGACGTGCGAGCGGCACCTCCAGCACCTCGCCGATGCGCGCACTCGGCCCGTTCGTCATCATGACGATGCGATCGGATAGCAGCACCGCCTCGTCGACGTCGTGGGTGATCATCAGGATGGTGTTGCCGAGCTTCTGATGCAGCGCCATCACCGAGTCCTGCAGATGCGCGCGGGTCAGCGCGTCGAGCGCGCCGAACGGCTCGTCGAGCAGCAGCACCTTCGGTTCCATCGCCAGCGCACGGGCGATGCCGACGCGCTGCTTCATGCCGCCGGAGATTTCCGAGGGACGCTTGTCCCTGGCGTGGGCCATCTGCACCAGGTTGAGATTGTGCATGACCCAGGCGTCGCGTTCGGCGCGGGACTTGGTCTTGGCAAAGACCTTGTCGACGCCGAGCTTGACGTTCTCGTAAACGGTCAGCCACGGCAGCAGGCTGTGGTTCTGGAACACCACCGCGCGATCGGGACCCGGCGAGTTGACCTCGCGGTTCTCGAGCAGCACGCCGCCGGTTGTGGCGCCGGTCAGGCCTGCGATGATGTTGAGCAGGGTCGACTTGCCGCAGCCGGAATGGCCGATGATCGAGACGTATTGTCCCTTCTCGATCGTCAGATTGATGTCCTTGAGCACCTCCGTGCTGGCGGCGCCGCGGGTAAAGACCTTGTCGATGTGGTCGAGCTTCAGATAGGCGGTCATGTGCCCTTCTCCCTCAGTTCTGCGCCGTGCCGCGGGTGACGATCTTGCCGATGCCCGCGATCAGGCGGTCGAGCACGAAGCCGACGATGCCGACATAGAACAGCGCCAGGATGATCTCGCTGATATGCGAGGAGTTCCAGGCGTCCCAGATGAAGAAGCCGATGCCGACGCCGCCGATCAGCATTTCCGCGGCGATAATGGCGAGCCATGACAGGCCGATGCCGATGCGCAGGCCCGTGAAGATGTAGGGCGCCGCCGCTGGGATCATGATCTTGCCGAAGAACTCGAGCGGATTGAGCTGCACCACCGCGGCGACGTTGCGGTAGTCCTGCGGGATGTTGCGGATGCCGACCGCGGTGTTGATGATGATCGGCCAGATCGAGGTGATGAAGATGACGAAGATCGCCGAAGGCTGGCCGTCGCGGAACGCCGCGAGCGACAGCGGCAGCCAGGCGAGCGGCGGGATGGTGCGCAGCACCTGGAACAGCGGATCGAGCCCGCGCATCGCCCAGACCGACTGCCCGACCAGCACGCCGAGCGCGATGCCGGCGATGGCCGACAGCGAATAGCCGAGCGCGACGCGCTGGAGACTGGCGGAGAGATGCCAGAACAGGCCCTTGTCGATGCCACCATGATCGAAGAACGGATCGAGGATCAGTTCCTTGGTGTCCTTGAACACCCGCGACGGCGGCGGCAGCGCCGAGCCGGCGCGGCGGCACACCAGCTCCCACACCAGCGTCAGCAACGCGATCACGACCAGCGGCGGAATCACGCGCACGGCGGTCTCCCTGGCGATGCGGGCGTAAGTCTCGGCGCGCGGCGGACGCTTGAGCGTCATCGCGACGACCGGCGCGGCGGCACCCGCAGGCGTTGCGGTCTCAACCTCAATCTTCGTGGCAGGCATGTTCATTGAAAATCCCTCTCCGGCTTCAAAGGACGATGCGGCCGCCCAAGGGCGGCCGCTGGCTCCATCAGACTTCGACGCGCTTGATCGCGAGCGATTTCAGATAGGCCGCCGGATTTTCGGGATCGAATACCTTGCCGTCGAAGAAGGTCTCCTTGCCGCGCGAGGTGGAGGCCGGGATCTCGGAAGCCGCGACGCCGAGCGTCTTGGCCGCATCGCGCCACATGTCCTCGCGGTTGACCTTGCCGATCAGCGCCTTGCTGTCGAAGGAAGCTTCATATTTGCCCCACCGGATGTCCTCGGTCATGAACCAGAGATCATGGCTCTGGAACGGATAGGAGGCGAAGTCGCGCCAGTACTTCATGATGTGCGGTGAGTTCTCGACCACCTTGCCGGCATTGCCGTAGTCGAACTTGCCCTTGGCGCGATCGGCGATGTCCTCGACCGGGCAGTTAATCCACTGCCGTTTCGCCATGATGGTCGCGAGCTCTTCCTTGTTCTCCATCTTGTCGGCCCATTGCTGCGCCTCCATCACGGCCATCAGGATCGCCTTGGCAGCCTTCGGGTTCTTGTCGACCCAGGCCGCGCGCATGCCGAGCGACTTTTCGGGATGCTTGCTCCAGATCTCGCCGGTGTTGACGGCGGTGTAGCCGATGCCCTGATGCACGAGCTGCCCGGGCCAGGGCTCGCCGACGCAGAACGCGTCCATGGTGCCGACCTTCATGTTCGCCACCATCTGCGGCGGCGGCACGGTGATTGTCTCGACGTCCTTGTCGGGATCGATGCCGCCGGCGGCGAGCCAATAGCGGACCCAGAGGTCATGTGTGCCGCCCGGGAAGGTCATCGCGACCTTGGCCGACTTGCCATCGGCCTTCTTCTTCTCGAACGCCGCCTTCAGCACCGACGCGTCGGCACCGACCTTGAGGTCGGCATATTCCTTGGCGACCGAGATGCACTGCGCATCGAGATTGAGCCGCGCCAGGATGTACATCGGGGTCGGCTGGTTGTTCTGCGTCACCTTGCCGGCGGAAATCAGATACGGCATCGGGGTCAGGATGTGCGCGCCGTCGATGCCGTTCCCCTCCGAGCCGAGCACGAGATTGTCGCGCGTGGTGCCCCATGAGGCCTGCTTCTGCACGTCGGTGTCGGGCACGCCGTATTTGGCGAACAGGCCCTTGTCCTTGGCGACGAAGAGCGGACCGGCATCGCTCAACGCGATGAAGCCGAGCTTGGCGCCCTTGACCTCGGGGCCTGCGTCCTGCGCGAAGGCGCCGGCGGGGAAATTCAGCTTGGCGGCGGCGAGAAGAGCGGCGGTGCTGCCGGCGGCCTTCAACAATTGACGGCGGCTCAGGCCCGAGGGCTGGCGGGTGCGCTTGGTCATAGGCAGTGTCGTCCTTTGCATCGTTGCAGAATTGATGGCGTCAGTGCTCGCGAGCAGCCCGTCCGTCCGTGACGCCAGAAAAAGGCGCATGCGAACGCATGGCGGGGGAGACCCCCGTCTGGTGGCGTCGGCAAATCGGATGAGAAGTCTCGCGGGACGGCTTCAATGGCGTCGGCTTGAATGATTCAAGCTTCATGCCAAGCCCGCCACTTCGAAAACTATCGAAAAATGAATGGGTTATTGATGCCGCGCCAGACTGTCGCAGGCTTGCTGCGCACGCGGAACTTGCGGATTGCTCATTCCTTGTGCGCCGCACAAATCTTATGCAGCGGCCCAAGCAAAAGGCCGTGCGTCCGCAAAAGTCAGCTGAACGCGCGCAGCATCCGTCTGATATCACTAGCCTTTTCTAACACGCCCATACGGCACGCAACTTGCTTCTTCACCGACGTCAACGAAGACTGCGGCT
Source organism: Bradyrhizobium sp. MI1.7 (assembly GCF_055811795.1). Classification (NCBI taxonomy): domain Bacteria; kingdom Pseudomonadati; phylum Pseudomonadota; class Alphaproteobacteria; order Hyphomicrobiales; family Nitrobacteraceae; genus Bradyrhizobium; species Bradyrhizobium sp. MI1.7. Next base: position 36,014 of record NZ_JBVVPO010000058.1, read on the forward strand.
CGCCGCATTGTTGCAGCCTCTGGCGGCTGCATCCCGGAAGCTCAACTGCTTCGCGGCCCTCCCCGGCTCAGTCCTCGTGACGCGATTCCCAAGGCTTCCAAACCTTCCATAGCCCTCGTGCGGCAGAGCTGTCCGCACGGCCAATGATGTTCAGCTGCGCTCTCTCGGGCGTGTCGATCTCACTTACGAAGCAAAAGGAACCATTGATGTCGTATCTCGCGCCTTCGGAATTCGTCACCAAGATGGTGGATGCGGGCGAGTCCAAGATCTTCATGTCCACCCGGGATACTGCCATCCGCGCCTTCATGGCCGGCGCCATCCTCGCACTCGGCGCATGGTTCGCCATCACCATCAACGTGAACACGGGCCAGCCGCTGATCGGCGCGATACTGTTTCCGGTCGGCTTCATCATGCTGTACCTGCTCGGCTTCGATCTGCTCACCGGCGTGTTCGTGCTCTCGCCGCTCGCCCTGATCGACAAGCGTCCCGGCGTCACTCTTGGCGGCGTGCTGCGCAACTGGGGCCTGGTCTTCGTCGGCAACTTCGCCGGCGCCTTCACCGTGGCCTTCATGATGGCCTTCGTGACGACGTTCGGCTTCACGCAAGACCCCGACAAGGTCGGAGCGGCCATTGGAAACATCGGCGAAGGCCGAACGCTCGGCTATGCCGCGCACGGCGCGGCCGGCATGGCGACGCTGTTCATGCGCGGCATGCTGTGCAACTGGATGGTCTCGACCGGCGTCGTCGGCGCCATGATCTCGACCTCGGTCCCCGGCAAGGTCATCGCGATGTGGATGCCCATCATGCTGTTCTTCTACATGGTGTTCGAGCATTCCGTCGTGAACATGTTCCTGTTCCCGTCCGGCCTGATGCTCCATGCCAAATTCTCGATCATGGATTATCTGATCTGGAACGAGATCCCGACCGTGCTCGGCAATCTCGTGGGCGGCCTCGCCTTCACCGGCATGACCCTCTACGCCACCCACGTCATGACCAAGCCGAAGCGCCAGGCCGGCAAGGCTGCGCCGACCCGCGTTGCGGCCTGATACGTCTCGACAGAGGAGCCTCGCCCGACCAGGGTGAGGCTCCCTTCGCCTGGTGATGACGATGACCCGCGGACTCCTGATCTCTGTCGGCCAGCACTCCGACAAGGGGCGCAAGCCCGTCAATCAAGATTTTCACGGCGTCCTGATTCCGGAAGAACCGCTGCTCAGCCTGAAGGGCATCGCGGCCGTTCTCGCCGACGGCATCTCGAGCAGCACGGTGAGCCAGATCGCCAGCGAGTCGGCGGTCAAGAGCTTCCTGATGGACTATTACTGCACGTCGGAATCCTGGACGGTGAAGACCTCCGCCCGCCGCGTGCTCGACGCGACCAATTCCTGGCTGCACGCGCAGACGCGCAAGAGCCAATATGCCTATGACCGCGACAAGGGTTATGTCTGCACCCTGACCGCCATGGTCATCAAGGCGACCACCGCGCACATCTTCCATGTCGGCGACTGTCGCGTCTACCGCGTCGCCGGCAAAGCGCTCGAGCAGCTGACCGACGATCATCGGATCATCGTGTCGTCGGAGCAGACCTATCTCGGCCGCGCGCTCGGCATCAATCCGCAGCTCGAGATCGACTACCAGACGGTCGAGATCGAGGCCGGCGACACCTTCATCCTGGCGACCGACGGTGCCTATGAATTCGTCGACCAGCGTTTTATCACCAGCGTACTCGGCGAGCACGCAGCCGGGCTCGATGGCGCGGCAAAGGCGATCGTCGAGGAAGCCTACCGGCGCGGCAGCGACGACAACATCACCGTCCAGATCCTGCGCATCGACGCGGTGCCGCAGCGCGAGCCGTCCGGTATCTTCAATCAGACGTCACAGCTGCCGCTTCCTCCGTTGCCGGAGCCGCGCGCGGTCTTCGACGGCTACAGGATTATCCGGGAAATCCACGGCAGCAGCCGCAGTCATATCTATCTCGCCGTCGATGTGGAGACCGAGGCGCCGGTCGCGCTCAAGCTACCGTCGATCGACTTGCGCGACAACGCCGCCTATCTCAAGCGCTTCCTGATGGAGGAGTGGATCGCGCGCCGGATCGACAGCCCGCACGTGCTGAAGCCGCTGTCACAGTCGAGACGGCGCAGCTACCTCTACGTCGCGACCGAATTCGTCGAAGGGCAGACCCTGAAACAGTGGATGACCGACAATCCGCGCCCCGACCTCGAAACCGTCCGCGGTATCATCGAGCAGATCGCCGCGGGGCTGCGCGCCTTCCACCGCATGGAAATGCTGCATCAGGACCTCAGGCCCGACAACATCCTGATCGACAAGACGGGCACCGCGAAGATCATCGACTTCGGGTCGGTCAGGGTCGCGGGCGTCGCGGAAGCCGCGCCGCGAGACGAGGCCGACGACATCCTGGGAACGGTCCAGTACACGGCGCCGGAGTACTTTCTGGGGCAAGGCGGCTCGCCGCGCTCCGACATGTTTTCGCTGGCCGTGATCTGCTACCAGATGCTGACGGGAAAGCTTCCCTATGGCACCCAGATCGCCAGGATCCGGCGCAAGGCAGACGTGCGGAGACTTCAATATCGCCCGGCCGGCGACGATCGCAACGTGCCGGCCTGGGTCGACGGCGCGCTCAGGCGCGCGCTCCATCCGGATCCCTACAAGCGGCACGAGGATCTGTCCGAATTCGTCTTCGAGCTTCGCACGCCCAATCCGGCCTATCTCGACACACGGATCACGCCGCTCTTGGAGCGTAGCCCGCTGATGTTCTGGAAGCTGACCACGGCAGCGCTTGCTTGCGCAGTCGTCGTGCTGCTGGCGCTGCTGCACGGGCGATAGGGCGCAGAAGGGCGCAGACGTCCACTTCTATCGGCCAAGTGGAACCATTATCGTTCGTCAGAGCATTGCCGCTGGTGACCCATATGCGACATCGGCCAAATAGCCCAAACATCGCGCGATTAGCCGGGTTTAAAGGTTGATTGCGGCTAGACGTTTTTGCGCTCGACTATGCCGTCGCGACGGCGTTGAATCCGCTACGCGGGCTCTTTTGTTTCAAGGAGGGAGGACCGAAAGGTGAAGACAACGATCATCGCACTTTGTGCCGCCGCTCTCATCGCCGCCGCACCAGCCGCGCTTGCGCAGGGTGTACCAGGCAAAGCAGTTGGTCTGCAGCATAAGATCTCTAAGAGACATCACCCGGGCGTCCCCGGCTACGCTCCGCTGCATGAGCTGCAAACAATGGGATCGAAGAAGGGCTATCCGGGAGCTTTCGGTTACGCGCCTAATGAACCCAGTCGTTTAGACAGAAATCTCGAAGCGTCCAGACAAGCTGGTGGTGGCGGCGGCGGTGGCGGAGGGAGTGGCATGTGAACCCACGCGCTGCACGAACAGGCGGTATCCGTCCTGCTTAATCGGGACGCTCCGGGGGCGTTAAGGCCGGCTCGCCTCGCGTCTTCTTTATGTTCGCAGTATGTTTGTTGTTGGCCCAACTCGGACATCCAGTGAGGTCCGCTGTTGCGCAGCTACCAGAAGCACAGCGGACGTCGCACGCGCCCTGACTACCGGGCGGCCGAATGTGCGCTCCAGCGCAGCGCCGTCACGCCGGCTCCTCCGCCTTCACCCCCAGCGGCTTCGGCGCCATGCCGCCACCGGGCTTGAGGTGGAATTCGTACGTCATCAAATGCCACTGCCCGTTTGCCTTGGAGCCGTCAGGCATCGCCGGGTCGTTGCGCGGCTCGACCTTGGCGACGAGGTCGTCCTTGACCCCGAACACCACGTCGGAATCGAGATATTTGTCGCCATCCATGAAGACGTGGGTGATCAGCGGCTCGTAGCCCTTGGCATTGACCAGGAAGTGCACGTGCGCGGGCCGCATCGGATGGCGCTTGGTCTGCATGATCATCTCGCCGACCGGGCCATCGGTCGGAATCGGATAGCTGCAAGGCAAAATGGTGCGGAAGAAGAAGCGGCCGTCGGCGTCGGTGATGAAGCGCGCCCGCGCCGAAGCGCCGACCTCGTCGTAGTTCGGCTTCTGTGAATCGTAGAAGCCGTCATCGTCGGCATGCCAGACGTCGACGGGAACGCCCGCAAGCGGCTTGCCCTTGAGGTCGGTGACACGGCTCTGCACGAACATCCGTTCGCCGGTCTGATTGTTCGGCGAGATGTCGGTGCCGTGCGCGGTCACCTTGTGCTCGCCGACATAGAAGGGCCCGAGCACCGTGGTCTGGGTCGCCCCCTCGCGGTCGCGGTGGTTGACCGCGTCGACCAGCATGGAGACCCCGAGCGCGTCGGAGAGCAGGATGAACTCCTGCCTTGTGTCGGTGCATTTGTGGCCGGTGCGGGTCAGGAAATCGATGGCGTATTCCCATTCCTCGAAGGTGAGACCGGTCTTGCTCACGTAATCGTGCAGCGACTTCACCAATTCCTGGAGCAGGAATTTTGCCCGAGGGTTCGGCGTATTGTCGAAGCTTTTGACGACGGCTTCGGTGAGTTCGGTCTCGTTGAACTGGGTCATGGTGCGTTTGCCCTGAGTTTTCTCGTTGGCCCGGGTGGGCTCCTTGGAGGCGTTCCACAGTGCAGCCTACACCAGCAGGCCCGGCCGCGTTAAGCGCAACCGGCTTGGAATGGGGCCGGCATTTCGCTATCAACTTTCCGACAAAACGCCCCGGAGGAACTGATGCTCGCCCCTACCCCCGCCTCGCCCGAATCCGTGGGCATGTCCAAGGCCGCGCTCGACCGCGTCGATGCGCATCTGAAGAGACGCTACATCGATGCCGGCCGCTTCCCGGGCACGCACCTGCTGGTCTATCGCCGCGGCAAGGTCGCCCACAGCTCGGTGCAGGGCTTTGCCGACGTCGAGCGCAAGGCGCCGGTCAAGGACGACACCATTTACCGCATCTATTCCATGACCAAGCCGCTCACCAGCGTCGCCTTCATGATGCTGGTCGAGCAAGGCCTCGTGGCGATCGACGAGCCCGTCGCCAAATACATTCCGGAATGGAAGGATCTCGGCGTGTTCGTCGCTGGCACCGCGCCGGCCTTCCTGACCCGGCCGCCGTCCCGGCCGATGCTGATCGTCGACCTGCTGCGGCACACCGCCGGTCTCACCTACGGCTTCCAGCAGCGCTCCAACGTCGATGCCGCCTATCGCACCGAAAAGATCGGCGAAGTCGAGAAAGCCGGCACGCTGCAGAGCATGATCGAGGCGCTGGCAAAGATTCCGCTGGAGTTCTCGCCGGGCGAATCCTGGAACTACTCGGTGGCGACCGACGTGCTTGGCTATCTCGTCGGCAAAATCTCCGGGATTCCCTTCGAGCAGTTCCTTAAAACGCGCATCCTCGATCCGCTCGGCATGACCGACACTGATTTTCACGTGCCGGCCGCCAAGGCGCATCGCTTCGCCGCCTGCTACTCCGCCGATCCGGGTGGCGGCATGACCTTCCATGCCGGCCAGCGCCGCGAGGGCCTGACGCTCCAGGACGACCCGACCAAGAGCTCGTTCCTGTCTCCGCCCTCGTTCATCTCGGGCGGCGGCGGACTATGCTCGACGGTCGCCGACTATCTCACTTTCTGCCGCGCGCTGCTCAATGGCGGCGAGCTGGGCGGCGTCCGCCTGCTCGGGCCGAAGACGCTCGCGCTGATGACGAGCAACCACATTCCGGGCGGCCGCGCGCTGCCGGAGGTATCGCGTTCGCTGTTCTCCGAAGCCACCTATAACGGCATCGGCTTCGGTCTCGGCTTCGCCGTGACCATGCGGCCGGCGGAGACGCTGATCGCCGGCAGCCCGGGCGAATATAATTGGGGCGGCGCGGCCACGACCTCGTTCTGGATCGACCCGGCCGAAGAGCTGATCACCATCTTCATGACGCAGGTGCTGCCGTCGAGCGCCTATCCGCTCCGGCGCGAACTGCGCAGCATGGTCTATGCCGCGATCACCGAGAGCAATCTCTGAGCTGCGTCTCAACAAGAACGGGCCCTCGCGATAGATCGCGAGGGCCCGTCGTTGCCTAGTGCATATGGCCGATCAGATAAATTCCGCCGCCGAGCACCAGAACGGCGGGCACGGCCCACAAAATCAGAACTGCGTCATGCTCCTCAGTTGGACGTGCAGACCTTGACGGTCTTCATGCCGCTTTCAGCCTCGGTGCGCGACTTGACGCCCACGACCGCGCTGCAAAATCCCGCTCTGACGCGCTCGCCGGACGCGAAAATCGTGGCGCGGTGCAAGTCTCACCCGTATGGTCTCCCCAAAATCATAATCCGGCGCCGCTGCGCTGGAACCGGGACGCCCGCGTTTGTCAAAGCTCACTCTGCCGGTCCGGCTCGCTCTTCTGGTCACGGGAACGATGTTGCCGCTGATCGTCTTTGCGGTGGGTATTGCCTATTCCAACTACCGCCAGGACCGCAGCGACGCGACACGACGCGTGCTGGAGACGGTGCGAAGCATGCGCCTCGTGCTCGATTCCGAAGTGCAGCGGATGACCGGCGGCTTGCAGGTGCTGGCGCTCAGCAACGCCCTGCAAAGCGGCGACTTCGACGACTTCCGCCGGCTGGCAACCGGGTTCATCAGCCAATATGGCGAGGACAGCGTCCTGCTGGTGGCGGACGGGAGCGGGCACCAGCTGTTCTCGACCGTCACGAGTGAAACGACAAACCTGCCACCCCGCAATAATCGCGAGATCGTCGAGCGGGTATTTGCGAGCAAGTCACCGCAATATTCCGACCTGTTCACCGGCTCGACCAAGAACCGACCGATCGTGACCGTCGAGGTTCCCGTGCTGCGCAACGATGAGGTCGTCTACGCGCTCTCCTTCAGCCCGCCGATCGCGACATTCCAGAAACTGGTCGAGCAGCAGCGGCCGAACGATCAGTGGACGGTGTCGCTGCTGGACACCAAGGGTCGGGTGTTCGCGCGCGCGCCCAATCCGGCCGAGACGTTCGGCAAGCAGGCCTCCGGCGCACTGAACGATGCGATGGCCCGGACCCCGGAGGCGACCCTCTCCACCGTTTCGCTCGACGGCGTCGCGCTGTCCTCCGCCTATACGAGATCGCGGCTGACCGGCTGGACGGTCGTGGCCGGTGTCGCCGAGAGATCGCTGATCGCCCCGCTCTGGCGCGACATCGCGATCACCAGCCTGATCGGCGGCATCCTGCTGCTGACCGGCCTGACCTTCGCGGTACGGATGGCGACCACGATCGCGCGCGGCGAGATGCTGCACAATCTGCTGATCGAGGAGCTCAACCATCGCGTCAAGAACACGCTGGCCTTGATGCAGGCGATCGCAGTGCAGACCTTCCGAAGTTCAAGCCGGGACGAGCGGACGAAGTTCGAGGGACGACTCGGTGCGCTCGCCGAGGCGCACAATCTCCTGAGCCAGGAGAAATGGGCGGGATCGGAGCTGAGGGATGTGATCGCGCGCGTGCTCCAGCCGTTCCTGCTGAGCAATCCCGGTCGCATCCGCATGGCCGGCCCCGCCGTGCCGCTGTCGCCGCGGCTCGCCGTGGTGCTGTCGATGATCGTGCACGAGATCGCCACCAACGCCGCGAAATACGGCGCGCTGTCGAACGAGACCGGCCGGGTTACGCTGGACTGGGAGGTCATCGCCGACACGCCGAAGCCCCGGCTGCGGCTGATCTGGAGTGAGATCGGCGGACCGCCGGTGACGGAGCCGGTGCAGCGCGGTTTCGGCTCGCGCCTGATCGAGCGCAGCGCGCGCGACCAGCTCGGCGGCGAGGCGACCGTCGACTTCCTGCCGCGCGGCGTCGTCTGCACGGTGACGTGCGTGCTGGACGAGGCGCGGTGAACGGATTGAAGGAACATCGGCGATGAAGATCACCAAGGTGCGCACGCACATCCTCGAAGCAAAGCTCTCGCAGCCCTTCGCCTATTCGCGCGCCTGGTACGACACGCGCACCGCGATGCTGGTCGAGATCGAGACGGATGACGGCCTGACCGGCTGGGGCGAATGCTACGGGCCGGCGCGGATGACGGCGGCGGTGGTGCAGAGCATCGCGCCCTGGCTGATCGGCGAGGATCCGCTGCGCACCGACGTGCTGTGGCAGATGGTCTACGCACGCTTGCGCGATCACGGCCAGAAGGGCGTCGTGATCCAGGGCCTGAGCGGCATCGACATCGCGTTGTGGGACATCAAGGGCAAGCATTTCGGCGTGCCAGCGCATCAGCTTCTCGGCGGCGCCGCGCGCAAGGAGATAGCGGCCTATGCGACCGGGCTCTACCGGCGCAAATCAGGCGATCCGCTCAAATACCTGCCGGAGGAAGCGGCCGGCTACGCCGCGGAAGGTTTCCGCGCCGTGAAGCTGAAGGTCGGCTTCGGCATCGCCGAGGATGCCGCGGTCACCCGCGCGGTGCGCGAGGCGATCGGCCCGGATGTCGCGCTGATGGTCGATGCGAACCACGCCTATGACGCAGTGGCGGCGATCCGGCTCGGCCGCATGATCGAGCGCTACGACATCGGCTGGTTCGAGGAGCCGGTGCCGCCGGAGGATGTCGCGGGATATCGCGCGGTGCGATCCGCGCTGACGATTCCCATCGCCGGCGGCGAATGCGAATTCACCCGTTTCGGTTTTCGCGACCTGTTCGCATCGCATGCGCTGGACATCGCCCAGCCCGACACCTGCGCCGCGGGTGGCCTCTCCGAATGCAAGAAGATCGCCGACATGAGCGAGGCGTTCGGCATCCGCTACAATCCGCATGTCTGGGGCACCGGGATCGCGATCGCGGCCTCGCTCCAGCTCCTCGCCGTGCTGCCGTCACACACGCCGATCTCGCTTGCGCCGATCGAACCGATGCTCGAGTTCGACCGCACCGAGCATCCGATCCGGCAGGCGATTTTGAAGGAGCCGATCGAGCACGAGAAGGGTTTCGTGCGGGTGCCTGACAGACCGGGGCTAGGTATCGAGATCGACCGCGAGGCGCTCGCGCGCTTCGCGGTTCAATAGAAAAAACGGTCGACACCGTTAATTCGGCGGCACGTCGATCGGAACGAGAAACGCGAAGCCATATTTGGCGTCCTCGCCGCGCGCCTCATCGATGCCGCGTCCAAGTTCCACCGCGGCAATCTCGGCGGGAAGCGCGAGCCTGACCTGTCGGACATGATCCGGGCACAGGAGAGGACGCCCACCTGAACGCATGCTCTCCAGTTCCTCGACGAACCAGGCTTCCTGCACGCGCGCCTTGGCGGATCGCAGTGAGCTGGCCGAGAATGCAAGAACCGGTCTCTGGTTGATCTCCAGCACGAAGCAGCGCTGTCGCGCCGCCTGTGCGGCGCGATTGCTCTTGCGTGCCGTCGACCTGTCTTCAGCTCGGCCACTCGCGCGTGTCATCTCAACACCATCAGAAGTTCGCCGTGGCTGACAATCTGAACACACGTGGAGACCCCGGCGTGATGTTGTTATTCCCGTCCGCGGTCGAATAGTACTTCCGGTCGAGGAGATTTTCGATGTTGAGCTGAGCCCGCCAGGTCTCGTTGAGCCTGAGGAACACAGCGGCGTCCACTCGCGTGAACTCCGGAATCAGGACGGTGTCGTCGGACGATGCGAAGAAGTTCGAGTAGTGGATCACACCGAGGCCCGCGGCCCACTGCTCCGTGAACTGATACTTGTTCCAGAGGGAAAAGGTAATGTACGGCACAAGTCCCACGCGGTTGCCGGCGACAATGGTCGCGGAGTTGTTGCTGGTGATCCGCGCATCCGTGTAAGCGTAGCCGCCCGTGATTTGCCAGGCGTCCGTCACGTAGCCGGTCAGAGACGCTTCGAAGCCGCGGGTCTTGGTTGCTCCGCTCAGAATGAAGAATCCCGCATTGTTGGGATCGGCAAAGCGCTGATTGGTCCGGTCCAGTTCGTAGATCGCCGTAGCGAACTGCAGGCTCGGGAAGATGTCGTATTTGAGCCCGACTTCCTTGTTCACGAACTTCTCGGGCGCTGCGATGGCCAGGCCCGGTGTCAGAGCGCTGAACTGGTCGCCGGCGCTCGGCAGATACGAGATGCTGTAGCTGCCGTAGATCGACAGGTTTTCGAGCGGCTTGAACAGGACACCGGCGCGTGGCGACACCAGATCATCGACTCGGTTGAGCTCGACGAATGTGCGGCGGTCTCGCGACGTTAGGTCGAAGTGATCGAACCGCACGCCGCCAATCAGTTCCAGATAGCGCGTGATCTCGACCTGGTCCTGGACGTAGACGGCGCCGAGATTGAGCTTGTAGGTGTTGTTGGCGTCGGTGCCCCCGTTATTGGCGAAAGTGACCGGAACGTACGATGTCGGATTCCTCGGATCGATCGTGATGGTCGACGATACGCCATTGAAGAGCCCGCTCTGCCGGTAGTTCAGGCCGTTCTGACGGCCCACCTCGGCGCCGAAGACGACGGTGTGACGAATTGGGCCCGTCCCGAACTTGTAGTTGAGATCGGTCTGGTTGAAGTAGTTCGTCCGGTCGGTCTCGTTATTGTATGCTTGCAGATTGCTCGAGGTTCCGGCGGCATTGACGGCACCGGAATTGGCTCCTCCGCCCGGATAGATGTTCTGGTAGAACTTGTCGTAGTTGGCGATCTGCGACGAATTCTTGATCGTCCACCCGTTCTCGAAATCGTGCTCGACGACAGCGGTTCCGATATCCACATCGGCGAGCGCATAGTTGAGGTTGGGGTTGCCGAAGAACGCAGACGGCGACGTATCGTAGGGATAGCGCGGGAAGGCGTTTCCGGGGCGGATCTGCGAAGGGATGCCGCGATCGACGGTACGCCGGTCGTGCAGATGCTCGTAGCTCAGCTTGACCGTCGTGGTGTCGTTCGGCGCAAAGGTCGCGGTAGGATTGATCGCCCAGCGTTCGAGGTTGACGAAATCGCGATAGCTCTGCGTGTTTTCGTACATCGCGTTGAGGCGGAAGGCCCAGTTCTCGTTGATCGCCTGGCCGACGTCGGTGGTCACGCGGGCGCCGGGATAGGAATTGCCGCCGACCGTCACCTCGCGAATGGTCGTACCGTCGGCCTCCTTGAGTACGCGGTTGACGACGCCACCGCCACCGCCGCGGCCGAAGATCATCGCGTTCGGCCCCTTCAGGACCTCGAGCCGCTGAATGTTGTAGAAGTCGCGAAAATACTGGACGTCGTCGCGGATGCCGTTTGTGTAGAAGTCGGCGTTGCTGCGCTGGCCGCGGATGACGAGGTCGTCACGATGCGATTCGCCCTGGTGATAGATCACGCCGGGCACATAGCGGGTCGCCTCGCCGATCGAGGTGAAGGCCTGGTCCCTGATGAAATCCTTCGTCAGCACCGTCACCGACTGCGGCACGTTGAGGAGAGCCGTATTGGTCTTCGTCGCGCTGGTCACGCTCCGCGTGACATAGCCCTTCTGGCCGGTACGCGCGTCCTGATTGTTGACGCTCGGCGGCTTCTTCTCGACCGGTGCGACGGTGGTCGTCCGGCGATTCGATCGCGCTGCGCGCGAGGCCGTCGCGGTCTGCGCCCGGCGGGCGCGCTGCTGCGGAGCGAAAACGACGACTGACGGCAAGGCTCCCGCCGCCTGCCCCTGCTGCGCAGAGGCCGGGCCGGCCTGCATCGTCAGCCCGCCAATGAATGACAGCGCTGCCGTCGTCGACAGCAGAAAACCACGCAACGCCTTACGGCCAGCCCAACAACCCAATTCCATCTGCAACGCCCCAAAACTTCGCGTGCCGCTCTGAAAGACGGCTTCGCGGTCCCAAACTGGGGCGCATCTGCAATGCGAAGAATTAGATGAGGATTAGATCGGATTTAGAATAGGTCGAGCCTCTCTACGCTCACGCCCAAATTTGTAAGAGTTCTAAATTGAGGCGCAGGCGGTTGACCATTTGGCCGCGGTGTCGAATGTGGCGCTTGGTGCTGCGACGCGCCACCACTCCAACACAGCGATTTTCCCTGAATCAATGCGCCTCCTGCTGATCGAAGACGATCCGATGTTCGGCAAGGCGCTCGTCCGCGGATTGAAGCGAAACGGAATGACCGTGGACTGGACCCGCGACGGACAGGACGGCTACGCCGCGCTACAACGCGCCGAGCACGCGATCACGCTGCTCGATATCGGACTGCCCGGCATGACCGGCTTCGAGATTCTCAAGGCCGCGCGCAGCAGGAAGGCTTCGCCCATCCTGGTGATCACGGCCCGCGACCGGGTCGAGGACATGGTCGCGGGACTCGATCTCGGCGCCGACGACTTCATCGTCAAGCCGTTCGAGTTGCGCGCCCTGCTCGCGCGCATTCGCGCGGTCATGCGCAGGGTCAACGACCGCTCCAATTCGCTGATGAGCAGCAAGGAGATCACGCTCGATCCATCGACCCATGTGGCGACCTTCCGCGGCATCCAGTCGACGCTTTCGGCGCGGGAATTCTCGGTGATGTACGCCCTGATGGAGCGTCCCGGAACCATTCTGTCGCGAGGCCAGATCGAGAGCCGGATCTACGGCTGGAGTGACGAGGTGCAGAGCAACGCCGTTGACGTCGTCATCCACGGCCTGCGCAAGCGGTATGGCAAGGACGTCATCCGGAACATCCGCGGTGCCGGGTGGATGGTCACAAAGTCCGGATCATGAGCTCTCTTCGCAAGACGATCATCACGCGTGCGACGCTGTTGCTGGCCGCCATCGGCCTCCTGGCGACGGCAACATCGTTCGGCCTGGTCGCCTATGAGATGAACAAGTTCCTCGACGCGCAGTTGCAGGAGATCGCCGTCAATGTCGGTCCAGGCGACCGCAACGGTGCGGGTCCGCTGCTCGAAGGCGAAGACGAGGATCAGTTGGTCGTCCGCATCTGGGATCGCTCCGGCGCGCTGCTGCATCGGGCGGGTCCTCCGATCGACATTCCGTGGCAATCAGTGCCGGGATTGTCCGACGAGATCGCCGACGGGCAGGATTGGCGCGTCTATCGCTGGAGCCACGCGCAGCACGATATCCAGATCGCGCAGGCGTGGAGCGCCAGGCACGAGATCGCGCTGCACGCGGCGACAGGCGCCGCGCTTCCGCTGCTGCTCGCCATCCCGCTGGTCTGGGCCGTTCTGGGTTGGTCGATCAGCCGCACGATGAGCGGTCTGCAACGGCTGTCGGCCGAAATCGGCCAGCGCAGCGTCGATGCGCAGGAGCCCCTGCGTCCGGTGGGCGTACCGGCGGAAGTGGCTCCCCTGATCGTTGCCATCGACAAGCTCGTCGATCGTCACCGGTCGGCACTCGAAGCGCAGCGCCGCTTCGTGGCGGACGCGGCGCACGAACTGAGGACACCTCTGGCCGCGCTCCAGATTCAAGCGGAAAACCTGATCGCCGCGGATCTGTCCGGACAGACTCGCGAGCTTGCCGACGAACTTCGGGACGGCGTGCGGCGCGCATCGCATCTGGCGAGCCAGTTGCTCGAAATGGCCAGAACGGAAGGCGCCTCGATCCGGAAGCGCGACGACGTCGATCTTGCCGCGCTCGCGACCTCGTTGCTGGCGGACTTCTATCCGCTGGCTGAGGCGCGCAACGTCCAGCTCGCGATGACGGCGGAGACACCGTGCAGGTTCCTCGGCGATCGCGACGCGATCGGCAAGCTCATCGCCATCCTGCTGGACAACGCCATTCGCTATTCAGGCTCAGGCGGCTCCGTGGAACTCAGGGTCGTCAATGACGGCAAGATTTGCGCGCTGGAGATCGTCGATGACGGCCCAGGCATTCCCGAGGATGCAATGCCGTTCATCTACGACCGCTTCTTCAGGGCTGCGCCCCAAGGCGTCGAGGGGACCGGGCTTGGTCTTGCGATCGCCAAATCCACCGCCGACCGGCACGGCTTCAGGCTGATGCATCAGAACCGGAGCGGCGCGACCGGCATCGTCGCGCATGTCCGGTTTGACCTGACTGCCGTACCAACAGCGTGAGCTAACCGATCGTCTGCAGCGCCGGAAACGTCTCGAGCAGCCAGATGCTGACATTCGAGACCGTGCCGGTGAGGAAGCCGATGCCAGTGATCACCATCAGGACGCCCATGGCGCGCTCGACATTGACGAGCTGGCCCTTCATGCGCGCGAACAGCTTCGAGAACTGCTCGATCATCAGGGCGGCGATCAGGAAGGGAATGCCGAGGCCGGCCGAATAGACTGCGAGCAGGCCCGCCCCCTTCGTCACTGTCGCCTCCGCCGCGGCGATCGAGAGGATCGCGGCGAGGATCGGGCCGATGCAGGGCGTCCAGCCGAAGGCGAAGGCGAGGCCCATCACATAGGCGCCCCACAGGCCGACAGGCTTGGGCGCGGTCAGGCGCCCCTCGCGCATCAAAAGGCCGATCCGCGTCAGTCCCAGGAAGTGCAGGCCCATGATGATGATGACGATGCCGGCGAGGATCGACAGCTCGGCCGACCAGGCACGAATCAGCCCGCCGATCAGCGAAGCGCTGGCGCCGAGCGCCACGAACACCGTGGAGAAGCCGAGCACGAACAGGAGCGCCGACATCATGATGGCGCGCTTGGACGCCGAGGCCGGCTCCTTGTTCTCGACATGCTCGATCGTGGCGCCCGTGAGATAGATCAGATAGGGCGGAACCAGGGGCAGAACGCAAGGAGAGAGGAAGCTAACGAGGCCGGCAATCAGGGCCGCCGGGATCGAGACATTTTGCATGATGCAGTCGGAGCCATCTCAGGCTCTTTGGCCGCGCACCGGGAATGCGCGCGGGCGGGAGCCGAACCGGCTCTGGTGTAGCCGATGCCGGGGAATGCGCACAACAGAGGCGCACGAAACCAGGCTCCTCCCGATGCCGTCTGCGATCACAGATGCGGCATCGGGACGCGCACAAACCTCGCCAAAAAGCGAGACTCGGCGGCGCGGCTACTTCACCACGCGGAGCAGCGGACGCCGGGGCTGGTCCTGCGTCTGCTTGGAGGGGGGCTGCGGTTCGCTTCCAGCGCTCCGCAACATTTCGTCGCACAGCGCCTTGAGATCGGCACTGTCAATTCCTTTGAGCTTCATCCGCACGTCGAGGATGACGATAGACAGCAGCTCGGCCGACTCGCGGTTATTGCTCTCGTTGAGAACCTTGCGGCACTCCTCAAGCGTTTCCAGCACCGACTGCAACTGTTCGTCTGAATGCGACACCGGCGTTCTTTCCGTTAGTTCGGCCTGCGAGACGTGTTTGTGGAAATCCCCTCGGCCCCCATGGGATACCGAGAATAACACGAGGCGCCGACGCCTCCGAACATGATTTCAGTATGATTTTGCCGGGAAACCGTGGCTCCCGCGAACATCGACCCGCTGCGCGGGACGCCATTATCGTCGTGGCCGGGACTCGAACGCGCGGCACTGGATGATCGACCCATTCCGCGCGGCGACAGCTCGCGCGCAAGGACTTCCGTGACGGAAAACGCCGACAATCCTGCAGCCATTTCAGGGCTCGCAACGGAACTCACGCCACACCCCTCATTCCAACGTTGGTCGGCCGATTCGATTCTCAGCCTTAGTAACACTCGGATACCGCCCACGAGGCAGTAACGATGGCGTTCAAAAGTCGCCGTTCCCCAACCCGCAGTGGTTGTGGTTTGCGCCCAATTCTGCCAGTTTAGCAACCCGAAGGGACTTGTATGCACTCCTTGGCGGAAAGGGGCGTTCCACAGGAGGAACGCCCAAAGATCAACATCAGCGGCCTCTCCGATTGGGATGCGGCCCGCATATTCCTGGAAGTCGTTCGATGCGGCAGTTTTCGCTCGGCGTCTGAACGCCTGTCGCTGTCGATCAACGCCGTCCGCCGCCGGATTGATGATTTCGAGCGCCAGACCGGCACCACCCTGTTCACCCGCGACGTCCACGGCACGCATCTGACCGATGAAGGTGCACTGGTGGTCTCCGCAGTCGAGCGCATGGAGGCGGCCGCCTTCGACGTGCTGCGCACCAGCGATTCGACGGCCAACGCCCTGTCCGGCGAAGTTCGCGTGGCCGTCACCGAGGGTCTCGGGACGTTCTGGCTCGCCCCGCGGCTGGTCGAATTCCAGCAGGCCTATCCCAAGATCCTGGTCGACTTGCATTGCGCGATGCGCTCGGCCGATGTCTCTCGTCACGAGGCCGACGTCGCCATCCATCTGTCGCGTCCCTCCGCGCTCGACGTCAAGCTGGTGCGGCTCGGCCGCATGCACCTGATGTTCTGGGCTTCGGAAAAATACCTTGAAAAACACGGCACGCCGCGCTCGGCGCTCGAATTGATCAAGCACCGCCTGGTGCTGCAATTCGCCGACCAGCTTGCCGCCAAGGAAACCTTCGAGAGCTTCTTCCCAGGCGTTCCGGAACGTGACCTGCTGGTCATGAAGACCAACGTCTCAAGCGCCAATTATTGGGCGGTCGCGAATGGCGCCGGCATCGGCGTATTCCCGAGCTACGCCATTGCGCTTGGCGGGAAGTTGATTCCACTGGAGGTCGAGCTGAACAGGCCGCTGGATATCTGGTTGTCCTACCACCCTGGTAGCGGCCGGATTCCACGCGTGCGGCACATGATTGACTGGCTGATCGAAGCTTTCAATCCGGCGCGATTCCCGTGGTTTAAGGAAGAGTTCGTGCATCCGCATGAATTCAAGGACGAGTATATGGGCGAACCCCTGACCCAGCTCTTCGGGGGATTTTCAACCGAAGAACAAAGGTGAGAGTATGAAAGCAGCGGCGAAAAGAATGAAGCAGCGCAGCGCCGGCAAGCCGGACATTGAGCTTGGCAAGCGGATCCGTCTGCGGCGCGTCGAGATGAAGATCTCGCAGGCCGAGCTCGGCGAGAAGCTCGGCGTGAGCTTCCAGCAGGTCCAGAAATACGAGAAGGGCGTCAATCGCGTCGGCGCGGCTCGGCTTCAGCAGATCGCCACCGCCCTCGATGTGCCCGTGACCTTCTTCTATGACGGCGACAACAAGGCGCGCGAAGTCGAGAGCCTGCTGTTCCTCGATTCCGCCTTCAGCCTCCGCCTGCTGCGCGCCTACAGCAAGATCAAGGACCAGACGGTGCAGCGTCAGCTCGTCTCGCTGATGGAATCGATCGCAGCGAACGAGGCCTGAGCCGATCGGGCTCTGACCTTTACGGCCGATGTTCAATCCGCCGCGTCACGGGGGCGCGGCCGGATTGAACGAGACCCAGTCCGGGGGGGGGGGGGGGGGGGGGGGGGGGGGGGGGGGGGGGGGCGCCCGGGGGGGGGGGGGGGGGGGGGGGGGGGGGGGGGGGGGGGGGGGGGGGGGGGGGGGGGGGGGGGGGGGGGGGGGG
>NZ_JBVVPO010000059.1:0-24650 GCF_055811795.1 Bradyrhizobium sp. MI1.7
CCCCCCCCCCCCCCCCCCCCCCCCCCCCCCCCCCCCCCCCCCCCCCCCCCCCCCCCCCCCCCCCCCCCCCCCCCCAAGCCGGGCATGACAGCGAGTGGGCGTCAGACGCTCATCGACATCGACGAGCCGGCGGTCGCTGAGGCGCCTTGCCCCTGCCCGCCTTGCCGCTGCATCAACTGCGCGAACAGATCGTAGGCCGAATTGCGAGAGGAGCTGGAGGCGCCCGGGACCGTCGTCGACATCTTGAAGCCGTCGGCATAGGTGACGGTGGTGGTGGTCGAGCCGTCGGCCGCGGTCGTCGTGGTCGAGGTCGATCCGCCGCTCGGCTTCGAGGCGGAATCCGATCCATCGCCGGAGCCGCTGGCACCGTGGGCATGGCCGTGATGGCCGCTCTTCAGCGCCTTCGACATCTCATCCAGGCTGACGCTGCCGTCGGAATTCGTATCCATCTTCGAGAACACGTCGTCGGCCTGCGCTAGGTTGGTGCCGCCAGCGCCGAGCGCGTTCTCGAATTCGGACTTGGTGATCTTGCCGTCGCCGTCCCCGTCGATCTGAGAGAACAGGTCCTTCAGCGCAGCGTCGCGGCTCGTCGAGGTCGAAGACGTCGAGCTCGACGAGGTCGAGCTGGCCGCGCTGCCGGTGCTGTCCGTCGACTGGCTTTGCGCGGCGAACAGCGCGTTCATGGTCTCCGGCGAGATCTGCGGAGTTTTGCCCGCGTTGACCGGCGAGGTCGCGTTGCTCGTCGTGCTGCTGCTGTCGATCGCGAACGGATTGGTCGGCGCGCTCTGCGAAGACCCCGTCTTCTGGGTCGACGAGGACGATTTCGAGTTCGTCAGCGACTGGATCGCGTCGAGCGCGCTCGATACGGCACCAAGGGCAAACAACATTGCACAACTCCAACCGATGCGGCACGCCGCAGCCAATGTTCTGGCGGTGATGCCAGCAAGTGTCGTGCCAGCGCAAAAAGCTCAATGAAATCCGCGTTCGCGACGCCTGGCGCGGCTCGGGAACACCGGCAATTCATGCCGGTCGCGGCAGAAATTTCCGCCCACAGGAAGCACACCAGCCCTGCATTGCCCGGCTGAGAGGCCCATGTTAGGCGAGCATCATCTTTCACGGCCGCCACGGGACACCGCGCCATGACCCCAGCCTTCACTCCCCGCCCCCTGGCCATCGCGCCCTCGATCCTGGCCTCGGACTTCTCCAAGCTCGGCGAAGAGGTGCGCGCGGTGGACGCGGCCGGCGCCGACTGGATCCATCTCGACGTGATGGACGGTCATTTCGTGCCCAACATCTCCTACGGCCCCGACGTCATCAAGGCGATGCGCCCGCACACCAAGAAGATCTTCGACGCGCATCTGATGATCTCGCCCTGCGACCCCTATCTCGAGGCCTTCGCCAAAGCCGGCTGTGACCACATCACCGTGCATGCGGAAGCCGGTCCCCATCTGCACCGCTCGCTCCAGGCGATCCGCGCGCTCGGCAAGAAGGCCGGCGTCTCGCTCAACCCGGGCACGCCGATCAGCGTGCTCGAATACGTCATCGACCTCGTCGACCTCGTGCTGGTGATGTCGGTCAATCCCGGCTTCGGCGGCCAGGCCTTCATCCCGTCTGCGATCGGCAAGATCCGCGACATCCGCGCGATGACGGCGGGACGTCCGATCGACATCGAGGTCGATGGCGGCGTCGGTCCCGATGTCGCGGGTCCCCTGGCCGCGGCGGGCGCCAACGCCTTCGTCGCCGGCACCTCCGTGTTCAAGGGCGGCACGCAGGAAGCGTACAAGACCAACATCGCCGCGATCCGTAACGCCGCCGCAGGCGCACGCGGCGAAGCGATCTGAAGCACAAGCAACATATTTGCTGAAAAGCTGCGGGTCTTACGGGCGTTGCGACGCGCAATGCCTAAATTGCACCTTGATCCGTACTCCTCCGGGCTTTCCTGATTCGTGCAAATCACCGCTAGTGATTCTTGCCTGTTTTCGCGGGAGCACATCATGACGACGACCCTGGTTTGGACTGGCGTGGCGTTGTGGCTTGGTTTCAGTGCGTTTGTTGTGTTCGGCCCATCGGCCGGACCGGCGAGGGTGCCGGCACGTTCGGCCCGCATCGTCCGTCGCGACTGGTATCGGGCCTGAGCCCATGCAGATCGCGCTCGTGAAGCGTCAACTGAAGCGCAGGTGCCGCATCCCGCGGCGCCCGCATCCTGACCTCGACTATTTCTTCGGTCGGCTCGAACGCACCGAAGGCGAGAGGCGCGACGACACCGGGCCCGAGATGGCGGACCCGGATCACCCGCTCCGGTCACCGCGCCGGCATTGAATTCTGTTCTGGACCACGCCCGATGAAACCGCACTGCCCGAACTGCCTGAAGGAAATGACCAAGGCATCTGCGTCGCGTAACCTCTTCAATTGCGAGCCCTGCCGCGAGATCATCCAGTATTTCGGCGGCGGCGCGGATCACGGCGAGCCCGGCCCGCAATTCTGCTGGCCGATCCGCCGCAAGCGCTCCGTCCACGCCGCCCACGCGGCGTGATCTTTCCTAGCCCCACACGACGCCGGCGTCTGGTTTCGCAGCAGCCATTCGCGGCGGCCGCACCACAGTGACGGTGCAGGCCGCCTCCGAGGCCACCTTGGCCGAGACGCTGCCGAGCAGCGCGCGGCGGAACGAGCTCTGCCGTGCGCCGATGATGACGTGGTCGACCTGATTGACCTCGGCGAATTCCAACAGCGCCGCGGCGGGGTCGACGGCCTCCAGCACGTGAACCGACAGCCGGCTCTCATCCAGCTTGAGCGGCGTCGCCCAATGCCGGAGCGCGACCAGGCGGTCGATATGCTTGTTGGAGCCCTGCTCGTCGAGCGTCCGGTCGATCGCGATGCGGTTGAGCTTGAGCACGTTGACGCAGGCAAGCCGCGCCGACGGCAGCGTCGCGAGAATGCGCTCGGTCGTCACGCGCAGCGCCTCGTTCAGCTCGCCCGCGCCTTCCACCGTGTCGAGCGCGACCGCGAGGATCGGGCTGGAGGCGATTTGCGCGGCGACGTCCGATTTCGCGCGCGGCGCCATGACACCCAGGTTGAAGCGCCGCCGCCAGGCGACGCTCAAGGGGTCGCGCTTCAGCCGTTCCGAACGCGCGGTGAGCCTGACCTGGTCCGGATGAGCGAGATCGAAGGCGAGCTGGGACGCGGTCGGATAGCGCCGCACCGGCTCGATCTCGAGACAGCGCAGCACCACCTCCTGAAGCCAGGGCGGATAGTCCGCGCGCAATTCGCGCGGCGGATGCGGATCGCGCCACAGCCGGCGACGCATCGCGCGCAACGTCTCGCCCTCGCCGAAGGGACGCTCGCCGGTGGTGAAGAAATAGAGCAGCACACCCAGCGAAAACAGATCGCTGCGCGGATCGTCGCGTACCCCCAACAGCCGCTCGGGCGCCATGTAGGGCGCGGTGCCGTAAGGCAGGCGGAATTCCTCCTGCAACAGGTCCGGCAGATGGTTGTGGTGCGACAGGCCGTAATCGATCAGGACCGCCTCGCCGCTATCGCGGAACATGATGCTGCTCGGCTTGATGTCGTGATGGATCACGTTCTGCCGGTGCAGATCGGCCAGCGCGGCGGCGATCTTCGCGACGAGCTGCCGCGCCTCCTCGTATGGGAGCGGCAGGTCGGGCAGCCGCTTGTAGAGCGTGGTCCCGGGAATGCGCTCGATCACGGCGTAGGCCTGGTGCGCGAAGTCGCCGGTGCCGAAACACGAGGGCACGTGCGGCCCGGCGACCCGCGGCAAGATCATCATCTCCATCTCGAACGAGACGATCGCGGCGGGGTCCTCGCCCTCCGACACCCGCGGAATCTTCATCAGCAGCGGCACGTCGATGCCGGGATGGGTGACGGTCCACAGCGTCGCCATGCCGCCGGCATGGACGCATTCACCGATGGTGTAGCCGTCGATCTCGGCGCCTGATTTGACCAGGGATTGCGGCATCGCCGTCAGCGTCCCTGCGACAGCCGGTCGGCGAGCCAGGGCGGCAGGCCGTTCTCGCGAATCTTGTTCGCCGCGCTCGCGATATCATAGGGCGCGCGGCAATAGGTGATCTGGCACGACACGGTGTCGAACAGCACGAAGGCTGCGGATGGATCGCCATCGCGAGGCTGGCCCACCGAGCCGAGCACGGCCAGCCATTGCCGCCCGCGCAGCAGCGGCACGGAAACGTCGGTCTTGGGCACGAGGCCCGTCATCTTCGCCGTCACCGACATCGAATAGAGCGCCGGGCGATGGATGTGGCCGCAGAAGGTGACATGGGCGGGCGTCGATATCAGGCTCTTGGCGGCATCCGCTGTCGAACGGACATAGTGCCAGCGCTGCGGGCTCGAGGCCTCCGAGTGGACGTAAAGGCGCTCCTTCTCATCCACGAGCATCGGCAGCTCGGCGAGGAACCGCCGCTGCGCGACGTCGAGCCGTCCGCGCGTCCATTCGATCGCGATCTGCGCCTCCGCATTCATGGCTTCGGTCGTGGTGTTGACCGCCTCGTCATGATTGCCGCGGACGGCGATGGCGCCCTCCCGGACCAGACCCATCGCGGTATCCACGACCCATTCCGGATCGGCGCCATAGCCGACGAAATCGCCGAGCAGGACGAACCGCTCCGCGCCCTTCGCGCGGGCAACCTTCAGGCAGGCCTCGAACGCCTGCCGGTTGCCGTGGATATCCGAGAAGACAGCGAGAAGCACGCACCCTCCACCCCAAAGGTCTTATCGGAAGCCGATAAGGCCAAATTGAGGGACGTCAAGAAGATGCGCCAGTGCGGGTGCGTTTTCCAGCGTGCCCCTGTCGCGATGGTGAAGAGCCTATTGCTCGTCTTTCGGCGGCATCCGGGGCGGCGGAATCGGGGTGAACACCGCGCCTTGCGCGCCGGCGGGTGGTGCCAGGAATTCGCCGGTCGAGGAATCGCCTCCGCTGGTCTCCAGAATGGTCTTAGGCGTCACATATTCCCGGACCATGTCGATCAGGCTGCCATCGCCGCCGCCGAAATCGGCGGCGCGGCCGCCTTGCGGATGTCCCAGCGCGATCTCGTTCTCCGCCGCATGGGTCTTGTCGGCCAGCCTGTCATTGTAGGGCACACGAAAGGCGCGCGGGATGCCGCTCGGCCGATTGTCCTCGTCGAGCTGCTCGACCCAGAGATAGATCGAGCCGGGATCGCCTTCCAGCGAATGCGGCTCGACGATGCGGGCCTTCAGCAGCTTGAAGGTCGCCGGCAGCCGGTCGGCGCTGGCCCAGCCGAGCAGTCCGCGCATCTCGGTGAAGCTGACGACATAGAAGGCGCTGGTCACGACCACCGCGACGGCCTTCAACGACCAGTGCAGCCGCGCATAGACCAGCACGACCAGCAGCAGCGCGCCGATGACGGCGTAGGCGACCGACAGCGTGAGGATGACCGTCTGCAGGCTAGTCACGGCGCACCCTCACAGCGTTCTTGCTCACACCGGTCCTCGGGTCGAGATCGGCGCCGTTGCGCCAACTGCTGCGGAACGTCTCCAGCAGCGATTTCGGCCGCTGGTCCACATTGACGACCTTGCCCTCGGCATCGAGCCGGAACCGCACCGCGGTCTTCTCGTCGCCGGTGTGATCGAGCGTGAATTTGTTGTCGAAGACCACCTGCGCGGTCGGATTGAGCTTCTGCACCTTCACATTGGCCTGGACCGGTTCGCCGGTCGTCGCCACGAAATGTGAGACATTGACGGTGTATTCGCCGGCGAGGATGCCGCGCACCGTGACGATCTCCTCGCGGATCGGCGAGGCGATCTTCTTGCCGTTGACCATGATGAAGTCGTTGGCCCCGCCGCGGTCGTCGCGATCGAGCGTGAGGAAGCCGGCTTCGCGGTGGCGATACCAGGCGATGTTGCCGGCGGGATCCTGCACGAACAGGTCGAGATCGTCTGGATGGCTGTCCGGCCAGTCCAGCGTGATCATGAACTCGGCCTTGGAATCGATCTTGCCGTCCTTGGCATCGGGCGACACCGCGAGGAGCGCGAGGAAGAACAGGAAAGCGATCACCTGGAGCGCCTTGAACAGCAGCACGCCCAGCGGATCGAACGGCTCCTCGCGTGGATAGAGACCAAAGTCATCCATCATGACGCGGTTCCAGCGCCTTTGCGCTCCAGCACCGGCGTCACATAGGTCTCGGTCAGCACCACCGCGTCCGAGAACACGCGCTGGGTCGCGGCATCCAGCATGTAATACTGGATGCGCACCAGGATCGAGCCGACGAGGCCCGCCAGCGTCGTGTACATCGCGACCGCCATGCCGTCGCTCATCAGCCCCATCGAGGAACGCATCGCGACCTTGTCGGCGGCGTCCAGCCCCGCGATCGGCGCCAGCATGATGATGAAGCCGATGATGGTGCCGAGCAGGCCGAGCTTCATCAGCGTGTCCGAGACGAAGGCACCGAACCCGTTGGAGCCGCGCAGCCGGTCGGCCAGCGTCCGCAGCAGCAGCGTCTGGTCGACCGCCCGGTAGTCCTGCGCGGACGCTTTCGTCACGAGGCTCTCGATATGGTCCCGCACCAGCCCGCGTGGCAGCGCGGCCGCGCTGCCGTCGAGCACCTTGCTGCCCCCGGGCGCCGCGAGCACCGCCCGGCAGCGCCGCGCCGCCGCGCCTTCACGGGCGATCGCCCGCGTCCGCAGGAAGCAGTGGCCGCAGGTGACGACATAGAGCAGCGCGATCACGCTGGAAATGTAAGTGCGGTCCGAGCTCAGCATCAGACGGATCAGGCCGAAGCGCCACAGCAGCACGACGGCGAAGATCGACAGCCCGGTGAAGATCATCCAGAACAGCAGCGCACTGCGCTCGGATGGGTCGGCAGCAGACCCCGCGATCGGTCCAATCGTCATCGAACTCATGCTGCACTGCTCCTGGCTTGCAGGGATTGGCCTGCAACGATTCCACCCCGATTAGATCAAAGCCGCCGCGCGCGGTCCAAAGAGCCATGCCCAATCCGGCTTGGGAAATTTGCCCGAGCTGCAATCCGGCCCAAACCCCGCAATTGGCAAGGCGCGGCGGCGTTGTTAGGCTGACCTTACCAAACGTTGAGGGTGATCGCATGCGCCTCGTGCTTCAGCTTGTCGCCCGTCTGCTTCTCATTGTCGCGCTCTGCCTTGGCGCGGCGACCGTCTGGGCCACGTTCGACGCCTATCGCAGCGTCGACCGGGCGACCGCGGCCTCGGCGCAGCGGGTCGCGCAGGCACTTCAGGCGCTGTACTGGCACGAGTTCTTGTTGCGCAGCAGCAGAACGCGCGAGCAGCTCTTGCCGGTTCCGGAGTGGCGCACCCTGGAGACGATGAAGCTGATCTCGCCCGGCGTCTGCGTCGAGTTCCAGCCGGCCATCGCATTCGAACGGCCGCTCTGCGGCCAGAGCGTGGGGCTAGGCAAGACGCCGCCGCACTGGTTCACCGCGATCGTACCCATCTTCCTCGGCAGCCACGCCGAAGTGATAAGGCCCGTCAGTCCCCGCGCGGCAGCCGCCGGAACGGTCGTCGCGACGCCGGATGCCGCAGCGGCCATCTCGCTTGCCTGGGAGTATCTCCTCAACGTGGTCGACGTCGCGCTTCTGATGGCGGCGGCGATCGCGCTCTTGGCGTCGCTCGCCATCGCGCACGCGCTGGCGCCGGCGCGCACCATCGTCGCCGCGCTCCAGCGCATGGCGCGGGGCCAGTATCGCACGAAACTGCCGCGCTTCCGCTCCATGGAGCTGGCGATGATCGGCAGCGCCGTCGGCGAGCTCGGCGGCCGGCTCGAGGAAGCCACCGAACAGCGCGCGGCGCTGACAAGGCGGCTGATCGAGATCCGTGACGACGAACGCCGCGCGCTCGCCCGCGAGCTGCACGACGAGTTCGGCCAAAATCTCTCCGCCATCCTCGCCTTCGCCAACACGATCGAGACCGCAAGCGCGAAGGAGAGCAAGGATAACGCAATCGCGCAGGACGCGCGCATGATCTCGCAGGCCACCCATCATCTGATGGCCTCGTTGCGCGATGCGCTCAAACGCCTGCGCAATCCCCTGCCCGAGGAGCTTGGGCTCGAGGCCAGCTTGGTCAATTTGGTGGACAGCTGGCGCTCGCAAAGCGCTGCCCAGCCGACCATCCGGCTCGACCTCAGGGGCGACCTCACCGACATCAGCGGCCCGGCCGCCACCACCGCCTATCGCGTGGCGCAGGAATGCCTGACCAACGCACTGCGCCACAGCTCGGCGCGCGAAATCTCCTTGCGCATCGAGCGGCGCGCCGGTGACGACGACGCGTTGCTGATCCGTGTCGAGGACGACGGCGGCGGCGACGCCGCGCGCGTGGCGCAGTCGGCCGGCTTCGGCCTCATCGGCATCCGCGAGCGGGTCGCGGCGGCCGGCGGATCGCTCTCGATCCTGCCTGCGCGAGGAGGCCTCAGCGTCGCCGCCACCATCCCGCTCGCCGCATGAGGCCGACATGAGCGATGTTGCGGCAACAGGCATCTCCGTGCTGCTGGTCGACGATCATCCGATCGTGCGGCAAGGCTACCGGCGCGTGCTGGAGAGCCAGGGCGATCTCCATGTCGTGGCGGAAGCCGACAACGCGGCCGACGCCTACGGCGCCTTCAAGGCGCACGACCCTGATGTCGTCCTGCTGGATATCTCGATGCCCGGCGCGAGCGGGCTGGAGGCGATCCGCAACATCCGCGCGCGCAGCCCGCGGGCGCGCATCCTCGTCTTCACGATGCACAACGAGGCCGTGCTGGTGAAAGCCGCCTTCAGCGCCGGAGCCAGCGGATTCGTCACCAAGAGCAGCGAACCCTCCGCGGTCGTCACCGCGATCCGCAGCGTTGCGCGCGGCGAGCGCGCCATGAGCGACGACATCGCGCACATTTTGGCCGAGGACAGCCTGTCGGCGGGCTCGGCGCTGGACCAACTGGGTGAGCGCGAGATCGAGATCCTGCGCCAATTCGCCGGCGGCGCTACGACCGAGCAGATTGCTGCGCATCTCAATCTCAGTGTCAAGACGGTGCAGAACTATCACTATTTGATTAAGACCAAGACCGGCGCGCGCACCGACGCGCAACTGGTGCGGCTGGCAGCGAGCTGCGGGCTGACGAGGATCTAGGGCTTCGCGGCTGGACGCCTATCCGGTTCCGGCCGGCCGCCCCAACGAAGGTCTCCAGTGGCTCTCGGATTGTGCTAGGCTCGATCGCAGCCACGGCATCCGCGCGAGACCGCCGGTGTGTGTCTGTTGGGCTCCGATCTTGACGCGAGCCTCCCGGCTCTTTCGAAGCCGCGCTCGTTCCCGTTGTATGTTTTGCATGACAACAGGAGACGCTTCCATGAACATCAGGGACAGTCTTCTTGCCGCACTGATCGCCTTCAACGTTGTCGCGACCGGAACCACCGAGAGCACAGCAGCCGAGGCGAAAGACCAGATCACCATTCTTTATGACGCCTTCGGCACAAATGACGCGATGACAAAGGACTGGGGTTTTTCCGCCCTTGTCGAAGTCGCGGGAAAACGCATCCTGTTCGACACGGGTAACGACCCCGAGATCTTCGCGGCAAACGTGAAGGCCAGGGGCGTCAACCTCTCGGACCTCGACTTTGTCGTTCTTTCGCACCGCCACTCCGATCATATGGCGGGCTTGTCCTACGTCCTGAGCGTCAATCCGACCGTCAAGATCTACGCGCCGAAGGAAGGATTTGGCATCTACGGCTCTTCGCTGCCTTCCGGCTTCTTCCGGAAAGACGAGGCCCTGCCACCGGAGATGCGGTACTACGGAGGCAAGCCCCCAGCGGTGATGAAGTTCGGCTCGGCATGGGCCAACGCAAACTTCGAACTGATCGATCAAACGACCGAGATTGCTCCTGGGATCACACTGATTTCGCTGATCTCCGACGCGCCCGGGACACGAGAACTCAAGGAGCTATCTCTGGCCGTCAACACCGCAGAAGGCGTAGTCCTTCTGGTCGGTTGTTCGCACCCCGGGATCGAGCGCATTGTCGAAGCGGCGACCGGTATCAATCCCAGGATTCATCTCATCGCCGGCGGATTTCATCTGGTCGTGGCGCCTGACGAGGCAATCGCGAAAGTCGTTACCGCTCTGAAGGACAGGTTCAAGGTCGACGCCGTAGCACCGGGACATTGCACCGGTGAGCCGACTTTTGCCGCGCTCAAGAAGGCGTTCGGCGACAGCTATCTCTATGCCGGCCTCGGCACGTCGATTCCGGTTGGAACGAGTGGGAATGTCCGACGGGGAGAAGGTCCGACGCTCGACGACCTTGCGACATATCGGAAACTGGCCGGGCGTGAAGACCCGTTCGGCATCTTACGGTCGCGCGGCCTGCGGTCGGGATCCGCGCTCTAGCGCGGCGGCGCACAGTTCGCGCCTTTATCCAGCGCTTGAGGCGAGCGGAATGGAACCGACACCGTCGCGCTTTGGTTAGCAGCAGAGTGAAGGAGTTGCGCCATGAGTAAGGCCATGCACCGAACGGTCGTCGATCCTCCGCTCCTCACCGTGGGCGAGCTCATCGACGAACTCTGCCGCTTGCCGGATACGGCCGTCGTCCACTTCCGCTGCCCCGCACTCGATCAGGAGCTTACATTCTACCGCATTCGGAAGCGGTCGAAGGACGCCGTCGAAATCGCGGTGAACACATATCCGGAGAGCCCGCCGGTTGTCCCATCCTCCAACGGAAGGCAATCGACCCACTCGCCTGCCCTTCGCGAGGAGGCCCTTTTGCACAAGGCGAAAGGCTGAATCGACAGTTACACGCTTTGGCGGGACCGTGTCGGTCTAGGCCGCCTTCAACCCGCGCAGCACCAGCGCCAGGGTCGCATCGACACGAGCGGGCAGATCGGCGTCCTTCCACTCGTCGGCATGTGCCGGGTGGTGGAAGCGGACGGTGGCATCGAAGATGGCGCGGGCGGTGGCCTTGACGTCGCCCACCTCGAACACGCCCTGCTTCACGCCGTCGGTCAGGATCGACGCGATCTGGTCGATCATGGTGTCCTTGTGGCACTTGACGGCGGCGCAAGCCTCGCGCGCCAGCGTCAGATAGGTGTCGAACATCTCGGGATCGTCGAGCACGCGCGAGCGCTTGGCGGCGAACAGCGTGCGCAGCCAGCGGTCGAGTCGGGCCGGCGCCGGCCCCTGCTCCTCGGCGATCGCCAGCAACGGCGCGTCGATGCGATCCAGCCAGCGTTTGGCGACGGCCTCGCGCAGCGAGGCCTTGCTCGGGAAATGGCGATAGACGCTGCCGTGGCTCACATCGAGCGCACGGGCAACGTCAACCACGGTGGCCTTGGCAAGTCCGTAGCGCCGCAGAACGTCCTCGGTGACTTCGAGGATCCGCTCCGGCGTCAAGATCACGGCTTCATTCATGCCAGCACCATGTTCCCGTTGAGGGCTCAGTTACCCGGCGATGGAGCTGCTTCCGAAGCGCCCGTGCCGGTCGTTTCGGAAAGCTCTCGCCTTAATGAGGCAGTTTTGCAGCCTGCGCCGCGATCTGGCGCGCAACCAGTAAATTGAGCCAATGCCCAATCGTTCCGGTGAAGTTGATGATTTCGGTCGTCATTGTCTTAAGTCTCCATTCGTCCGCGGTCCCAACCTCCTTATGTCCCGCGATCCGCAACTGTTTCGGACCTCGGGCTCCCCGGGCGGGTCGCCGCGGGACGCCCAATCGGAGCGTCCGAGAACGGATATACACGTCCCGCTGACAGATTTCAATATCTGTCAGTCAATGATCCGTGATTGACAGTTAACTTTTGTGGGCGGCGTCTCCTCAGCTTGGGCTGGTCCAGGGGCGGTGGATAGCTCGCCGATCCCCCTCGCCTGGGGTCCAGATCGTTTGTTTCGCCCTGCCCGCTCTGCTAAATCACGGCGTAAAAAGCATTTTGGCCGGTCGCCGCCCCCTTGGGCCGCCCGCCCACCTTCCTGGAGCAGTCTGATGATCCCCCGCTATACCCGCCCGGAAATGGCCTCGATCTGGGAGCCGCAGACCCGGTTCAAGATCTGGTTCGAGATCGAGGCGCACGCGGCGGACGCTCTCGCCGAGCTCGGAACGATCCCCAAGGAGGCCGCGAAGACGGTCTGGGCCAAGGCCAAGGACGCCACTTTCGACGTCGCCCGCATCGATGAGATCGAGCGCGAGACCAAGCACGACGTCATCGCCTTCCTGACCCACCTTGCCGAAATCGTCGGCCCCGAAGCGCGCTTCGTGCACCAGGGCATGACCTCCTCCGACGTGCTCGACACCTGCCTCAACGTCCAGCTCACCCGCGCCGCCGACCTCCTGCTCGCCGATCTCGACAAGGTGCTGGCCGCGCTGAAGAAGCGTGCCTTCGAGCACAAGATGACGCCGACTATCGGCCGCAGCCACGGCATCCACGCCGAGCCTGTGACCTTCGGCCTCAAGCTCGCTTATGCCTATGCCGAATTCTCGCGCGCCAAGGAGCGCCTGATCGCGGCGCGCAAGGAAGTCGCGACCTGCGCCATCTCCGGCGCCGTCGGCACCTTCGCCCAGATCGACCCGCGCGTCGAAGAGCACGTCGCCAAGGCGATGGGCCTCGTCCCCGAGCCGATCTCCACTCAGGTCATCCCGCGCGACCGCCATGCGATGTATTTCTCGACGCTTGGCGTGATCGCCTCCTCGGTCGAGCGCATTGCCGTGGAGATCCGCCACATGCAGCGCACCGAGGTGCTGGAGGCCGAAGAGTTCTTCTCCGAAGGGCAGAAGGGCTCGTCCGCGATGCCGCACAAGCGCAACCCGGTGCTGTCGGAAAACCTCACCGGCCTCTCCCGCATGGTCCGCGCCTATGTGACGCCGGCCCTGGAAAACGTCGTGCTCTGGCACGAGCGCGACATCTCGCACTCCTCCGCAGAGCGCATGATGGGCCCGGATGCCACCGTGACGCTCGACTTTGCGCTGGTGCGCCTCGCCGGCCTGATCGACAAGCTGCTGGTGTATCCCGCCAACATGCAGAAGAACCTCGACCGCCTCGGCGGCCTCGTGCATTCGCAGCGCGTGCTGCTGGCGCTGACCCAGAAGGGCGCAAGCCGCGAGGATGCCTACAAGCTGGTGCAGCGCAACGCGATGCCGGTCTGGCGCGGCGAAGGCGACTTCCTCCAGCTCCTGAAGAAGGACACTGAAGTGAAGAAGTATCTCACCGACGCCGAGATCGAGGAGCAGTTCGACCTCGGCTATCACCTCAAGCATGTCGACACGATCTTCAAGCGCGTGTTCGGCGAGAGCTGAGCGCGCGTCCGTAGAAACTGCCGGGTGGTTAGCCGCAGGCATCACCCACCATTCCTCGTGACACGGCGGTGGGTTACGCTACGCTAACCTACCCCACGAACAAGAAACGGATCCCCTCATGCCCATCGTCAACCGCGTTGCCGCCCTCTCCGACGAAATGGCCGCCTGGCGCCATGACTTCCATGAGAACCCGGAGCTGCTCTACGAGGTCCATCGCACCGCCGGCATCGTCGCCGATCGCTTGCGCGAATTCGGCTGCGACGAGGTGGTGACGGGCATCGGCCGGACCGGTGTCGTCGGCGTGATCCGCGGCCGCAAGTCGGCCTCCGGCAAGACCATCGGGCTGCGTGCCGACATGGACGCGCTGCCGATCATGGAGACGTCGGGCGTCGCCTACGCCTCCAAGGTTCCCGGCAAGATGCACGCCTGCGGCCATGACGGCCACACCGCCATGCTGCTCGGTGCCGCCAAATATCTCGCCGAGACGCGCAATTTCGACGGCACCGCGATCATGATCTTCCAGCCTGCGGAGGAAGGCGGCGGCGGCGGCAAGGCGATGGTCGAGGACGGCTTGATGACGCGCTGGAACATCCAGGAGGTCTACGGCATGCACAACATGCCGGGCCTGCCCGAGGGCCATTTCGCGACCACGCCCGGCGCGATGCTGGCCTCCTCCGACAACATCCAGATCACCGTCCACGGCAAGGGCGGCCACGCCGGCGCCGGTCCGCACAAATCCGTCGACAGCGTGCTGATCGGCTCGCAGATCGTCAACGCGCTGCAGTCGATCGTCGCGCGCAACGTCGATCCGCTGAAGTCCGCCGTCATTTCGATCACGCAATTCCACTCCGGCACGGCCTTCAACATCATCCCTGAAGTCGCCGAGCTCGGCGGCACCGTCCGCACGCTCGATCCTGAAGTGCGCGATCTCGTCGAGCGCCGCATCGGCGAGGTCGCCGAAAGCGTCGCCCGCGCCTATGGCGGCTCGGCCGAGACCAAGTACACGCGGATGTATCCGGTGACGATGAACCATGCGCGCGAGGCCGGCCTTGCCGCCGACGTCGCCCGCGACATCGTCGGTGCCGAGCGCGTCAACGACAAGTTCATCCCGATGATGGGCGCCGAGGACTTCTCGTTCATGCTGGAAGCGCGTCCCGGCGCGATGATCCTGGTCGGCATGGGCGACGGCAACGAGTGCCACCACCCGGCCTATGTCTTCAACGACAACATCCTCGGCCACGGCGCCTCCTACTGGGCGCGCCTGGTGGAGACGCGGATGCCGGCGGGCTAGCGTCGCTTCGCGGCAGCCGTGGCCCGGGCGACATTGCCGCCAAAGGGCCACGCAACGCGGAGCCCGTCATCGAGCCGCAGAGCGTTGCCCCGTTGGCTCTTCCGTCTCCAGCGGGCTGGATGCGGTCTCGTCTGAGGCGAGAGGCAGGGTGAACTGAAAGAAGGCGCCCCGCGGCTCGTTTGCGCCGGCCCACATCCGCCCGCCATGCGCCTCGATGATCGAGCGGCAGATGGCGAGACCCATCCCCATGCCTGTGGGCTTGGTGGTGTAGAAGGCTTCGAACAGGCGATCCACGTTCTTCGGATCCAGCCCCGGACCGGAATCCCGCAAGGTGACGTGGACGCCGTCGGATGCATCCCGACCGGTGCTGATCAGCAACTCCCGTCCCCCCTCGCCGACCGCGGCCATCGCCTCGATCGCGTTGACGATCAGGTTGAGCACCACTTGCTGAACTTGAACCCGGTCGGCCTGAATCGGCGGCAAGCCCTCCGCAAATTGCATTCGCACCGAGACGCCGTTCTTGAACGCTTCGCTGCGTGTCAGCGCGATGACCTCAAGCACCGCCGGGTTGATCTCCAGGGTCTCTTTTTGCGGGGGCGCGTTCCTGATGAGCGCCCGGATCCGGCCGATGATGTCGCCGGCTCGCATACCATCACCGGTGATCCAGTCGAGGGTCTGTCGAACCCGCTCCAGGTTTGGCGGTCGCGCCTCCAGCCAATTCAGCCCGGCCTCGGCGTTCGCCACGATCGCGGCGATCGGCTGATTGACTTCATGGGCGATCGAAGCGGTTAGCTGTCCCATCGTGGTGACGCGATTGGCGTGCGCGAGCTCCATCAGCGCTTCACGGTAGCGCCGCTCGTGTTCGCGGCCTTCGGCTTCCGCCCGCTTGAGAGCCGTCAGATCGAGGACGAAGCCGACGCCATGATCCGTACCTTCTCCGAACATGGTCCCACCGATCAGCACCGGAACGCGGCTTCCGTCCTTCCGCACATACTCCTTCTCGAATGGCTGGGCCGTCCCGACCCGCTTCAGTTCCGTCACGGTCTGCAAGTCGCGGTCGCGCCATTCCGGCGGCGTGAGGTCGGTCCGATGCAGGCGCCCTGCGGCGAGATCTTCCCGGTCGTATCCCACGATGCGCAGGAAGGCATCGTTGGCCTCGAGAATGCGCCCCTCGACTTCCCAGATGATGATGCCGATGATGTTGGCATCGAACAGGCGCCTGATCTTGATATCCCGTGCTGCAAGATCACTCTGGAGCTGGATGTTCTCCTCGGTCGCCTCCCGCCGCCGTTTCGCTTCGAGCCGCGCGAGCGCCAGCGCCGCTGCGGCCAGCGCGACGACGAGGACAACGGCGCCGGCGATCAGCCAGGTCCAGCGTTGCTCGAATGCTTCTGCGCGCGCCTCCCGGCCGGCGAGCCGAAAGCGCTCGTGATCCACCATCTGGTCGATTTGCGAGCGGATCTCGTCCATGCTGCGGATCATTGCCAGCGCGGCCAGCCCGGACGTGCCGGCCGTCTTCAGCAGCTCGTCGATCTCGCGCAGCGTGGCTGTAACGGTCAGCGCCAGATGTCCGGCCCGAAGGCCCTGCAACGGATCATCCGCCACCAACATCTGCAGCGCCTGAGCCTCGCGCCGTACGCTTTCGTCAGAGACGCCGTAGGCCTTGAGATAGGCGGGGTCGAGGGTCATGAGATACCCGCGCCTTTCAGTCTCCAGTTCCGCGACGATCGCCCGCAGCCGATCAAGCGTTTCGAGGACCTGGCGGCTATGCTCGATGAAGTGATGAGCTGCTTGCCGCTCCTGCCAATATTGCAGGCCGAGGAAGCTGGTCGCGGCAAACAGGGTCACAAGCACTGCGACCGCAAGGATCAGCGGACGAGCAAACCATCGCAGAGGCAGGGCCCGAACAGGAACGGACATTGGCCGTGGGTCTTCGATGCTCGTGTGACCGCGCGTGTTCTGGTGCCGACGCCAGAGCATGATGGGACAATAGCACGGATAAGGAGGTCGGGAACCCGACATTCATCGGATACGCCAGAGGTCGGGCCGTGATGTCGCAGGACTGCGGCACCGTGCGTGTGCTATGGATGAATGCCCTTGGTTGATTCAAGGAGCATCATCATGGCACAGGGTGAAAACTCATTGAGCCATCCGGCGAGCCGCCGCAGTTTCATCAAGGGACTGGGGACGGCTGGCGCGGGCCTGACCGCGCTGCCGCGATGGGGCTTTGCCGAGGATTCCGCTGCGGCTAACGCCAACGCCGCGATCGACTGGAAGCAATTTGCGGGACAGACGATCGCACTTTCGGGTGCGATCCATCCGTGGTCGAACGCGATCGCGCCGCTGTTGCCGGAGTTCACCATCCTCACCGGCATCAACGTCACCATCGATTTCCAGCTGGAAACCACCTACCTCGGCGCGCTGCCGATCAGGCTCGCTCGCGGCAGTAGCACGCCCGACGTCTTCATGTTCACGACCTATGGCCAGGGCATCACGAACGGATGGGTGGAGCCACTGAACGGCTATTATTCCATGAAGTCGCTGACCGACCCCGCCTGGTATGACGAGAGCGACCTGCTCAAGACGGCCCGCGCCTTCCCGCTGTGGTCGGACGGCGAACGGTACGCGGTCCCGATTACCTCAGAGGCGACGACCCTGTTCATCAACAGCGATGCGCTGGCAGCCAAGGACCAGCCGGTACCCCAGACTTTCGACGAGCTGCTTGTCACCGCCAAGGCGGTCAAGAGCAACGGGATGTCGGGGATCGCGATGCGGGCCCAGGCGAGCGGCAATTCCTCCCCGCCAGCCATGGGCTTCCTGTTCTCCTACGGTGGAGCCATGGTCGAGCACAACAGGGTCGTTTTCGCGAGCCCTGAGGGGATCGCGGCCGTCGAGATGTACGGACAGTTGCTCGGTCAGGCCGGGCCTGCCGGCGTCGGCAGCTACGAATGGTACCACGTGCTGGACGACTTCCTGCAGGGGCGGACGGCCATGGCGATCGACAGCAGCAACTTCGCGACCGACATTTCCAATCCAGCGAAAAGCCGTGTCGCGAAGCAGGCCGGGTTTGCAACCTTTCCGCATCTCGCCGGTCGCGGCCCCGTCCCCTTCATGTCGCACTGGCAGGCGTGCATCAATTCCAAATCGCGAAACAAGCGCGCGGCTTTCCTGTTCCTGCTCTGGGCGACGAGCAAGGCGACCTCGCTGCAGACTGCTGCAGCAGGGCTGGCGACGACACGCGTGTCGGCCTGGTCGAGCGAGGGCTTCAGGAAGGCGTTCGGTTCGCAGGCCGCCGAGGCGGCGCTGATCAATTTGCAGAATGCCGACGTCGACCGCGCCAAGGCGATTCTTTTCCATCCGCAATCAAGACTGATCCTGGACGCCTTCATGATCGGCGTGAATGAAGTGGTCAACGGTGCGAAATCGGCCAAGGATGCGATGACGGGCGCGGCCGAAAGGGCCAATGCAGCGATCCGCGGGTAGCGGCGAGGCATCACCCGATCGGAAGAGGTGGCCACGGCGGACAAGTCGCCGACTCCCGCTGCGCGGCGATTACCCCTGATATTGCAGCACGTGCATTCCGGCATTCCAGTCCGACACGAACATCAGCCCGTCGGGCCGGACATAGGAATCGCAGGTCTTGGCTGCGAGCGCGACGTTCGGCCGGGGATCGATCAGCTTCTTCGGTACCGGCGGCACCCAATACGCGATCTCCTTCGGCGCAAACTGATCCGTGACGTCAAACACCCTGACGCCGGCATTGTTGTAGGTCGCGAAAATCGTCTCCTCGCTCTGGAAGGAGCCGGGGCGGTTCTCATGCAGATTATGCGGACCGAAGGTGCCCTTCGCACAGAAGTCGCGATCGCGTGGCGTCGGCAGCGTCGCGATCGGCACCGGATTTTGCGGCGCGCGCACGTCAAGCACGAATGTATGAAACAGGCCCTTGGCGCATTGATCCGCATTGGCTTCATCCGCGACGATGGCGAGCTGACGCTTGGGCAGCGGCAGCGGCGTATGCGTGCCGCCGGCGAAGGGCGGCGACCAGTTGATGTGCGAGAGCAGCTTCGGATTGGCGGGATCGCCGATGTCGTGGATGGTGAAGCCGCCGTCGCGCCAGGCGGCATAGCCGCGATCGCCCGCCGTGATCATGTGATGCAGCGCAAAGCGCTTGCCCTTGGGCGTCGCCAGCTCGCCGGCCGCGCGGTTCATGCCCGGCAGCCACCATTTCGCGACGATCTCCGGCTTGGTGATGGCCTTGAGATCGACCACGCAAAGGATGTGGTCGGTGAAGCCGTCGAAATGCGCCGACACATAGGCATAGCGGCCGCCGGGCCACCACAGCCGGTTGATGCCGAAGCCCGGCATTTCGAGGAACGCGACCTCGCGCATCTCGCCCGGTTTCGAGATGTCGTGGATCGACAGGCCGGAGCGGAATTTCTTGGCCTTGGTGATGCTGTCGGCGAGCGAATTCTCGAAATAGCCGCGCATGCTGTCGTAGGACTGCATCGCGACGATGTTGGCGCCGTTCGCAAGCAGCAGCAGGTCTTCCGCCACCTGCAGATGGTGGGTGCGGGTGTATTGCCCGGCAGTGAAGAAATTGACCGGTTTCAGTGCGCGCGGATCGGATGCGTCCAGGATCGTCACGCCGTCGCTGAACATGTGTCCGACATAGACGTGCTGCCGGTTGAACATCACCTGCACGGTGTCGGGCCGGCCGCCGACATCGCTGTACGAGATATGCTTGATGCCCTTGCCGATGCCCTCCGGCGGAATGTCCGGCTCTGACGCCCATGCCGGCCGTGACAATCCGGACAGCGCAGCGGATCCGAACACGGCCGACAATTGTTGAAGGTAATGGCGGCGAGAGAGTTCAGGCATCGGCTTCCCCCCATTTTTTGAGAGGATGATGCGCGCTCGCGGCGAGGCGCGCAAGCCTCGCGTGCCCTTACCTACGCCTGCACCACCTCGTGCCGCATCACGAACGGATCGAGCAGCGTGTGCACCTCACCAGCGACGAGTTCGCGCTGGTCTGCCGGCAGGCCCGCGAGCGTCACAGTGGCGATCGAGCCGTGACTGCCGTGGGCGCCGACCTTCACCCTGCAATCGATGCCGCGCTCAGTGAGCGGCGACAGCACCTTGGCGAACACGCGCTGCGCGGCGTCCCAGCGCAGCTGCGGCTTGAACACCTTGCCGACGCCCGTCACCGGCATCGGGTCGATCGGAATGACCTGCACCGGAACGGCGGCGCGCTCCGGCGTCCGCTCGCGCACCCAGGACTCGAGCTCGCCCGGCTGAATGGTCGCGCCCGGCTTCAGTTGCACGTAACCGACCGGCAGCTCACCCGCATAGGCGTCGGGCTGGCCAACCACGGCGGCGAAGCCGACGGCGGGATGGCGAAACATGATCTCTTCGATCGGCGCCGGATCGATATTGTGGCCGCCGCGGATCACGAGATCCTTGGCGCGGCCGGTGATCCAGAGGTAGCCGTCGGCATCGAGACGTCCGAGGTCGCCGGAGTTGACCCAGACATCGTCGACGAACGCGCCCTTGTTGTGCTCGTCGTTGAGATAGCCGCCGAACACGCCGGGCCCGGCCATGATGACGACGCCAATCTCGTCGGCTGCGCAGTCGCGGATCAGGCGGCCGTCAGCATCGAGCTGCACGATGCGCACGCGCGCGTAAGGCATGGGAAGGCCGACCGAGCCGAGCCGGATCGGCCGGCTGGGATAAGCAAGCGTGTGCACGCTCGAGGTCTCGGTCATGCCGTAGACCTCGACCACCGGCAGCTTCAGCTTCTCCTGGATCGCCGAGCCGACGGCGACGGGAATCGCCGAGCCGCCGCCGGCGGCATATTTCAGGCTGGAGATGTCCGCATTGCCTGGCGGCACCGCAAGCGTGGCCGCCAGCACCGTCGGCACGCTCGACAGCGCCTCCGGCTTGAAGCGCTCCACCAGCCCCCAGATGTTCTTCACCGAATTCGGGTTGCGCCAGCCGCTCGGCGACAGCACGACCAATGAGCCGCCGGCGGACAGCGTCAGCAACACCTGCGTCAGCGATCCCCCGACGTGGAATAGCGGCATGCCGAACAGCATGTTGGCGCCGGGCTTCGACTTCAGCAGCAGATTGAGCGCCCAGGCCTGATAGACCTGATTGGCGTGGGTGTGCCGCACAAGCTTCGGCGTGCCGGTGGTGCCGCCGGTGTGGAAATAGGCGGCGATGTCGCCACCCAGAATCTTGCGCCCGCTGATAAGCCGGTCGGACGGCTGCTGCTTGATCAGGTCGTTGAAGGCGAAGATGCCCTTGTCCGGATCGCCTCCCCCGAACACCTGCACGACCGCCTTGAGGTGTTTGAGCTGCGGACGGATCTGCTCGACCTTTTGCCAGATGTCGGTGCCCGGCATCGGCCCGAGCGCAACCAGAACCTTGGTATTCGCGGCCTCAAGGATCTCCGCGATCTGGTGCGGCTCGAGCAGCGGATTGACGGGATTGGCGATGCCCGCGGCCTCGGCGCCGAACAGCGTCACGAAGGCGTCGGGCACCAGCGGCAGCATGAAGCTGACGACATCGCCCTTCTCGACGCCGAGCGCGTGAAACATGTTGGCGGCCTGCGTGACGCGCGCGACGAAATCGCGATAGGTGACCATCACAGGCGTATCGGCCGGATCGGCGTTTTGCAGGAACTGGATCGCCGCACCGTCGGGGTTGCGCGCCGCACCGAGCCTGATGGCGTCATAGGTGCTCTCGGCCGCGACGCGATCGGCGTAAGGGACCTGCTCGAAGGCCCGGACCTCTGCGTCCGTCGCGAAGTCCGGATAGTCGTTGCCGATGAACCGATCGAGCGCGTGGATGCCCGCCATGGAATTCCGTCCTCCCTCAGATGCATTTCCCCGCCCCCTGTCTTTTGACATTTTGGTCGGCGAGGCCTCGGCCGATAGCCGGTCGAGCGCCGACAGAATGATGGATGATTGAGCGTTCGTCCATGGCCGAACGGCTACGGCCGTAGCACTCGTCTTCGTGGCCATTGAACCTCCCGGCCCGATCCGGGGACCAAGAACATGCATCGGACTCCGCTGCCAGCGTCCTGCCGCAAGACTTGAGGAAATCATGACCACGCCCCCGCGGCACCGCATCACACGGCTGATTGTCGCGCTCGCCGTGACCTCGGCGATCATGACTTCAGCGATCATGACTTCGGCGATCGTCCTGCCGCGCGCGGCGCGCGCCGAGGACGGCCAGTTCGACAAGATGCGTGCCAGGATCGCCGCCTTCGTCGCCGACAAGATGGAGAAGCTGGGCGGCTCGCGCATTATCTACAAGGTCGATACCGACGGCTTGCGCGAGAGCGTCGTCACGGATTTGCGCGACGATGTCTACAAGACCTTGCGCGAGGGCAAGATCGCCTTCTCCGGTCTTGCGATCCGCGACGCCGGCGTGGAGGTGAAGATCGCGGATGCCAAGGGCCGCGAACAGCTCGCACGCAAGCTCGCGTCGGCCGCGGAGGGATTGCCATCGCATGCGCTCACGGTGACCGATGGCGGCGACGGACTGGTCAGGCTCGCGCAGACCGATGCCGCATCCGCGGCCCGGCTGCGCGATCTCGTCGAAGATTCCATCGCCATGATCGAGCAGCGCCTCAAGGATGCCGGCATCAACCTCGCCAGCGTCCTGCCGGATGGCACGGATCGCATCCGCATTTTCATCCCGGGCATGATGGAGCCCGCCCGCGTGACCGCGGTCTTCGCCAGGAAGGTCAAGGTCAGCTTCCGCCTGATCGACGTCTCGATGCCGGCGGAGCAGGCGCAATCCGGCACGCCGCCCACGGGCACCGAAGTCCTGCCCGGCTTCAAGGACGAGCGCCATTACCTGGTCGCCAGGGACAGCGCACTCGACGGCGACGACATCAGCTATGCCGGCCCGGGATTTGCCAGCGGCACGAAAGACCCGATCGCCTCGTTCCGTTTCAACGGCCGCGGCACGCGGCGCTTTGCCCACGTCACCGAGGAGAACATCGGAAGGC
The DNA here is from genome assembly GCF_055811795.1 of Bradyrhizobium sp. MI1.7. Taxonomy (NCBI): domain Bacteria; kingdom Pseudomonadati; phylum Pseudomonadota; class Alphaproteobacteria; order Hyphomicrobiales; family Nitrobacteraceae; genus Bradyrhizobium; species Bradyrhizobium sp. MI1.7. Next base: position 22,565 of record NZ_JBVVPO010000059.1, read on the forward strand.
CCTTCGCCATCGTGCTCGACGGCAAGGTGATCTCCGCCCCCGTGATCCGCGAGCCCATCACCGGCGGCTCGGGCCAAATCTCCGGCAATTTCACCCTGGAGGAAGCCAATAGCGTCGCGATGTTGCTGCGCGCCGGTTCGCTGCCGGGGCACCTCGACCTCGTCGAGCAGCAGGTCATGCAACCCGCCGCCAAGCCGTAAGGGCCGGTCGCGCTCCGCCCCCGCCCCGTCGGGGCGCCACGGTCCACGACGCCGAAGCCCGCGCCTCGGGGGCCCCGAATCACGGGCGCGCCATGGCCACGCGCACAACCAACGGGCAATTGCCGAAACGCCCGATCAGGCTAAAATTTGCCTCTTGCGGCATGGCGGCCGAAGGCTTCATTTCAAGCGGCCGTCATTCGATTTCGGCTATACGTGTCGAGCATACCGACCAGGACTGAAGGCCTTACGCGGGGTTAGTACATGCCGTCCGGCAGCGCAGACATTTCCTCGATCCTCGACCGCATTCTGGATGCGGCGACGGACAACCTCAGGATCGCAAAGATCCTGGTCCAGATGGGCCTCGATCCCAACAACGTCACCTACGACGCGATCTTCAACCGGTTGCTGGAGATCTTTGTCCAAAACATTACGCTGGCCAATCTGTTCGCCGCGGTCGGCGCCGGCTTCTTCGTCGCCACCCTCCTGATGCGGACGATGGTGCCGCTGCGCGTCGCCAACATGGTCGGCTGTGCATTCTTCGCCGTTTTCGGCGCGCTCTCGGCCAACGTCTCGACCTTCCTCCTCTATCTGTTGCTGCTTCCGATCAACGCCCTGCGCCTGCGGCAGATGCTCAAGCTGGTCAAGAAGGCGCGCCATGCGGCCGAAGGCGACATGTCGATCGAGTGGCTCAAGCCGTTCATGACCGAGCGCAGATATCGCAGTGGCGATACGCTCTTCAAACTGGGCGATCCGGCCAAGGAGATGCTCCTCACGGTCACCGGCAAGTTCCTGGTCAAGGAGATCAATGTGGAGATCGGGCCCGGAGCTCTCATGGGAGAGCTCGGCTTCCTCACGCCGGACAATCGGCGCACCGGAACCATCGAATGCGTCGAGGACGGACAGGTGCTGACGATCACCTATGACCGCTTGCTCGAGATCTATTTTCAGGACCCGCAGTTCGGCTATTACTTCCTGGTGCTGACCAGCCAGCGCCTGCTGCAAAACATCGATCGCTTGCAAAAGCAGCTGGCGAGCGAGCGGTCAACGACCACGAACCGGATCGCGTGAACGGCGCCGCGGCTCAGCTCAGCAGCAGCGCCATTCCCGGATCGCCCTTCTCCATCGCGCGCCGGTAGGCCGGGCGGGCACCGACGCGGCCGAGATATTTGATCACATTCGGGCAGCGCGACAGGTCATAGGGCTGGAAGTAGCGCATCGTGGTGAGCGAGAAGCCCATCATGATGTCGGCGGTGGTGAAGGTGTCGCCCGCCAGATATTCGGCGTCGCGAGCACGTGCATCGACCAGGTCGAAGGCGCGGTCGGTACGCCCTCTGCTCGCGACCAGCATCGGATTGTCCGCGGCGAGCTTGAGCCGGTTCAGGATCATCAGCCGGCCCATGCCGGCCTGTAGCGTGCCGTTGGCGAAGTGAAACCAGTACAGGAACTGCGCGAAATCAGGATGATCAGGGCGGAGCGCAAGGCGCCCATCGCCGTATTTGGCCATGATGTAATCGACGATGGCGCCGGACTCGGCGAGCACGAGGTCGCCGTCGGTGATCACGGGCGCGCTCCCGATCGGATGCAGCGCCTTGTAGTCGGGCGGCGCCAGCATGGTGACGAAATCGCGCGCGTAGCGCTTCAGTTCGTAAGGAATTCCCAGTTCCTCGCAGAGCCAGACGATGCGCTCGGATTGCGACTTGCCGAGATGGTGGACGGTGAGCATGGCGTCTCCTGCGACCGTGAGTTGGACCTGCCGTGATGTCCGCATCTTAACCCGTCATTTGGCGGGCCCCGCACACCGGAACACAGGCCCCCCCGCAAAACGCACGGTTTTTGTTCCTGGGGAGGCCATTCGGCGCGGCGGGGCACGCCACACCCCCCCCCGG
>NZ_JBVVPO010000059.1:24660-51779 GCF_055811795.1 Bradyrhizobium sp. MI1.7
CAGCGAAGCAATCCAGACTGCGACCGCGGAAAGACTCTGGATTGCTTCGCTGCGCTCGCAATGACGACGTGGAGGGACCGCCCTACCCCGCCTCGTCCGTCACCATCCGCGCCACGACGCGGTCGCGGCGGATGAAGTGGTGCCAGAGGGCAGCGACCACGTGAATCGCAATCAGCGCCAGCAGCACATAGGCAAAGAGGATGTGGCGGTCCTCATAGGCGCCCGCCGCCGCACGGTCGGGAGAGGTGAATTGCGGCACCTGAAACAGGCCGAAGAAATCGGAATAATCCGGCGTACGCGCGCCGGAATGCGCCCAGCCCAGCATCGCGACCAGGATGACCACGAGATAGAGCGCGCCGTGGCTGATATGGGCCGCGATCTTCTGCCAGCGCGAGGTTTCAGGCGGCATCGCCGGCGTCGGGTTGACGGCGCGCCAGACCAGGCGCAGCACGGTCAGCAGCAGGATCACATAGCCAATATCGGCGTGGATCGAGCGGTAAAAGAAGCGGTCCGGACGCGCCGGGATGTGGTTCATCCACCAGCCGAAGCCGATCATGGCGAGGATGGCCAGCGCCAAAATCCAGTGCAGCCACCGGGAAACGCTGCCCCAGCCGTTACTGGTATTTCTGATCATGTCGGCTCTCCGGAGTTTTGCGGATATGTCCCCCTCCGCAGCGCAGCTGCTGATAGCGGGAACTTGCGGCAACCGTGAAATTGAATCGTTCCAAATTGGTCCCAAGCGGGCCCCGCCGCAAAACCGCCCCAAAAACCGAATGGTAACCATGGTGCCCTTAAGGTAGCGACGTGACCTATTCCTCGACGATCCTGGTGTTCGATTCCGGCCTTGGCGGACTCACGGTGCTCCGCGAGGTCGTGGCCGCGCGCCCGGACGCGCATTACGTCTATGTCGCCGACGATGCCTTCTTCCCCTATGGCCACCACAGCGAGGACGAGATCATCGCCCGCGTCGTGCCGCTGATGGGCGAACTGATTGGCACCCACGATCCTGACCTCGTCGTCATCGCCTGCAACACGGCGTCCACCCTGGTCCTATCTCACTTGCGCGCCGCTTATTCCCTGCCCTTCGTCGGCACCGTGCCGGCGATCAAGCCCGCCTGCGCGCAGTCGAAGAGCCGCCGCGTCTCGGTGCTCGGCACCAAGGGCACGGTGAAGCGCGAATACACCAAGGCGCTGATCCGCGATTTCGCGCTGGGTTGCGAGGTGACATTGGTCGGCTCGCCCGAGCTCGCCTCGCTGGCAGAAGCCGCGCTCAGCGGCCATCCGATCAGCGACGGCGACATCCTCGCCGAACTCGCCCCCTGCTTCGTCGGTGATCCCGCGGACGCGACATCGCGCACGGACACCGTGGTGCTAGCCTGCACGCACTATCCGCTGCTGCTCGACCGGATGAAGACGCTCGCGCCCTGGCCGGTCGAATGGATCGACCCCGCGCCCGCCATCGCCCGCCGCGTCTCCGACCTGCTCGGCACGCAAATCGGCGGCATCGCGCAGTCCGGCGCCGAGATGATCTTCACCTCGAACCGCGTGCATGGTCTTTCGGCCACGCTGACGCCGTTCTTCGGCGGCCGCGCGCTGGCCTGACCTTGCGCCTCGACGGCGCGCTGCTAGGCTTCGCCGTCGCCATCTTCGCAGGTTCATCCCCATGCCGGTCCCCGCAACGCCGCTCAATCGCCTCCGCCAATTGTGGAGCGAGGGGCGCCCCGCCTTTGGCGCGATCGCGACGATCCCGAGCGTGCAGACCGTACAGATCATGGCGCGCTCGCTCGACTGGATCATCGTCGATCTCGAGCATGGCCCGATTGGCTTGACCGAAGCGCATGCGATGATCGCCGCCACGACAGGCACGCCATGCACGCCGCTGGTGCGGATCGCGGCGAACGAGCCGTGGCTTGCGAAAGCGCCGATGGACATCGGCGCCTTCGGCATCAACTTCCCGATGATCACCAATCGCGCCGAAGCCGAGAAGGCGGTGCGCAGCGTGCGCTATCCGCCGCGCGGCGATCGTCTCTGGGGTCCGTTCCACGCGCCGTTCCGCTGGGGCCAGTCGATGCCGGACTACATGGCCGGCGCCGACGACGAGATGATCTGCATGATCACCATCGAGCATGTCGAGGCCGTCAATCGCATCGACGAGATCATGGCGACGCCGGGCATCGACGTCGCGGTGATCGGCCCCGGCGATCTCGCGACGTCCATCAACAAGCGCGGGCAGATGGACGATCCGGAATTGCTGGAGCTGGTCGCCCGCGCCGAGGCCGGCATCCTCAAGAGCGGCGTGCCGATCGGCGGCGTGGCCCGCACCGCCGACCAGGCCAACGCCCTAGTCGATCGCGGCTATCGCGCGATCGCGCTGGGTTTCGACTGGTCGCTGTTCCAGCGCGGCATCATGGCGGCGTTCGAGGGAATCAAGCGCTGAACGAGCCGATCGCGGCCTTGCCGGGAACTGCGACGCTGCTAGGGTCGGCGGTTCCAGGGAGGAAGAACCATGCTCAAAAAGACTTTGCTCGCTCTCGCCTTCACCAGCCTTGCCCTCGCAGCCTTCGCCCAGCAGACCGGCATCAAGCGGACCCCACTGCAGAAGGTCGAATTTCCCGACGGCTACAACACCGTCACCGCCATCGCAGAGGTCCCGGCGGGCGGCGCGGCCGGACGCCATACCCATCCTGGGGTCGAAACCGGCTACGTGCTCGAAGGCGAGCTGAATCTCCTCATCGACGGCCAGCCGGAGAAAACCCTGAAAGCCGGGGATTCCTATCAGATCCCGGCAGGCGTCGTGCACGACGCCAAGGCTCATGGCGACAAGGCCATGAAAGTGCTTGGAGTTTACATCGTCGACAAGACCAAGCCGCTGGCTTCGCCGGCGCCCTGATGCGGCGAACCGACCGGCCCCAGGCGGGTTGGTTCGTGCTAGAGCACGCGGCGAGCGGGCCACCCGCTCGCTGCACATATTTTAGTCCGCAGGAACCGAAAGACCCATGCGCGGGACGCCCAAGACCATTTCGCTGCCGCGCCGCCTGATTTGCGACCTCATGCGGGCGTCGATGGACGTGCCATTCGTCTCGCTCTCCCGCCCCCTCAATATCCGCCCCCTGCTGGAGGCGCGTGCCGGAGCGATGGCGTCCGCCGGCTGGGCCGCGATGTTCGTCAAGGCCTTTGCCCTGGTCGCCAGGGACGAGCCGGTCCTGCGCACTGTCTACGCCAAATGGCCTTGGCCGATGCTCTACGAGCTGCCCAATAGCGTGGCGTCGGTGGCGATCGCCCGGGTCCAAGACGGCGAGGAATGCGTGATGCCGCAGCGAATCGCGGCTCCCGAAGCCATGGCGCTGGCCGCGGTGGACGCCGAAATCCGGCGTGCCAAGACGGCCCCGATCGACGATATCCCGATGTTCCGCAAGATCATGCGGGCCACCCGCCTGCCGCTGCCGCTGCGGCGGCTGTGCTGGGCGGTCGGGCTGAATTTCGGCCGACAGCGCGGCAACTGGTTCGGCAGCTTCGCGGTGAGCTCGGTGGCCGCCTATGGCGGTGGCGAGCTCCATCCCATCACGCCGGGCCCGTTCATCGTCAGCTATGGGGTGGTCGAGGGCGACCAGACCATCAATGTCGTGATCCGCTGGGACCACCGGGTCACCGACGCCGCCCCCATTGCCCGGGTCCTGACCCGGCTGGAACAGGTCCTGAACACTGAAATCGCTGCCGAATTGCGCGCGGCCGGGCCGAAGCCGATCCGGGCGGTCCGGACATGATTTCGGGGCTATTCGCATTGACAGAACGGCCCAAACTCACCTAAAAGCCGCCTGCTCGCGGGCCGATTTCGGCCCGCGAAGCGTTTCGCGACCCGTGGTCCTCTCCCTTAAGCTTTGGGGATCGGACCTGTCAGTGCCGGGCCCAGCCCGTCACACAGGAGGGCGCGTTTCCTCAAACCATGTACCTGAAGAGGACGCGATGACTAAGCGCAGTGAGGCGAAGTACAAACTCGATCGCCGTATGGGCCAGAACATCTGGGGCCGCCCGAAGAGCCCCGTCAACCGCCGCGAGTACGGCCCCGGCCAGCACGGCCAGCGCCGCAAGGGCAAGCTCTCCGATTTCGGCGTGCAGCTGCGCGCCAAGCAGAAGCTGAAGGGCTACTACGCCAACATTTCCGAGCGCCAGTTCCACGGCATCTATGTCGAGGCGAGCCGCCTCAAGGGTGACACCGGCGAGAACCTGATCGGTCTCCTGGAGCGTCGTCTCGACGCGGTCGTGTACCGCGCCAAGTTCGTCTCCACGATCTTCGCCGCGCGCCAGTTCATCAACCACGGCCACGTCAAGGTGAACGGCCGCAAGGTGAACATCTCGAGCTACCAGCTCAAGATCGGCGACGTGATCGAGGTCAAGGAAGCCTCCAAGCAGCTCGCCCACGTGCTCGAAGCCAGCCAGCTCCCCGAGCGCGACACCCCCGACTATCTCGAAGTCGACCACGGCAAGATGACCGCCAAGTATGTGCGCATCCCCGGCCTCTCCGACGTGCCGTTCCCGGTGCAGATGGAGCCGCATCTGGTCGTCGAATTCTATTCGCGCTAACAGTTCGGCAGAACGACATTCAAAGGCCCCGGTTCACCGGGGCCTTTTTGTTTGAGCCGGCGATTCCCATGTCTCAGGCCATCTGTGCTATGATTGCACATCGCGGAGTTGAGCATGACTCATCTTCTGGAAGAGGCCTTCAGCAAAGTTTCCGGCCTGCCCGTTTAGAGCAGGACGAACTGGCGCGGACCCTGCTTGAGCTTGCCGGGGTCGATCAGCCACCAATCCAGCTGACGGCGGCGGAAGAGGCAGATCTCGCCGAGGCCGAAGCCGAAATCGCCCGCGGCGAGCTGGCCAGCGGCGACGAAGTCCGCGCGATGTGGGCTAAGCACGGCCTGTGAAGGTCCGCTATACGAAGCGGGCGCTCGCCCAAATCGACCAAATTCTGACCTACATCGAGGCGCACTCGCCCCAAGGCACAGGCCACGTGCGCGGCCGCATTGTCGCTCTCATGGCATTGCTAGAGACCTACCCCCACGCAGGTCGAACGACTACGCGTGCATACGTCCGTCGCTTGCCGGTCAACCCTTATCCCTATCTGATCGATTATCGTGTGACCTAGACAGAAATCGTTATTATGCGGTTTCGTCACGCCGCCCGGCGTCCACCCAGAGCTCGCTGACCGCGAGCGAGTGCCATTCCCCTCAGGGAGCAAGTTGATGCTCTATACCCCTCCCCCGATCGATCCCAAGGCGCCGCCGGTGCGCATCAATCTGCTTTCGGACACGCAGACCAAGCCGACGGCTGCGATGCGCGAGGCGATGGCGCGGGCGGAGGTCGGCGACGAGCAGGTCGGCGACGATCCGACCGTGAACGCACTGTGCGAGCGCGTCGCCGCGCTGCTCGGCAAGGAAGCCGCGGTCTACATGCCCTCAGGCACGATGTGCAACGTCACCGCGACGCTGGTGCATTGCCGTCCCGGCGACGAGATCCTCGCCCACGAGAGCGCGCACATCATCGCCCGCGAGGGCGGCGCGCATGCCGCGATCGGCGGCTTCCAGGTGACCCAGCTCAAGGGACCCGACGGCCAGTTCACGCCGGAGACCTTTCGCAAGGCACTGCATCCGCGGACGCGCTACCAGCCGCCGCAGACCGTCGTCAGCGTCGAGCAGACCGCCAATATCGGCGGCGGCACGATCTGGAAGAAGGCAGCGCTCGACGAGATCGTCGCGATCGCCAAGCAGCACGGCCTCGTCACCCACATGGACGGTGCGCGCCTGCTCAACGCCACCGTCGCAAGCGGCATCTCCCCGCGCGACATGACGGCGGGGTGGGATTCGGCGTGGATCGATTTCTCCAAGGGCCTGGGCGCGCCGATCGGCGGCGTGCTGGCGGGCTCGCGCGCCTTCATCGACGCGGTCTGGCAGTGGAAACAGCGCCTCGGCGGCTCAATGCGGCAAGCCGGCGTCTGCGCGGCCGCCTGCATCTACGCGCTCGACCATCACGTCGACCGTCTCGCCGACGACCACGCCAATGCGCGCGCGCTCGCCCGCGGGCTGTCGCAGATCGCAGGCGTCGAGGTGCAGGAGCCCGAGACCAATCTCGTGTTCTTCAAGCCTGATGGCGCCGGAATTGCCGGCGACAAGATGGTCGCCGCACTGCGCCAGCGCGGCGTGACGCTCGCGATGATGGACGGCCGCATCCGCGCCTGCACCCATCTCGACGTCAATGCGGCCCAGGTCGAAGAAACGATCGGGTATGTCAGAGAGATCGTGCGCGGGGCGTAAGTCCGTAGCCCGGATGGAGCGCAGCGAAATCCGGGGTCCTCGCCTCGCGGAAAGATGTTCCCGGATTGCGCTTCGCTCCATCCGGGCTACGAAGGCGGCCAGCTACCGCCCCATCGCCTGATAGATCAGCGTCTTCAACGCGAGCTGAATCCGGCCGCGCTGCGACGGGGTCTGCACCATGAAGATCCCGAACAGATCGTCTTCGGGATCGATGAAGAAGAAGGTGCCGCCGACGCCGTCCCAGCGATATTCGCCAAGCGGCCACGATGTCCCTGATGGCACCGAGGTGCGCACCGCGAAACCGAGGCCGAAGCCGGAGCTTCCGCCCGGATAGTAATTCTGATCGCGCGCGATCTTCGTCCCGGGGCCGATATGATCCGACGCCATCAGCGCGATGGTCTCCGGCTTGAGATAGCGCCGGCCTTCATAGCTGCCGCCGTTGAGCAGCATCTGCGAGAAGCGCGCGTAGTCACCGACCGTACCAACAAGGCCGCCGCCGCCCGACTCCCACCTCTGCGGTTTCCGGGGATCGCGGACCTGCGTCATCGGACTGATCGCGCGATCCTGCGGCATCGGCTCGGCGATGCGCGGCCACTTGGCAGGATCGGCGACATAGTATGCGGTGTCCGTCATCCCGAGCGGATCGAGCAGCCGCTCCTTCTCGAACGCGAACAGCGATTTCCCCGATATGACCTCGACGATGCGGCCGAGCACGTCCGTGGAGTGGCCATAGTCCCAGTTCGTGCCGGGCTGTTCGGCGAGCGGAAGCGTGGTGATCTTCGCGACGAGTTCGGCGTTGGTCAAAGCTTTGTTGTCGAAGAGACCGGCGTCGGCATAGAGCTTGTTCACCAAGCCCCCGCCATAATAGCCGTAGGGCAGCCCGGCAGTGTGGCGCATCAAATCCTTGATCGTCACGGGGCGACTGAGCGGCTCCAGCGCCAGCGCAGCCTTGCCGTCCTCGGCCTTCGTCTCGACACCGACCTTCATCGCGCCAAAGGCCGGAATGTACTTTGCGACGGGATCATCGAGCGAGAGCTTGCCCTGCTCGACCAGCATCATCGCCATGACTGTCGTGACCGGCTTCGACATCGAATAGAGCCGGAAGATCGTGTCCGCGCTCATCGAGATCTCGGTGGCGACATCGCGGACGCCGAAATTCTCGTAATAGACCGGCTTGCCGTGCTGCTGGAGCAGCAGGATCGCGCCCGGAAAGGTGCCGGCTGCGACCTCGCTCCTGATGTAGTCAGAAACCTTTGCCAGACCTTCTGGCGAGAAAGTGTGGGCGCGCCCCTCGGAGCCCGCCTGCGCACCACCTGCACCGAACAAAAGAACGAGCGCCGCGATCAGCGCGCGGCGCCCGAACATGTCACTTCTCCATGGCTTCATAGACCAACTGCTTCAATGTCCGCTGCACGCGCTGGCGCTCGGTCGGGGTCTGCTCCAGCAGCACGAAGAACATGTCCTGCTTGGGGTCGATGACGAAATAGCAACCGGAGGCGCCGTCCCACTTCAATTCCCCGAGATCGCCGGGCGGCGGCGGCTTGGCGTTGCCGGGATCGGTGCGGACCGCAAGGCCGAGGCCGAAGCCGAACCCGTCGCCGGGGAAATAGAAATAGTCGCGACTGACCCCCGAGGTCGGGCCGACCTGGTCGGTCACCATCAGCTTGAACGTCTCGGGCTTGAGGATGGTCTTGCCGTCGAGGCTGCCGCCATTGAGCAGCATCTGCGCAAAGCGCTCATAGTCCGCCATGGTCGTAACCATGCCGCCGCTGGCGAATTGAATCTTTTTGACAACCGTCGGATCATTGATCCGGCCGACACGAAAATCGGCGTCATTCGGCACCGGCTGCGCCAGAAGCTTCTGCTTCTCGGGCGCGGTGACGAAGAAGCCGGTGTCGACCATGCCGAGCGGATCGAGCAGCTTCTCCCGCTCGATCTCGAGCAGCGGCTTGCCGGTTGCGACCTCCATGACTCGCGCCAGAATGTCGGTGGAGTGGCCGTATTGCCACAGCGCACCCGGCTGGTTGTGCAGCGGCAATTTTGCGATGCGCTCGGCGAACTCGGCGAGATCGAAATCGCCGTCGTAGATCTTGGCGTCGCGATAGGCCTTGCGGACCAGGCTGTCGCCGTAGAAGCCATAGGTGACGCCAGACGTGTGCGTCATCAGATCCTTCACCGTCATCGGCCGGCTCAGCGGCACGAGTTCGAGCGACTTGGTGCCGTCGTCGGCCTTCTTCTCGACGCCGACCTTCACATTGGCGAAGGACGGAATGTATTTCGAGACGGGATCGTCGAGCTTGATCTTGCCGTCCTCGATCAACTGCACCGCAACGACGGAGGTGATCGCCTTGCTCATCGAGAACAGGCGGAAGATGGTCTGGTCCGTGATCGGCGCCTTGCTCACCACGTCCTGCACGCCGAAGGCTTCGCGGAAGACGGGCTTGCCGTGCTGCTTGATCAGCACTGTCGCGCCGGCGATCTTGCCGGTCGCGACCTCGTTATTGAAGAACTCGCTGACCTTGGCGAGCTTGTCCTGATTGAAATGCGCGCCGGCCGGAATCTCGTAGGTGCCTTCGGCGCGCGCGAGCGACATCGCACCCAGCGACACCAGTGCGCCGCAAATCAACGCACGCAGTCCGAAATGTGAATTCATATCCCCTCCCCGGAAGGTGGCCGAGCGGAGTGTACTGACCACGTCATCAGGCACAAGGGCTGCTGTACCGCGCCAGAACGTCCGTGTGGAGCGCGGCGCTTGTCTCCGAGAAACAACAGAATATGACGTGGGTGACCAGCGGCGCAGCCGGCAGGGCTTCAATGGTCGTGTGGACCGCAATCTTCGCGGCCTGGTCGGCCGGAAAGCGATATACCCCGGTCGAGATCGCGGAGAAGGCTAGAGAGTTCAGTCTATTGGCCTGGGAGAGCTCAAGCGCACGGCGATAACAGGAACGCAGCGAATCCGCCTCGTCGCGGCTGCCGCCCTGCCAGACGGGGCCGACTGCGTGGATCACATGTCCCGCGGGCAGACGGTAGCCCTTCGTCATCTTGGCATCGCCGGTCGGACATCCCCCGAGCGTCCGGCACTCGGCCAGAAGCTCGGGACCGGCAGCGTCGTGGATTGCGCCATCAACGCCGCCTCCGCCAAGGAGAGACGAATTTGCGGCGTTGACGATGGCGTCAACGCCGAGTGTCGTGATGTCAGCGACGATAACCTCAAGCTCGGCGCCGCCGATGCGGCGCGTCAGCTGGGTCACGTGTCAGGCCGCGACGGCGACGCCCTTCTCGGAGAGCAGCTGCTGCAGTTCGCCGGCCTGGAACATCTCGCGGACGATGTCGCATCCGCCGACGAACTCGCCCTTCACATAGAGCTGCGGAATGGTCGGCCAGTTCGAGTAGTCCTTGATGCCGTTGCGCAGTTCGGCGGATTCGAGGACGTTGAGGCCCTTATAGCCAACGCCGATATGGTCGAGGATCTGGACGACCTGGCCGGAGAAACCGCACTGCGGAAACTGCGGCGTTCCCTTCATGAACAGAACCACGTCGTTCGACTTGACTTCGTTGGCGATGAATTCCGCGATGCTCATATCCGTGTCCTTCTGGGGCGGAGCCCTCAACAATCACTCCGGGCCGGCTCAGCCGATTTAACCCGATACCTGCCTATATATGTAGCCCAAACCGTTGTGCATCCAAAGTAAAATGGCGGCGAACAGCCCCTTGGGGCCGGTCCAGGCCACGCCGGCCCCATTACATGATGCCACGAATATCATCGCCGGGGAGGACTTTCATACCGTAACGGAGCCCCTATCTAGGACGAACCCAGGTTTTGGAACCGGGCAACGCCAACAACGTTCTCTTGTCCTGTCTGGAGAAAAACGTGACGAAATCAGCCTCCGCTACGGCCACCCCGCCGCTTTCGTCACCGTCGGCCGACCCGCGCGGCCTCGCCCAGGGGCTGGAAGAGGCATTTCTCGCCGTCCGCAACGAGACCGAGCGCCGGGCCGAGCCGCTGTCGCCCGAAGACCAGCAGATTCAATCCATGCCGGATGCGAGCCCCACGAAATGGCATCGGGCCCATACCACCTGGTTCTGGGAGCAATTCCTGCTCGGCGAGCACGCCCCTGGCTACCGGCCCTTCCACCCTGATTTCGCTTTCCTGTTCAATTCCTATTACGTCAGCGCCGGCCCGCGTCATTCCCGCAATCACCGCGGCGACATCACCCGTCCCAGCGCCGATCAGGTCGGCGCCTATCGAGCATATGTCGATGCGGCCGTCGTCAAATTCTTTCGCGAGGTTGGCGCGGACAAGCTTCGCGAGATCGCACCGCTGGTCGAGGTCGGGCTCAATCACGAGCAGCAGCATCAGGAATTGATGGTCACCGACATCCTGCATGCCTTCGCGCAGAACCCGATCCCGCCGGCCTATGATCCGGACTGGCGCTTCCCGGCTTCGACACGCGCGGATGAGGGTTGGCTGACGCTGAACGAGGGTATCCACACGGTCGGTCATGTCGACGACAGTTTTCATTTCGACAACGAGAAGCCGGCGCATCGCGCCCTCGTCGGTCCGGTCAGGGTCGCACGCAATCTCGTCACCAATGGCGAATGGCTCGCCTTCATGCGCGACGGCGGCTACCGGACCGCAACGCTGTGGCTGATGGACGGCTTTGCCACCGTCAACAACGAAGGCTGGGACGCCCCCGGTCATTGGCGCGAGATCGACGGCCAGTGGCACATGATGACGCTCGCCGGTCTCAAGCCGGTCGATCCGGACGCGCCGGTCTGCCACGTCAGCTATTACGAGGCCGATGCGTTTGCGCGCTGGGCCGGAAAGCATCTGCCCACCGAGATGGAATGGGAGGTTGCTGCGCGTGCCGGCCAGCTCAACGACGCCTTCGGCATTGTCTGGCAGTGGACGCGGTCTTCATATTCGCCCTACCCCGGCTACCGCGCCATCGAAGGCGCGCTCGGGGAGTACAACGGCAAGTTCATGATCAACCAACTGGTGCTGCGCGGCTCCTCGCTTGCAACTCCCGAGGGCCACAGCCGTATTACCTATCGCAATTTCTTCTATCCGCACCATCGCTGGCAGTTCACCGGACTGCGGCTCGCCGATTACGTCTAGTTTTCATCCGACGATAAATGCGCGCCGGACAGCGCGTTCAGGAGAGTATCATGAATGTGCACGCCAGCGCTTTGGCCGAAGCCCATCTCCCCGACGAGCAGACCACCGCCTTCGCCCGCGAGGCCATCGAGGACCTCTCGCAGCAGCCGAAAAAGCTGTCGCCGAAATATTTCTACGACGCCACGGGATCGGAGCTGTTCGAGGCGATCACGCGTCTGCCGGAATATTACCCGACGCGCACCGAGCTTGCGATCCTGAAGGAGCGCGGCAGCGAGATCGCGAAGATCATTCCGCAGCATGCGGCGCTGGTCGAGTTCGGCGCCGGAGCAACCACAAAAGTCCGCCTGCTGCTCGATCACTGCAAGTTCGCGGCCTATGTGCCCGTCGACATCTCCGGTGACTTCCTGAAGGCGCAGGCCAACGGCCTGAAGCGGGACTTCCCGACGCTCGGCATCTATCCGGTGGCGGCCGACTTCACCACGCCGTTCGAGTTGCCCAAGGCAGTCGCGTCGATGCCCAAGGTCGGCTTCTTCCCCGGCTCGACCATCGGAAATTTCGAGCCGCATGAGGCGCAGGCCTTCCTGAAGAGCGCCCGCAAGATCCTGGGCAAGGGCGCGCAGATGATCATCGGCGCCGACCTCGAGAAGGAAGAGCGCGTCCTCCATGACGCCTACAACGATGCCGCCGGCGTCACCGCCCGCTTCAATCTCAATGTGCTCGTGCGCATCAACCGCGAGCTCGGCGGCAATTTCGACCTGTCCGCCTTCACCCATCGCGCGATCTACAACCGCGAGCGGCACCGGATCGAGATGCATCTCATCAGCAAGAAGAGCCAGACCGTGCGCCTGCTCGGCACCAGCTTCTCGTTCCGCCCCGGCGAGAGCATCCACACCGAGAACAGCTACAAATACAGCCTCGAGCGTTTTGCTGCGCTGGCGCAGGGCGCGGGCTGGCAGGTGCGCGAAAGCTGGACGGACGCGGCGAAGATGTTTTCGGTGCACGCGCTGGAGGCGGCGGAGTAAAGGCTCCGTTGAATCTGAGAGCGGTTTCCTGCGGCACATCCTTCGAGACGCCCGCCTTCGGCGGGCTCCTCAGGATGAGGACGGAGCGCGCGGCAACAGTTTCAACGGGCGCCTATGCCGATTAGCCTCATCCTGAGGAGACCGCGCAGCGGTCGTCTCGAAGGACGAGGCGTGCGCTCAGACAGCTCTACGAGGACACGTGCGGCCGGAGCTCAATGCGCCTCTGCCTCCTCCGGCTTCGACCCCAGCGACATCGACTCCCAGACTGCGACCACGATCATGATCACGGTCGACGCGACCGACAGCCAGAGTGGCGAGAGATCGGCGGCGAACCACCACAGCACCAGTAGCAGGATGATGCCGATGCCGTGGGAGAGCTGGAGGAAGCCGCGGATCGCGTGCTTGAACAGGATGGTGCCGACCAGGAACACCAAGGGACCACCGACCGTGCTCACGATGGTCCTGATATCGGAATGGCCGGTCGGATGCTTCAGCACCAGCTCGTCCGACACCGCGGTCAGGATGATGCCGGCGACGATCGGCATGTGCAGATAGGTATAGGCCATCCGTGCCAGCCGGCCGGATTCGGTGGATTTCGAGAGCCGCTCGGAGCCAGCCTCCGCGCCCTTGTGGAAATAGACCCACCACATCGCGATGGCCCCGGCCAGCGCCGAGACGAAGGCCAGGATGTTATCCGCGGTCCACTCCAGCTCGGCGAAGGTGGCACCGTTGACGACGACGGCTTCACCGAGTGCGATGATGATGAAGCCGGCGCAGCGCTCGGCCATGTGGCCGCCCTCGACGGCCCAGGCCTCCACCGACGAGAAGCCGAGCTTCGGGACCCAGAAGCGCACCGCGGGCGAGACGTATTCGATCGCGAGCGCCGCGATCCAGAACCACAGCCGCGCCTCGTCATGGGCGAGACCGCCGAGGATCCAGAAGATCGCGGAGCCACAGAGCCAGACCAGAATGCGGATCGCGTTGTGCCGGACGGCCGTTCGATGGCGCGGGGTCGCGAACAGCCAGAAGGCGGTGCGTCCGACCTGCATGGTCGCGTAGGCGATCGCAAACCACAGGCCCCGCCCCTCGAACGCGGTCGGGATCGTGGTCGACAGCACGAGGCCGCCCAGCATCATCAGGAAGATCAGGATGCGGACCGGGGTCAGCTCGGGATTGAGCCAGTTGGTGACCCAGGCGGTGTAGACCCACACCCACCACACCGCGAGGAACAGCACCGTGACGTGCACCGCGCCGAGCGGGGTGAAATGGTGCAGCAGCGTATGCGAGACCTGCGTGACGGCGAAGACGAAGACGAGGTCGAAGAACAGCTCGGCATTGGTGACGCGGCTGTGCTGGTTCGGAGCGATGACGCGAAACATCGCGCCGCGAGGATTGTCCGCAGCCATCGTCATCCCCCCGTCACGCGATCAGATCAGGCCCCCGGTACCCCGGTTTGCAGCGCCAGCGCATGCAGCACGCCGCCCATCTGGCCTTGCAGGGACTGATAGACGATCTGGTGCTGCTGGACGCGGGACTTGCCGCGGAAGGATTCCGAGATCACGGTCGCGGCATAGTGGTCGCCATCGCCGGCGAGGTCACGGATCGTCACCTCGGCATCGGGGATCGCTGCCTTGATCATCGCCTCGATATCGTGGGCGTCCATGGGCATTCGGGTCTTGCTCCTGTCTCGGCTTCGAATCGCTTGCCGGGGTCCCCGGACCGGCAGGGCCAAACTTAGCGTGAACGGCCTTCTACGTCACGCATTCCGGCACTATATCCCTGATCCCATCCGGATAAAGGCACGACAAAGTGCCGCGCGCGCAAGATTGATCGAAAAGGCGTGAAATCATGAAGCTTCCAGGGCCCGACCACCCCATCACCATTACCCAAAATCCCCGGCGCGTCCGCGTCACGGCCGGCGACATCGTGATCGCCGAGACCAGCAAGGCGCTGATCTTGAAAGAGGCGAAATATCCGGCGGTGCAATATGTGCCGCGGGAGGACGCCAACATGGCGCTGCTGGAGCGCACCGACCGCGTCACCCATTGCCCCTACAAGGGGGACGCGAGCTATTACAGCGTCAAGGCCGACGGCAAGACGCTCGACAACGCGATCTGGACCTACGAGACGCCCTTCCCCGCGATGACGGAGATTTCCGGCCATCTCGCCTTCTATCCGGACAAGGTGAAGATCGAGGAAGTGGGGTAGGCTCATCGCGCCGGGGGCGATCGCAGGTCGCTTCCTCTCAGTCGACACAAGGCTCAAGATGCCGCGCAAAGCCGCAAGACTGATTGGGGTCTCGTTGCTGGGCGTGGCCGGCATCCTCATCGTGGTGGCCGCCGCCGGACTGGGTTTTCGCGCCTATCGCCAGCATCTTGCTGCCGAAACCCTCGCGATCCGCTCACCAAAGGGCGTGCAGGAGGGAGGGTTCGTCGACATCGGCGGAATCAAGCAATGGATTCAAATCCGCGGCGAGGATCGGGATAACCCGGTCCTCCTGTTCGTCCACGGCGGGCCCGGAGGGTCCAGCTGGCCAATGTCGTCGGGTTGGCGCCCCTGGGAAAAGCACTTCACCATCGTGCAATGGGACCAGCGAGGCACCGGCCGCACGTATGGCGCCACCGGAGACACGCTGGCGCCAACCATGACACTGGAGCGCATGACGCAGGATGGCGTCGAGCTGGCCGAGCATCTGCGCACGCATCTGCACAAGGACAGGATCGTCCTGGTCGGGCATTCGTGGGGCTCGTTCCTGGGAATTCACATGGTGAAGCAACGCCCGGATCTGTTCTCGGCCTATGTCGGCACGGGCCAGGTGGTTGGCAGGACGACCTTCGAGAAGGCATTCGAGCTCACGATCGCGCGCCTGCAACGGCTTGCGGCATCCGCCAACAATCGTGAAGCCCTGGCGGAATTGGCGCCGATCGCTTCACAGCCGACCCTCACCCCGGAAAATCGCCTGATTGCGGACAAATGGAGCAACGCGCTGGGTCTGCCGCCCGCCGGTGGCTTCCAGTTCGCCGGTCCCATCCCGCCGCTCTTCATGCCGGATGTCTCGCTGCTCGACTTGTACAACTGGCGCAAGGGCGTCGCCTTCTCGACCAAATATCTGACCGGGCGGAACGGGCCGATGTTTCAGAGCGACATGGCCTCGATGGGATTCAGATCTTCGATCCCCATGTTCTTCATTGAGGGCGACGCGGACGGCGTGACCCCGGGCGAACCCGCCGAGCAATATTTCAAGGAGATCACGGCCCCGCATAAGGAATTTGTGTGGGTTCGCGGCGGCGATCATTTCATTCCGTTCGATCGTCCTGATGAGTTCCTGGCTGAGCTGATGGCCCGCGTCATGCCATTCGCCGGCAATTGAGGGCCGGCGCCCCGGCCCCCATTTGAGCGGCAGCCCGGCTATGCCCTGAAGATCGTGAGCCCCAGTATCAGCAGCACCAGGAAGATCACGACGAAGATATAGAACAGGAAGCGGGCGACATCGGCCGAGGCGGCCGAGAGGCCGGTGAAGCCGAGCACGCCGGCCACGATCGAGACCAGGAGAAAGATCAGCGCCCATTTCAGGATCGTCATAACCAACTCCGACTAAAATGCCGCATGTTTTGCGGCCCTCAACCTATTCGCGAACGCTAACTTCGCTGCGCGGAACTGGTTCCTGAGGGCGCTCCGCGGGCAAGGCCCGGCACAAACTGCGCTTGCTGAATCCGGTTCCCAGCGGCACAGTCCGGCGAGAGGGCAGGAGCGCAATCGGGGCGACCATGATGACGATGTCACATTCCGCGACGATCGGCGCAGAGGCGCACGCCGCGCCGAAGGCCAAGGCGCGCAATCTGTCGCTCGATCGGACCCGCACCTTCCTCACGCTGGTGGTGCTGCTGCACCACGCCGTCATTCCCTACACCTATTTCGGTCACACCGACCCGGCGTCCTGGATCGGCTTCGACGTCGTCGTGCTCTGCACCGACAGCTTCTTCATGGCGATGTTCTTCTTCCTGTCGGGACTGTTCACGTGGTCCGGCATCGCGCGCAAGGCGCCACAGGTTTTCCTGCGCGACCGCCTGTTGCGGCTCGGGCTGCCGTTCGTGATCGCGGCATTCACGGTCATTCCGATCGCCTATTACGCGATCGCGCTGCGGCACGATCCCGAGCTGACCTTCGCTTCGTTCTGGTGGAAGACGATCACCGTCGGGCCGTGGCCGAGCGGGCCGATCTGGTTCGTGTGGGTGCTGCTGGCGTTCGACCTGACCGCGAGCCTGCTCTACCGGGTCTCAGCCCACCTGGTCGATCCGGTCAACCGCGTTTCGCTGCGCGGTTTTGACCAGCCGGCCGTGTTCTGGCTGCTGCTGGCCGTCGTCACCGCCGTCGTTTACGTGCCCGCGCTGGTCCATTTCGGCGCCAACAAATGGTTCGAGTTCGGACCGTTTTCGGTGCAGGCGAGCCGCGTCCTGCTCTACTTCGCCTATTTCTTCATTGGCGTCAGCGTCGGTGCCGCCAACTTCGATCGCGGCATCCTCAGCGCCGAGGGCCAGTTGCCGAAGAACCGATGGATGTGGGTGATCGCCACGCTGGTACCCTACTGCCTGATGTGGTGCATGATCTACATCAAGCGCGCAATCCTCGGGAATCCCAACGTGCTGCCGGACTGGTATCAGGCGATCTACGGCACGTTCGTCGTGCTGTTCTCGGCCGCGATCCTGCTCGCGATCCTCGCCTTCTTCCTGCACCAGAAGTCGCCGGGGCCGAACCTGCTCGACCGCATGCAGGCGGACGCCTACGGCATGTTCCTGGTGCACTACCCGATCGCGCTGTGGATCCAGTATGTGCTGTTCGACTATTCGTGGCCTGCGATCTTCAAGGCCGGGATCGGCTTCGTGCTCACGGTGATGCTGAGCTGGGGACTGACGGCAATGTTGCGGAAGATTCCGGGCGCGTCACACGTTTTGTGAGGCCGAGGTCTCTCCACCCGTCATTGCGAGCGTAGCTAAGCAATCCAGAGTCTCTCCGCGGAGACAGTCTGGATTGCTTCGTCGCTTTGCTCCTCGCAATGACGGAGTGTGTGGCGGCGCCTTACGCCGCCTTCCCGCTCATATATTCCGGCAGCCAGCGCTCGAATGATTTCCGCAAGCTATCGATCGACACCGGCGCCTCGCCAGCGATCGCGATCGCATCGCCGCCGGTGGTGCCGATGCGCACGCAGGGCACCTCGCAGCCGCGCATCTTGGCCAGCACGCGGCCGGCGTCCGCTTCCGGCACGGTGACGAGATAGCGCGCCTGGTCCTCGCCGAACCAATAGGCCTGCGGCACGAGCGCCGCCGGCGCCGCCAGCAGTTTTGCGCCGATGCCGCTGGCCATTGCCATCTCGGCGAGCGCGATCAGGAGGCCACCGTCGGAGAGATCGTGCACTGCGGTCGCAGTGCCCGCATGGATCATGCCGCGCACGCAGTCGCCGTTGCGCTTCTCGGCCGCGAGGTCGACCGGCGGCGGCGCGCCCTCCTCGCGACCGCAGATGTCGCGCAGATAGACCGACTGGCCGAGCCAGCCGTGGGTTTCGCCGACCAGCAGGATCGCCTCGCCCTCGGCCTTGAAGGCGAGCGACGCGGACTTGGTGAAGTCGTCGAGCAGGCCGACGCCGCCGATCGAAGGTGTCGGCAGGATCGCGCGGCCGTTGGTCTCGTTGTAGAGCGAGACGTTGCCGGACACGACCGGGAAGTCCAGCGTGCGGCAGGCTTCCGAGATGCCCTTCAGGCAGCCGACGAACTGGCCCATGATCTCGGGCCGTTCAGGGTTGCCGAAATTGAGATTGTCGGTGATCGCGAGCGGCTTGCCGCCGACCGCGGTGATGTTGCGCCAGGCTTCCGCCACCGCCTGCTTGCCGCCCTCGAACGGATCGGCCTCGCAATAGCGCGGCGTGACGTCGACGGTCAGCGCCAGACCCTTCGGCCCGTCCTGCACGCGCACGACGGCGGCGTCGCCGCCGGGACGCTGCAAGGTGTTGCCGAGGATGACGTGGTCGTATTGCTCCCAGACCCAGCGCTTGCTGCACATGTCGGGCGTGCCGATCAGCTTCTCCAGCGCGGCACCGACGCCCATCGGCGCCGGCACCTCGCGCGCGTGCACCACAGGCAGCGCGGCAGAGGGACTATGCGGGCGGTCGTAGAGCGGCGCCTCGTCACCGAGCTCCTTGATCGGCAGGTCGGCCATGACGTCGCCGCCATGCTTGACGACGAAACGCTTGCTCGGCGTGGTGTAGCCGACGACCGCAAAGTCGAGGCCCCACTTCTTGAAGATCGCCTCGGCTTCCTTTTCCTTCTCGGGCTTGAGCACCATGAGCATGCGCTCCTGGCTTTCCGAGAGCATCATCTCGTAGGCGCTCATGCCGGTCTCGCGGGTCGGCACCGCGTCGAGATCGAGGTCGACGCCGAGGTCGCCCTTGGCGCCCATCTCGACCGCCGAGCAGGTCAGGCCGGCCGCGCCCATGTCCTGGATCGCGATGACGCAGCCCTTCTCCATAATCTCGAGGCAGGCCTCGAGCAGCAGTTTTTCGGCGAAGGGATCGCCGACCTGCACGGTCGGGCGCTTCTCCTCGGACTTGTCGTCGAACTCCGCCGAGGCCATCGAGGCACCGTGGATGCCATCGCGGCCCGTCTTGGAGCCCAGATAGACGATCGGCATGTTCACGCCGGAGGCGGCCGCATAGAAGATCTTGTCGGCGTCGGCGAGGCCCACGGCCATCGCGTTGACGAGGATGTTGCCGTCATAGCGGGTGTGGAAGCGCACCTGGCCGCCGACCGTCGGCACGCCGAAGGAATTGCCATAGCCGCCGACACCGGCGACGACACCGGAGACGAGATGCCGCGTCCTGGCATGCTCGGGCGCGCCGAAGCTCAGCGCATTGAGGCAGGCGATGGGACGCGCGCCCATGGTGAAGACATCGCGCAAGATGCCGCCGACGCCGGTGGTCGCACCCTGGTAGGGCTCGATGTAGCTCGGGTGGTTGTGGCTCTCCATCTTGAAGACCACGGCCTGGCCGTCGCCGATATCGATCACGCCAGCATTCTCGCCGGGGCCCTGGATCACCCAGGGCGCCTTGGTCGGCAGGCCGCGCAGATGGATGCGCGAGGATTTGTACGAGCAGTGCTCGTTCCACATCGCCGAGAAGATGCCGAGCTCGGTGAAGGTCGGCTCCCGCCCGATCAGCTTCAGGATGCGCTCGTACTCGTCGGGCTTGAGCCCGTGGGCGGCAACCAGTTCGGGGGTGATCTTGGGTTCGTTCTTCATGGATTCGGGGCTTTCGGCGGCGTTTTGCCGTTCTTAGGAAGATCGGGGGCCTACGAAAAGCCCTTTATGGCGCATTTTCCCGCTGTCCCACGTTTTGCGGGCAGGCGGTCGGCGGGAACGGGAATTGCAAGGCGCTGACGGATCGGATTTAAGGACTAAAGACCCGTAATTGAAGGCCCATTTCCTTGCACGAATTGACCAAAGTCCCCTCCACCCGCCGCCCGGACCTGCACGTCGCCACCGATGGCGAGTTCACGGGCTGGCGGACCTGGATTCGCGACAGTTTTGAGAGCCATATCGGCCCGTTCTGGCACAAAATCGAGGACGACGGCAGCGTCCGCTCGGCGTTCCGGGTCGAGAAAAAGCACCTCAACGGCTCCGGAAACGTCCATGGCGGCTGCTTCATGGCGTTCGCAGACTATTGCCTGTTCGCGATCGCCACCCACGAGCTGGATGGCCCGGCCGTGACGACGAATTTCGCCTGTGATTTCCTCGACGCGGCCCGCGAGGGCGAGCTGGTCGAATGCGTCGGCGAAGTGTCCCGCGCCGGCGGCTCGCTGATCTTCCTGCGGGGCAAGCTGACCTCGGCCGGGCGGCCGCTGTTTACCTTCTCCGGCACGATCAAGCGGGTGAAGCGGAAGCCCGCACTCCAGCCAAACGCATAGCTCGACGCCTTCCCTTTTCGCGCCCCCTCGCCCAGACTTGCTGAAAGCGCTTTTGCGCGGGGGAGCAAGAACAAGGTGCCGCAGAGCACATCCGGATCGGGCCACACAGCGCCCTCCGCGTCAGCGCCATTGCCATCCATGACCGCCGTCGGCGCCCGTAACTGGCGCGACTATGCGCTGCTGTTCGCGCTCGCCTGCTGCTGGAGCTCGACCTATCCGCTGGCGAAGCTCGCGCTTCCCACGATCCCGCCCATCACCTTCATCTCGGCGCGCTCGCTGATCGCGTTCGCCTTCCTGTTCGCGATCTTGTGGATGCGCGGCCTCAAGCTCCCGACGGATGCGAAGGCCTGGAAGCTGTTCGCAGTCCAGCAGCTGATCAACTCGACCTTTCCGTTCCTGGTCATCACCTGGTCGCAGCAATATGTCCCGGCGTCGAACACGGTGGTGCTGGCCTCGACAACGCCGATCTTCGCCTTCCTGATCACCTCGCTGATCACGCGGCACGAGCCGGCCACGCTACTGAAGCTCGCGGGCGCAATTCTCGGCCTCGCCGGCACGATCGCCATCGTCGGGCTGGACGCGCTGCGCGGCTTCGGCAGCGAGATCGTGGCGGAGATCGCGATCCTGCTCGCCACCATCTCCTTTGCCTGCGCGACCATCTTTGGCTTGCGGCTCTCCGAATACGATCCGATGGTGGTCGCAACCGGCTCGCTGCTATTCGGTGGCCTCGTGCTGCTGCCGCCCGCGCTGATCATCGACCAGCCCTGGACGCTGCATCCGACGCCGACGGCAATCGTCGCCACCATCGTCATGGGCATCGTCTCCAGCGCGCTGGGGCTGATGCTGTTCTACGTCTGCCTCGGCCGGCTCGGCACGCTGACCACGAACGCACAAGGCTATCTGCGCATTCCGATCGGCGTCGGATTGTCCGTGCTGCTGCTCGGCGAGAGCGTGCCGTCGAACCTCGCGCTGGGACTTCTGCTGGTCATGGCCGGCGTCGCCGCGATGACGGTGCCGGCGGAACGGCTGAAGCTGCGCAAGGCATGATCCGGAAAGTGCGCAGCAGTTTTCCGATAAGATCATGCTCAAACAATAAGACCGCTCAGGTCGAAATCTGCTTCTCGGCGATCGAGAGCCAATCGGCCTGGGCGTCGCGCAGATATTTGGGCGCGCGCCGCATCTGGATCAGGAGCTCGTTGAAGACCACGCGCGCCTCGGCGCTGCGGCCGACCATCTGGAGCAGCATGCCGTAGCGCACCCGCGCCTCGGCGCCGGGGAAATAGCCGGCGACGGCGTGATATTCCTCCAGCGCCTCGTCGAGCCGGCCGACCTCGGCGAGCGCGCGGGCGTAGAGCAGATGCGCGTCGGCGGAATCGAAGTCCGGCCATTGCTTCTGAAGATCGTCCAGCGTCGCCAGCGCATCGGCCGGACGCTTGGCGGAAAACTCGCCCTGCGCCTTGCCGAAGGCATAAGCGGGGGTCGTGGCCCATCGGCAAGCTCAGGATGTGACCGTAATGCTGCTCGGCCTCGCTGAAGCGGCCGACCTTTGCGCATTCCTCGGCCAGCGCCGCACGGTTGGCGATGGTGTCGGTGGCCGCCAGCCGGTCGCACAGCTCGCGATAACGCTTCTCCGGATCGAGCCGATTGGCAACGCGCTGACGCGCCTGTCGCGCACCGGGGCTGGAAAACCATTCAGGGACGAGTTCGACCGCGATGTAGGCGAGCGCGCCGATCAGCGGCACCATCAGGATGATGAAGGCCCAGGGCTGCAACCGCCCGGTTCGCGACGCGTGATAAATCAGTGTGATATCGAGCAGCAGAACGACCAAAGCGACGGGCATGTGACATCCGGGAGCACAACGACAGCGCACGCTTCCTGATACCGCAACTCGCGCGGCGAAACAACTTTGAGTTGCTCTCACCCGCGCGGAAATCAGCGACCCGGACACGCGCGCCTTGATGGCGACGAGGAGTCAGTCGTCTCAAACGCGATTGAGGTTCATGAGACAGCAAGCCCAAAACCGCTATGACTTGCTATGATTTGGGCGGCTGCTACTTGGCGTCGTCCGCGAGCATCTTCCGGTACTTCTCGACGTCGCGCGTCACGAGCTTCTGGAGCACCTCGGGCGTATGCTCGTCGGGATCGGGCGCGACGGTCGACAAATCCGCAAAACGCTTCTTCACCGCGTCGGTTTCCACCGCGGTGCGCGCAGCCGCGTTCAGCTTGGCGATGATGGCCGGCGGCGTGCCCTTCGGCGCGAACAGGCCGTTCCAGCCCTGCGCCTCGAAGTCCGGCAGGCCTGCCTCGGCAGACGTCGGCAGATCGGGCAGCGTGGCCAGCCGCACGGTCGAGCCAACCACCAGGCCCCTCACTAGCTTGTCGCCGATCGACTGCGAGACGGAGGCCGCGGCGTCGCAGACGCCGTCGATCTGGCTGCCGATCGCATCCGTGAGTGCGGGCGCCGCACCGCGATAGCCGACCAGTGTTGCGTCGACCCCGGCGGCCGTCACAAAGCTCTTGCAAATGAGGTAATTCGACGAGCCGACACCGGCGTGGCCGAGATTGATCTTGCCCGGGTTGGCCTTGGCGTAGGCGATGAACTCTTTCAGGTCCTTCGCCGGGAAATCCTTGCGCAGCGCGATGACGCCGAACGTCTTCGCCACCATGGCGATCGGCACGAAGGATTCAGGCGTGAACGGCAGTTTTGGATAGATCGTGTAGGTCGCGGCGTTGGTGCCGGCGTTGCCGATCGCGATGGTGTAGCCGTCAGGCTCGGCGCGGGAGGCGCGCGCCAGCGCGGTCGAGCCGCCGGCGCCGGCGACGTTCTCGATCACGATGGTCTGGCCGAGCGCGATGCCCATCTGCTCGGCGACCGTGCGCGCGATCACGTCCGACGTGCCGCCAGCCGCGAACGGCACGATCATCGTGAGCGGGCGCTTGGGGAAATCCTGCGCGAACGCAACGGTCGCGAGTGAAAATGTCGCGAGCGACAGCGCCGCGATCGCGGCGAGAGCCCGCTTCGCCACAAACGAGATCACGCGGCCTTTTCCAGATGGGCAGTGAGACCGGCGAACAGGCCGCGGCCGTCGGTGCAGCCCATGATGTCTTCGACGTGGTTCTCCGGGTGCGGCATCATGCCGAGCACGTTGCCCCTGTCATTGACGATTCCGGCGATGGATTCCGCCGCGCCGTTGATGTTGTGGGCCTCGTCGACCACGCCGTCGGCGGAGCAGTAGCGATAGAGCACCCGCCCCTCGCCTTCGAGCCGCTTGATGGTCTCTTCATCCGCCTCGTAATTGCCCTCACCATGGGCGACGGGCACGCGGATCACCTGGCCGGCATTGTAGCCGCGGGTGAACGGCGTGTCGGAGCGCTCGACGCGCAGATGCACGTCGTGACAGATGAACTTCAGCCGCGCGTTGCGCATCAGGACGCCGGGCAGCAGGCCGGACTCGCAGAGGATCTGAAAACCATTGCAGACGCCGAGCACGAGACCGCCCTTGGCCGCATAGTCGCGCACCGCGTCCATCACCGGCGACCGCGCCGCAATCGCGCCGCAGCGCAGATAGTCGCCGTAGGAGAAGCCGCCGGGCACGACGACGAGGTCGGTGCCCGCGGGCAGCGACGTCTCGGCGTGCCAGACCATCGCGGGCTCGCTGCCGGAGATCAGCCTCAATGCGCGCGCCATGTCGCGCTCGCGGTTGATTCCGGGAAAGACGAGGATGGCGGCTTTCATGGTTCGGGTTCCGACGGTGATGGGAATCGGGCTGGCCAAAGGGCCAATTCGTCAGGAGACATAGCCATTTGACGGGGA
The DNA here is from genome assembly GCF_055811795.1 of Bradyrhizobium sp. MI1.7. NCBI lineage: Bacteria > Pseudomonadati > Pseudomonadota > Alphaproteobacteria > Hyphomicrobiales > Nitrobacteraceae > Bradyrhizobium > Bradyrhizobium sp. MI1.7. The sequence continues at coordinate 48,877 of NZ_JBVVPO010000059.1, forward strand.
TTTTACCAGTGCTAGCCTCGCCGGGCGGCCTTGTACACAGGCCATAGCCACGGCACTTTTGCCTGACGATCTTGCCCGGGATTGAAGCCATGAACGTCCCGTCGCTGCCCGCCTCCCTCTCCGAACCGGTGTCCACTCAGGGCGTCATCGCAGCCGGCGCCTATGTCGACGGCCGGCGTGTCGCCAATATCGCCATCAGCGAGGCTTCGAGCTGGCGGGCCAAGCCTGGCCACGTGGTGTGGATCGGGCTGCACGAGCCTGACATGGCGCTGCTCGGCGCCGTGCAGAAGCAGTTCGACCTGCACGACCTTGCCATCGAGGACGCCAACAACGCCCATCAGCGGCCGAAGATCGAGCAATATGGCGAGGCCCTGTTCATCGTGGCGCGGACGGCGCAATTGTTCGAGGGCCGGATCGCCTTCGGCGAGACGCACATCTTCGTCGGCGAAGGCTATCTGGTCTCGGTGCGCCATGGCGCCTCGACATCCTACACGCCGGTGCGCGAACGCTGCGAAAGCTGCCCGCGGGCCCTTGCGCGCGGCGAGGACTACATCCTCTACGCCATCCTCGATTTCATCGTCGACAACTACTCGCCCGTGCTGGAGAGCATCCACGAGGAGGTCGAAGGCATCGAGGACGACGTGCTCTCCAAGCCGATCAGCAAGGCGCAGATCGAGCGGCTCTACATGCTGCGCCGCGACCTGTTGCGGCTCAGGACCGCGATCGGCCCGTTGGTGGAAGTCTGCCGCCGCCTCGAGCATGACGAGCTTGCGATGGTGCGTGCGACGATGCAGCCGCTGTTCCGCGACGTCACCGACCACGTCAGGAACATCCAGGAGCGCATCGATTCCATGCGCGAGGTGCTGGCCTTCGCCTTCGAGGCGAGCCTGCTGGTCGGACAGGCGCAGGAGACCGCGGTCTCCAAGAAGCTCGCCTCGTGGCTGGCGATCCTCGCCGTGCCCACCGCAGTCGCAGGCATCTACGGGATGAACTTCAAGTACATCCCCGAGCTGCAATGGGAGTACAGCTATTTCGTCGTCATGGGGATGATGGCGCTCGCCTGCCTCGCATTGTACTGGCGCTTCCACCGCGTCGGATGGCTGTGAAGCGCCGCGCGGGTTAGACGATCTCGACGCGATAGTTCTCGATCACGGTGTTCGCCAAGAGCTTGTCGGCCGCCTCCTTCAGCGCCGCTTCGGCCTTGGCCTTGTCGGCGCCGGCAAGCTCGATGTCGAACACCTTGCCCTGGCGGACGCTGGCGACGCCGTCGACGCCGAGCGACTTCAGCGCGCCTTCGATGGCCTTGCCCTGCGGATCGAGGATGCCCGTCTTCAGGGTAACGGTAACACGTGCCTTCACGTCAAATCCCTCTTAGCTCTTCACCAGCACCGGGCCAGTGCCCTGCGGACGCTCATTCTCCATGAGGATGCCGAGGCGTTTTGCGACTTCGGTGTAGGCCTCGAGCAGGCCGCCGAGATCCCTGCGGAAGCGATCCTTGTCGAGCTTCTCGTTCGACTTGATGTCCCACAGACGGCAGCTGTCCGGCGAGATCTCGTCGGCGACGATGATCCGCATCATCTCGTTCTCGAACAGCCGGCCGCACTCCATCTTGAAGTCGACGAGGCGGATGCCGATGCCGAGGAAGAGGCCGGTGAGGAAGTCGTTGACACGGATGGCGAGCGCCATGATGTCGTCGATCTCCTGCGGGGTGGCCCAGCCGAACGCGGTGATGTGCTCTTCCGACACCATGGGGTCGTTGAGCTGGTCGTTCTTGTAGTAGAATTCGATGATCGAACGGGGCAGCTGCGTGCCCTCCTCGATGCCGAGGCGCTGCGACAGCGAGCCGGCGGCAACGTTCCGCACCACCACTTCCAGCGGCACGATCTCGACCTCGCGAATCAACTGCTCGCGCATGTTGAGGCGGCGGATGAAATGGGTCGGCACCCCGATGTCGTTGAGGTGCTGAAACAGGTACTCCGAGATCCGGTTGTTGAGGACACCCTTGCCCTCGATCACCTGATGCTTTTTCGCATTGAACGCGGTGGCGTCATCCTTGAAGTGCTGGATCAGGGTACCGGGCTCCGGGCCTTCGTAAAGAACCTTTGCCTTGCCTTCATAAATACGACGCCGACGGCTCATGGGGATGTACCGTGTTTTGTTGAAATCCATGTATTTGGTGTGCTCCGGTTACCAGGTTACGACCCACAGCGGAGCTGCCGTGAACGGCTGGGAACCCGTCTATAACCCCTTGGAAACAGAACGGGAACCAAACCTTCAGGCAACCTATCCGATTGGCTGTCCCAGCACAATCGATCCGGCCGCCCGGCATCAACTTATACCGTCTTGCCTGCGGCTTAACGGCTCGTTGTTTTGCCGATTCGTGCCCCCTATCTAGGCATGCGCCGGGGCCGTCGCAACGATGGCCACCGGATCCAGTCAGCAGGGAATTGGAAAAAGGCATGAGCAGTTTGGACAAGCGCGAGGAAGGCTTCGAGAAGAAGTTCGCCCTCGACGAGGAGCAGAAATTCAAGGCGGAAGCCCGCCGCAACCGGCTGCTCGGCCTTTGGGCCGCCGAGAAGCTCGGAATCACCGGCGAGGCCGCCACCGCCTACGCCAAGGAAGTGGTCGCGGCCGATTTCGAGGAGGCCGGCGATGCCGACGTCCTGCGCAAGGTCATGGCCGATTTCGCCGCCAAGAATGTCGCCATCACCGAACAGGCGATTCGGGCCAAGATGAGCGAATTGATCGCCGTGGCCGCGGCCGAGGTGAAGGCGGGCAAATAGGTGAATAGGGAGCGGCGAGTAGCGAATGAACCCCCATAGCTACACGCGATTAGCCCATAGCGGCCCGCACCCCGCCATGAATCCGGATTACGGCCCAATTGCGCGGGCGGCGGTATATTT
>NZ_JBVVPO010000060.1:0-51324 GCF_055811795.1 Bradyrhizobium sp. MI1.7
GCTACCGTCAAACCGCGGCGCACGAAGGGGTCAAAATTGGACGCCGATGAGGGGTCAAATTTACAGGCCGATTGACATTCCAGGCTTTGGCCGCACCGGACGCTATCAGGACGCGCTTGTTCAGTGAACGGCCAAGCCGCGCTGCTTCCCCTGTTGGCCCTAAGCTGACGTTTTTGGGACCGTTGGCGTGAGGTCGGCTTATGACCCAACTCGGACATTTGCGCGAGACGGGGGTGGCGGCGAATAAATGCGACGCGCGTACGTTCGAGTAACCCACCTCAGCGCATGGTCGGAGCATGCTCCCGCTTGGCTAACGGCAGAGCACGGTGAACTAAGATTGGAGCGCTGCCAAAGTAGGGCGACAGCGGAATTAAATGTCGGCCCCCTTGTTGGGGTCACCACGCTCTTCTGCGCCCTGTAGTTCCTTCTGCGCTTGGTCCCAGAACTCGTCTTGGCGTCCTTCGGGGTTGCCCGCCTGCTCCCACAGCTCAAACGCGCGTTTCCGTATCTGCTCCTCGGTTGGGTGGGCCATCACGAAATCTCCCAGAGCGCAGGTCCTGCTTTGGACAGGAGGCACAAAGGGCAGGACCGCCGGGCCAAGTTCATCCTAAAGAGCCAATTCGAGCTTCGGAGAGTCGTTCCTTGTCTTCAGGTATGCCGCCGCCCGATCTTCCTCGTCTCGCCACGTGCCTTGTCGGCCGGATCATCCGCCAAGGCCCATATCAGCCGTATCCCGGCCGATGGCCCGAAGTCGGCTTCTGACCCCGGCAGACGTTTGCTGGGCTACTATTGTTCTGGCGTCACTCTGGTTCCGGGTGCACACTGGTTCCTTCACCGCTTGGCACCGTGCTTTGATCGGTGATGAGAACGCCGGTTGCGCTCCCGCCCAATTCACGCAGGGAAAGGAGAGTGCCATGGGACGACGCCCACAATCCCACATTGACGACAATCTGAACGTGGAAAGAACCCGCATCATAGCGGAATTGGAAAACACGCCGCCAGGACCGCGGCGTGATCTCCTAGAACGCAAACTGCGGCAGCACGAAACCGCTTCTCATATAGACGGGTGGCTAACGTCGCCGGGCCTACAACCCCCGGAGGAATAAGGCCGTCTCAGGCCAACCGAGGAATAGATCAATGAATTCGACTCATCGAACGATTTGCAAACGCGAGTGTATGCATGAACGGAACACGCAGTAACTCAAAATACGGGCTTCAAGCATTGGACGGGCAGCAGAAACAAGAGTACCGCGCATATATTATGGGCCTCGACGGACATATCGAGCTTCGCATCGATCTAATGTGCGAGGACGAAATCGAAGCCAGGAAGCGCGCCAGATCCTTAGCTGACGGGTGCGACGTAGAACTATGGTGTCAAGATCGAAAGATTGCGGAATTCAAGAGTGAGTAAGGCCGCCTCAGTTGGCGGCCTCTTTCGTGCTCACCATCCTGCTACATCACCTTATGGCCCATCGCTTGCGTGAATGCGGTGCAGCCGGCCTGTCCTCACGCCCAGCTCTATTCTTCAGCCGACGATGTCACGGTCGATCGCAAAATCATCAAGTAGGAGTGAAGTGCCTCCCGAAAGCAGGCTGGCGATCAGCTCTGCCGCGAGAAAGCTGAATGTGATGCCATTCCCGCCGTAGCCGAAAGCAGCAAAGACATTCCTGTAACCAGGAACTCTCCCAATCAGGGGTAGCCCGTCACTGGTGGTATCGAAGGCGCCCGACCATTTGAAGGCCACATCGCCGGATGCCTGCGGCCAAAGCGCTTTCAGATATGCCCTGAGCGCCTTCACCTTGTCCGGCGTCGCTGCATCGCGGGCGTCTGGCTGAATGAGAGTGTCATCATCCTCACCACCCACGATGATTCGACCGTCCGTTGTCGTACGCGCATAATGATAGTTCTGAGACGCCTCCCAGATCAGTGCTTGCTCAGGCCAGAGATTGTGTGGCTGCGGGACCGTTGCGATCGCCCAACTGGACGCTGGTTTTTGGGCTCTGGGTCGCACAATGTCCGGCATCACATAACCGGTCGCAAGCACCACGTCGCGCGCCTCAACCGACAGTCCGCCCTCAAGACCGACAGTTACGCCCGATCCGGCGCTGTCAAACGCAATCGCATCGGCTTTGAGCAGACGAGCGCCGCGCTTGACAGAAATGCCGAGCAGGCCGCGCGTCAGTCGCACGGGATCGGCGTCGGCCGCATCGCTTGACAGGATCGCGGCAGCCCGGCCGACCGTGAAACGCTGCAGTAATCCGGCATAGTCGAGCAAATGTGACGGCAAATCGGCGCGGGACCTGACTGCATACTCGTCGTTGATGAGTTTTGGACTATCGCCCACGGCAAGATAGAGCGAAAGACGCGGCCGCATTTCGCAGGGAATTCCATGATGCGCGACGAGCGACATCAATGCCCGCGTTGCACCGTGGCTCGCGCGATAGCAGCGAACTGCTTTTTCAAAACCGTAGAGCTGCGTGAGTTCGAGAAGCGGACGGTCGATTTCCCACAGCAGCATCGCCGTGCTTGCGACCGTGCTACCGAGGCTCGGCAGCTCACGATCGATCACCACCACTTGCCGGCCCTGCCGGGTCAGGCGTTCGGCGACCAGAGCGGCGGTGATGCCGGCGCCAACGATCAGCACATCGCAGCGGAAACTCTCGGTCACAGGCTTGATGTTCGGGGGTGGTAGATTGGCCCACGGCGAATATGGGCTTCGCAGGTCGTCCTGTTCGATGTTGTCATCTCTAAAGATAAGACGCTCCCACAAACGCTCGGGCACCGTAAGGGCAACTCATCAAAGGTTGTGGCGTTCCCTACGTGACGGCGCAGCTGAGGGATTGTGGATCTCAAATGGGATCCGGCGCCCTCGTTTAGCAACGATACTCCGCTCCGCTGGTTGAGACTGCAAAGTTGCGGAGCCCTTCATGGCACATCGAGACAAGACTTCAGTATCCCGCCGGCAAATCGTCCGCGCGGCGAGCGCGACGCTCGCTGCGGCTTCGCTGGCATCTTCAACAGCGAAAGGAAACACTGATATGGCCGAGCAGGACCTGGTCGATCCCGTCACCCGCTATCCGAAGCCACCATTCAAGAAGCAGTCACAGCCCTGGCCCGGCCTCGCCGGCAAGATGGAACCGCGTCCCGATCACGGCGAGACAAGCTACAAGGGCTCCGGGCGGCTCGCCGGCCGCAAGGCGCTGATCACAGGCGGCGATTCCGGCATGGGCCGCGCGGCCGCGATCGCATATGCACGCGAAGGCGCCGATGTCGCCATCAACTATCTGCCCGCGGAAGAGCCCGACGCACAGGAGGTCATCGCCCTGATCAAGAAGGAAGGCCGTACCGGCCTTGCGCTTCCCGGCGACCTCAAGGAGGAAGCCTTCTGCAAGAAGCTGGTCGAGCAGGCTATGCAGGGCCTCGGCGGTCTCGACATCATCGTCAACAACGCCGCTCGTCAACAGACGCGCACCTCCATCCTCGACGTCTCGTCGGAGGATTTCGACGCGACCATGAAAACCAACATCTACGCACCGTTCTGGATCATCAAGGCAGCACTGCCGCATCTGAAGCCCGGCTCTTGCATCATCGGCACGACGTCCGAGCAGGCTTACGATCCCTCACCCGATCTCTACGATTACGCACAGACCAAGGCGGCGACCATGAACTACGTGAAGTCGCTGGCGAAGCAGCTCGCCTCGAAGGGCATTCGGGTCAACGGCGTTGCGCCGGGGCCGATCTGGACGCCGCTCCAGGTTTCGGGCGGCGCTACGATGGAGAAGCTCGAGAAGTTCGGCGGCATGACGCCGCTCGGCCGCCCAGGCCAGCCCGCTGAGCTCGCCTCGATCTATGTGCAGCTCGCCGCAGCGGATGCGAGTTATGCGACCGGGCAGGTTTATGGCTCGGCAGGCGGATCAGGACAGCCGTAATCGCTGAAGGCAGACGATTGAGCTCAGGAACCATCATCGGTCCTGAGTTTTACAAAACTGTCATGGAGAACATGTCGCCAGCTTTGGACCCCTGCCTGGACCGATGGCGCTCGTAACAGTCAAACCTACACGGATCGATGTCGCGATCGCCGATGAGATCGCGGCTCACACCGACTACGAGGTCGAGGACGCTTCCAAGGCCCTCACTTGGGGCGCGGACGAGCATGTGCTGCTCGCACTGGCGGCGGCAGGCTGGCTTTATGTCCAGCTCCGCAAGCCGCAGCAGGCCCGACTCGCAAATCACATTCTGACGGCCTCACTCGTGACGGCCGTCCTACCGCATATCCTCAAATCCGCGTTCGACCAGACCAGACCTGATCGGCTGACAATCGTCGGTCACCGGCATGGCGTTCCCGTCTCCGGGCGGGCACGCGATGCCTTTCCATCCGGTCATGCCGTCCACATGGGTGCACTGGCGTCCGCAGCGGGTCTGCTGCCGCCAGCGCGGCGTCGCACCGTGCGTGCTATCACGGTCGCACTTTCGCTGACGCGGATCTCGCTGCTTGCGCATTGGGCAAGCGACGTCGTTGCCGGTTTTGCGCTTGGCGCCGCGGTCGAACGACTCTTGCGGCCTTGGACATTGGCGGGACGTCGCCGCGACCCGCGACGCCCTAGAATTGAAAGGGCGTGATTGATACTGAGAGCTTGCCGTCTGTCGCCTTCTGCACGGAAAACTCGATCTCTTTCGAGGCCTTCACATCACCCACCGTGACTGAAATCGCGCCGCTGCATTGCAAGGTGTGCTTCTGATTGCTCCTGGAGGTCGTCACGATCTTCTCGCCGAGAAGGTAGAGCGGCTTGTTATTCTCCAGGCTGACCTTGGCCGTGGAATTCCTGGCGGCGAATTCGACCAGCGGATTGCGATGATCGTCCGAAACGATATCGAGGATGGCCTTTCGCGTTTCCGGAGAATCGCATTCAGGCTTTCCGCGACGATTTGCAATCATCTCAACGTTGGCAACGTCCTATTAAAGTTCCGTAAAGCAGAACTAGAGAGGCAATCGCCCCTGATCTTCGGACCAATCAATAATCTCGAAGAACATGCCCCGACGAAGCATTTCGGTCTCTAGATTGGCGGCATGCTCCCGCCAATTAGACGTTTCGCGAACTTGGAAGCGCGGTTTCTCTCCGGCAGCCTTCTGAGAATCGTCCGACGCGAGAGCGCCGCGAACACTTTCATACATCATCGTGATGCTGTCGTTTGTGAAAGCTCGATAGTCCATCGGTCCAACAAAAATGCCGTCGCCGGGTTGAGTTCAGCGACGACTCCAGTGGGAGTTCGTTGATATCGACTATGCGCTAGTCGGGATAATGATGGGCTTTGGGGGTTAACGGGCCGTTTCCTGCCCAATATCGGAGAGCGGGACCCGGCGTACGCTCGCTGCCTCGCCCTGTGCTAAAGCCTGGGCTCCACGCCAGGCGCCACACGCCTTCGCGAGAGCCACCAACGAACTGATCAGATACGTCTGGTGGCAGAATTGGCTGAGATCATCGAATGAGCCGCTCACCATGGTGGCAAGTTCACGCGCCGGACCATGCTCTGTTCACCAGCGACCCAACTCCAAACGCCGTTGCCGGTCTGCCGCTCCGTCCATCGTCTAGGACTATCTCGCGACCACCGGCCCGGCGAGGTCAAAGACCGCACGGGGACCCTGCATGTCCTCGCCAATCTAGGAAGCTTGGGGCTGAGAAAGATCGGCGTGGCGCGCTCCAGACAAGCAGAACCTCAGTGTTTCGCTATTACACTTTGTGCCGATACATTGAGGGCCTCGCGGCCATAAGTTACAGCCGTTGGAGGAGACAGCGCCCGGAGGTGGGCACGTTTCGCGGACCTTGCGCATCTTCAGCAGTCGTGGGGCACGCGGGTGCCGGGTATGGCCTGTCTTTTTTCCGCTTGATGCCACGAAAACCGAGTTTTGCGCGCCGAAGATCGGCGCCAGTGACGGCCGCATCGGGCTGCCCGTCCAACAGGCCCGAAGGAACCTGAATCCAGACAATCGGTTATCTCTCAGTTTTAGCATCACCGGTAGGATTGTATGCTTCGCCGGTAGGTTTCTTTTTTCGGGTATCGCTCGGTACTCTGAAACGGGGCGCGGCTGGTCATGGTGGATTATCGCAAAATCTTCGAAAGCTCTCCCGCGCTATTCCTTGTCCTCGGCGCCGACGAGACTTTCCCCATCCTGGACGCCAGCGATGCCTACCTTCGGGCCACTCACACGGAACGCGATGCGATCATAGGTCGCCCTCTGTTCGAAGTCTTCCCGGACAACCCCGAAGATCCGTCTGCGACCGGAATCACGAACCTCCGCGCGTCCCTCAAAAGAGTCCTTGCCGGGGGTCGACCAGATACGATGGCCGTACAGAGGTACGACGTCCGCGGACCGGGCGGCGACTTTGAGCAACGGCACTGGTCGCCCCTGAACTCTCCGGTGATCGGACCGGACGGGCGGGCTCAATACATCATGCACCGGGTCGAAGACGTCACCGACATCACCCGGGGCGACCGCGTGGCCGCGCTTGCAGACGAGACCATGCGGCTCGAAGTCATGCTGCGGGCGCAAGAGCTGCAGGAGGCCAACTGTCAACTGCGGGAGGTTACCGAGCAGTTCTAGGCAGTCTACGACCAGGGCCTGTTCGCCGCGCGCCTCCGCCTGGACGGGACGGTCCTCGACATCAATCGGTCGGCCCTCGAGGTTTGCGGCTTCCAGCGTGCGGACGTCCTCGACCGCCCGTTCTGGGAGTGCGGTTGGTGGAATCGGTCGCAGGAGGTGATGGCGTGGGTCCGTCACGCCGTCGAGCAGGCTATAGCCGGCGAGCCGTTCCGCGGCGAGTCGCTGTATTTTTGGGGTGACGGTTCGGAGCACATCGTTGACTTCGCCTGCATGCCGGTGCGGGACGCGTCCGGCCGCGTGGTCGTCGTCGTGCCGACGGGCATGGACGTCACGGAACGGGTCAGGGCCGAACAGAACCAGCGGGAGTTGGAGGCCGAACGCCGGCGAGCCGAGGCGCTCGCCGAGATCGACCGCGGCAAGACGCGGTTCTTCTCCAACATCAGCCATGAATTCCGCACGCCGTTGACCTTGATGCTTGGGTCGCTCGAAGAGATGAATCGCGAGTCTGGTGGAGCGACGATTCCGGCCGCGTACTTCGATCAGATGGACCTGGTCCACCGCAACGGCTTGCGCCTGCTCAAACTTGTCAACACGTTGCTCGACTTCTCGCGGATTGAGGCGGAGCGCGTGCAGGCCGTCTATGAGGCGACCGATCTCGCCGAGATGACGGCGCATCTTGCCAGCGAATTCCGCTCGGCGATCGAGAAGGCTGGTCTGACACTGGTCGTCGATTGCCCGCCGCTTTCGGACACCGCCTTCGTCGACCGGGAAATGTGGGAGAAGATCGTCCTCAATCTCCTGTCCAATGCCTTCAAGTTCACATTCGAAGGTACGATCGAGGTGTCCCTGCGACAGGCAGACGAGCAGTTCGAGCTCGTCGTCGCCGATACCGGCACCGGCATTTCGACCGCTGAGCTGCCTCGGCTGTTCGAGCGCTTCCACCGCGTGGAGGGTGCGAGGGGCAGGACCTACGAAGGTTCTGGCATCGGGCTTGCGCTTGTGCAGGAGCTTGCGAGGCTACACGGCGGCGAGGTCACCGCCGAAAGCGAACTTGGCAAAGGCTCGACATTCCGGGTGACGATACCCAACGGCACCGCTCATTTGCCACAACGGCAGATCGGCGGCGTCCGCACGCAAGCCTCGACGGGCCTGAGCGCGAGGCCGTTCGTTGAAGAGGCGCTGCGCTGGCTTCCCGATACCTCGGCCGTGCCTAACGAGATCATCGAGGTCGCGTTGCCCGTGGAACAGGCTGCTGCGCCTCAAGCGCAACGGCCGCTCGTTTTGCTGGCGGACGACAACGCCGACATGCGCGAATATCTGACGCGCATTCTCGGCGAGCATTACCGCGTCCACGCGGTGCCGGACGGTGAGGCGGCCTTGGAAGCAATCTCCCGAAAACTGCCCGATCTCCTGCTCAGTGACGTGATGATGCCGCGGATTGGCGGGATGGAATTGCTGACGCGGCTACGCGCAGACCCCCGCACCAGGTCACTGCCAGTGATCCTGCTTTCAGCGCGTGCGGGCGAGCAGACCAAGGTCGAGGCCCTCCGTGCCGGCGCGGACGACTATATTGTGAAGCCGTTCACTGCGCGAGAACTGCTGGCGCGCGTAGACGCGCATCTGAAGATCGCAAGCGTGCGTGGCGAGGTGATGGAAAGCCTTCGTCAAAGCGAAGAACGGTACCGCGCCTTCGTCACCGCGACCTCGGACATTGTCTATCGCATGAGTCCAGACTGGAGCGAGATGCGCAACCTCCAGGGCAAGGACTCCGTCCGCGATACGGAGAGCCCGAGCAAGACCTGGCTCGAAACGTACATTCATCCGGACGATCAGCCGCAGGTCTTGTCGGCCATCGACGAGGCGATCCGGACCAAGACACCGTTCGAGTTCGAGCATCAGGTCAAGCAGATCGACGGTACGTTGGGCTGGGTGCACTCGCGAGCCGTTCCGGTGTTCGACGAGGACGGCGAGATCGTCGAATGGTTCGGATCCGCGCGCGACGTCAGCGAGCGAAGGCGGCACGACGAGACGCAGCGCCTTCTGGTCAGCGAACTCAGCCACCGCGTGAAGAACATGCTCGCGGTCGTCCAGGCGATCGCCCAGCAGACGCTCCGGCGCGCGAAGGACCCGGCCGAGTTCGCGGTGAGTTTCGGCGGCCGCATTCAATCGCTTTCGAGTATGCACGGGCTCCTCAGTCAGTCCGGCTGGCAGCACGCGGATCTCCTCGACATTCTGCGCGATCAGCTTGCTGCGCACGATGCTTCTCGTGTGGTAGCTTCTGGTCCCCCGGTACGGCTTGGGCCGCAGGTCGCGTTGCACGTGGCACTGATGCTGCACGAACTCGGCACCAACTCGGTCAAGTACGGCGCCCTGTCGAAGCCCGAGGGTACTGTGTACGTGGGCTGGGCGGTGAACGACGACAAGCTGCGGCTGGAATGGCGCGAGCGAGGTGGGCCGCCGGTCAAATCGCCCCTCAAACGCGGCTTCGGAACCAACCTCATCGAACAGACCGCGAAGAGCGAGGGTGGAAGCTCTCACGTGTCCGCGGAGGCGGAGGGCTTACGCTGGGAGATCACGCTGCCTCTCAGCGCGGAAAAATCGATTGCGCCGGAAGAGCGCGGCCGGTCCACATCGTCAAGTCGTCCACGCAGCATGCGTCAGGCCGCACCAGCCGAACCGCTCAAAGGCAAGCGATTCCTGATCGTCGAGGACGAGCCCCTGATTGCGCTCGACATCGTCGCTGGTCTGGAAGGCGCCGGTGTGAACGTCGAGGGTCCCATCGGTTCGGTGAAGGACGCGCTTCGGGCGGTCGAGGAAGGTTCGTTCGACGGAGTGCTGCTTGATGCCAATTTGCGGGGAGAACCCGTAGACGAGATTGCTGCGGCGCTCACTCGGCGGAATGTCCCATTCGTGTTCGTGACGGGTTATGGGCGTCAGGCGTTGCCGGAAAGCTTCGCTCGGTCGATGGTGCTGACGAAGCCCTTTACGCAGGAACAGTTGCTTCAGACGGCCTCGCAACTCGTGGGGTCGGAACGCTCGGGCCTATACTTGCTCAAGGACCGCGGCTGACGCAGCGGTTCGTTTGCGGCTCGGCTTCAGCAGTGACATGCACGCCTCGTCAGACGGCCTGGTTCTCGGCCTAGCAAGAACGTTGATCTTCATCAAGAGCCATCGATGGAACTGCAAGGGCCCCTATGCTCGATCCGCAGAACCCGGCTGACGGCCCTGACGACGTCGTCCGCATGATAGGGCTTCTGCGGTGTTAGCCTTTCGGACACCAGACGGGGTGTGACGGGAGAGAAACCGGTCGCATAGATCACGGGTAGATCGGGGTCGTGTTCTCGAGAATGTTCGGAGATCTTCCATCCGTCGATGCCGCCGGGCAACCTGACGTCGGTGATCAGAACGTCGACAACCTGCCGCCCGCACCACGCCAATGCCTCTGCGCCATGCGCCGCGTAGTCGTATCCTTCCTCCCGCCAAGTTTCCACGACGAGCTCGCGTATGAGGCGTCGTCCTCGACGACGAGCATCGCACTGGCGACTCCTTCAACTGACGGGTGGAGCGCTTCTGCCGACAGCAGGCGCGTTGACCGGCGCGGCAGGCCCGCTCTCGCAAGCGGGCTTGCCGGTAACCGTCAGAACCCAGAATAGTAGTCGTTCACCGCTCTTGCGCGTCCCGGGTCGTTCCAGTCCCAGGCATTGTCGTTGCCGTACTTCGGCGCGCCCTGAAGCCTGTCGGCGGTAAGATTGGTCCGGTAGCCGCCAAGACCTGTGTCGTACTTCAGCGATTGCCAGGGCAGGGGGTAGTGATCGTCCCCGATGCCGAGGAAGCCACCGAAGCCGAGAACCGCGTACGACACTTGGCCGCTGACCTTGTCGATCATGACGCGCTCAATCGAACCGATCTTCATGGCGTCGGACCCATAGACCGCTGTGCCTTCGACCTTGTCGCTACCGATCAGCGTACCTGTTTCACGCCTTTCCGTTTCCATCGTCGTCTCCTCCTAGAAACATTGACGCACGACAACTGCGATCGAGAGGCGATCGTTCCTACGTTTTAAAGGTTCGGCGGGAGAGCTATGGAAAAGCGAGCGACGCGGCAAAAACTGATCTCGTACTTCGCGCGTCGCGATGAATTCACCACCCCCGACAACCGGCGCAGCGGAAGGTCACAGGATTTCCAGCCTGTCACCCTGTGCGGAAAAATGAGGTTAAGGTAGTGGCCGGGGATCCGCGACGCGGCTTTTGTGCCATCGATTGGAATGAGCCATCCACTCGGAAATCGGCTCGCCATCGCGATGCCGGCCTCCAGCTTCTGCACCAGCCCAAGCCGCCGCGGCTCCGAACAGCAACGCTGCAGCCGCCGAGAAGGCGATGATGATACTTGCCGCACGAGCCCTCGAGATCGCGCTCTTCGCATTTGCCAGCGTCGTATCAACTCGCCTCTCGGCGTCCGTCGCTGCGAGCCCGGTCAATGCAGTGACCTGCTGAACAAGATAGGTGCGATCCTCGGGGAGGACGCCGCCGTGACTCGAAGCAGTGGCTAGAATTCGCGCGGCTTCAGCACGCTCACCCGTCAGATCAACGTTCGGCGGCCGCCGGGGCGCACGGAAGAGATGATCAAGCTCGTAACTTAGGATCGACGGTTCGGTAGCAGACGGCGGTTGAGTCGTTGCGGACGGGCGGTTTGCAGCACCCGCTATCAGCGCGGTCAGAACAGCTCCGATTAAGACCGCGAGCGCCCAGGCAGCAACGCCATACAGTCCGTCGCGCGTCTCGATGTCATCGGTCGCGGAAGCGTAAGGTGGCCGCACGCGCCCGGCAAAATAGCCGCCGCAGCCAAAACTGATGAGGGACTGAAAGATCAGGTAGACGCCCGACAACAGCCATAGCGCAACGGAAGCATCTCTCCAGGTCGGCGCAGCGGAGGCCATGCCCAGTCCAAGCGCTGTTCCAAAGGAGATCAGTATCAGGGACAAACTCGTAGCGACGAAGGCTCCAACGACGATGGGTGTCCACTGCAATCCCCAGAGCCTGGTTAAGTTGGATGCGGTGGCTGTTTCGGATGCGATCCCGGAGATTGGTTCAATGGCCATGGCGTCTACCTGAGACCGAGTAGAGACAAAATGAACATGACGATGACGATCAGGCCAACGAGATAGATGATTCCATTCATGCGAAGTCCTCCTCTTCGCCACTTCAATGCCAGGCGTGCGTAAGGGTTCCTCGATCCAGACGTTTCCCGCCAGGTGGCGCACTCGCGCGACTCCGGTCGTAAAAGAACAGCCGCGTTGGCGGGGTAAGACAACGCGGCTGGGAAGCAAATCCCCGGAGGAGCCAGGCTTACTTCCTGTTGCTTTGGGGCCGGCCTGATCGCTGCCGGGACCAGAGCCGCCCTGGCCGGACGCGTCAGGCTTCATCATTCCGCCCTTGGTCATGCCGTACTTGTAAAATCCTCACATGCCGTTTCTCAAGGTCGGGGAGACGGCCCCGGTTGGGGGGCTTGGGGGCAAGTAGACCGGGGCTGCTCCGCCAGCATCGGCGGCGATGCTTGGCAGGTCCTCAATTGGCCTTCGGCGCTAGTTGTTCCGCGCCGGTCGATGCAGACGCAGATTCGGCGTCGGTCGCCGGCAGGAATGCGAAGCTGGCAGCATATTTTCGCGTCTGGGATGCGCCAGGCATTGCCGTATCTCGGAATTGGTTTATGCGCGTCGCTGACTGCTTGGATGTCGGTAATGCTGTTCTATTGAAGTGGTTCTGCCGCAAATTCATCGATGCGGGCGACCCTTACTAGCCAGGAGGGTCGTTTCCTTTCGGCTCTTGTAAGAGTTTCGGCATGTGTCCCCGCGGTTCGCGATCACGTGGGGCAGGGCGCTCGGATGGGACGCGGCCAAGCTTCGGCTGCAGCTCGACGAGATCCGTAAAGACGTCGGCCTGGCGGCGCAGCTCGTCGGCGATCATCGGCGGCTGGCTGGCGATAGTGGAAATCACCGTGACTCGCACGCCGCGGCGCTGCACGGCTTCGACCAGAGAGCGGAAGTCGCCATCGCCCGAGAACAGCACCATCTGGTCGATGTGTTCGGCGAGCTCCATGGCGTTCACCGCGAGCTCGATATCCATGTTGCCCTTGATCTTGCGGCGGCCGGATGCATCGACAAACTCTTTAGTCGCCTTGGTGACGACCGTGAACCCGTTGTAGTCCAACCAATCGAGCAGGGGACGGATCGAGGAAAACTCCTGATCCTCGATGACTGCGGTGTAGTAGAATGCCCGAAACAGTTTCCCGCGGCTCTGAAATTCCTCCAGCAGGCGTTTGTAATCGACGTCGAAGCCCAGGGCTTTCGCCGTCGCGTAAAGATTCGCGCCATCGATGAAAAGCGCAATCTTGTTAGTCGACGCGGATGACATGACTTGCGGGCTTTCCAGAGAGCCGATTTAGGTCTTCGCCGAGAGACCAGCAATTGAACGAAGGACTTCGAGACGCACGAAAAATACTTTAAGCTTCAAGCAATCGCATGGCGAGGAGGAACTCCTTAGCCACAAAGAAGTTAGCCCATTTAAAATTCTTGAGTAATGTGGCTATTTTAGGTGGTCGTTTTTGGAGTATGCGTCTCATGAGCGATGTGGATTTTCCTGTCTTTGATAGTTCGATCACACGGCGCGGTCGCGGCTGGCGCTGGTGTGTTTCTGGCGAAGCGGGTAAAATCGTCCTGCAGGGTACTGAGCGCAGCCGACCAGCGGCACAGTATATGGCTGCACGAGCGACTTTTTTGCTGCTCCTCACCGCGTCGTATTGGAGACCCAGCAATGTGCCGCTTCCGGTTGACGTATACCCGGTTGAGATAATTCCCAACGTGCGCCCGAACTCAACTGGCCTGAGATAGCCAAAGGCCGATTGCGCTTGGATGCTCTCGGACTCTCGGAAAAGGCTCTCCATCGCGGCGTTCATGAGAGGGCTCGCGCAGTGTGGCGTGGCGCGTACGGATCTACTTTGCAAGAACCAATTCGTTGATTGGAAAAACGCTTCCGGTGCGTAAGCGCTGGGAGTGTTTGCGTCTGCGAGAACGAACGACGCCGGCAGCCCTATCACGTCGTACTCAAATGCCACCCCTTAGGGGTCATTCTCCTCGAACCGTTTCTGCGGCATCGACACTGGCGAAGACCTTGATTTGGTCGACGTCGCCGACCTGTTTGGCGGTGTTCACGTAGACGAAGACGGTCATTGATCCCTCTTCAGCTTGCGCCGGCTTAGGTCTTTGGAACGGATCGGACTTCCTGCGGGTTAAGCGCGACAACCCTGGGAGTTTGCGGTGAAACTAATCCTACTATTAGCAACCGGCTTGGCTGTCTCGATTGCTGCTGCGTCGGCGCAGCCCGCCGGCTCACCAAGCGGACGTGGGGCGGTCAATGGTGACCCGGCAGCCAGCTCGACGGCGCCGAGCAGAGACCCGCGTGGCACCACTGGCATGTCGCCTGGTTCGAGTAGCGGAAGTGGTACGTCCACTTCTGGCGGCAAAGACGACAATGGAGATCAGGGTCGAGACAAAATGCCAGACAGCAACAAGACGGTCCGGCCCGAGAACCAGCAGCCGGCAAAGCCGCAGTAACGCCTAAATTCCCGCGTGGATCGACTCTCGTCCGAAGTTCTGGTGTCGCAATTCGGACGGAGCAAGCGACCTCAGCTTTGGAAGGGGGATAGCTGAGGCCGCTTGAGCTTCGGAACGGAGGCGAATCCAACCGACGCTCAGCGAGGGTAGGCTGCATCCATTCCCACGCATGGTCCACTTGTGAACAATGCCGCCGCGATGTTAGCGCGCGTGCTTTACGTCTCGTGAACGTCCTCCGTCTTGCGCGAAGGGCCTCACGTTGAACTTGCCGAATTTCGATAGGCTTCGGTATTTCAACGGAGGTGTGCTCGGCGTCATCCAGAACTATGTTGCCGCGCTCTGAAGTGAGCGAGGAAATGACGGGCCGCCGCAACAAGGACAATCCGCCTATCCTCATCTGCCAAGAATGTAGGCGACCGATGGTGTATCTCGCTACACTTCCGAAGATTGCTAGCCTGCCCGCAGTACACGCTTACTTGTGTCGACCATGCCAGCGGGTCGATAGCATTACGTTGAAGTAGGGCCGACGCAGGCATCTTTTAAGCTAGCCGTCCTGGTACCGAATGCCGAAATTGTCGCAGGTCAACGCAAAGGCTTCCTTCGCCTTTGCATCCTCAAAGCAGAAGCGAGTGCCGATGTCTGCGCGATCGGTCCACCACCCAATTTGGTGCCCTTCGCAATGCGAGCAGCTTCTCCGCGCAGCAAATCCAACTGTTTTCCAGCCGCGTGAACGACTAAGCAATTTTCCTTTGTCATGAATGCGGTCCTCAAAAATGAAGCAACGACACCATTTTGATTCCGACAAAAAATGAAAATAGTGTGGCGGCTGGGGTGCTAGAACGAAGGCCGCACCAGGGGGACTGCTGCGACCTCATTCTCGAAAAAAATCGGGTGAAATGATCTAAGTGAAATATGCAGCCATCCCCGGTGATCAACAACCTACCGCAGCTCGGTCGCAGCGCAATGTCAGCTAGGTCACACCGGGAAACCTATTTAATGCGCAGGCACGACTTGCTCAGAAGCCCTTCGCTTAGGCAGTCTGGACGGCTTCGTCGCGCGCTCCTCGTCATGACAATCCCTAATAATTCTTGACGGCCGGGCTAAACACCAGCCACAGCGCGACTGACACCAGCCCAAAGCAGCCGAGCAGCAGGAAGGTCGGGCCGTAGCCGATCCATTGCGCGATCCAGCCGCCGAGTGCGGGACTGAGGCTTGCGCCGATCCCCTGCACGGTGATCACGGCTCCCTGGCCGAGATTGATGCGGCCACTGCCGTTGAGCGAGCGCGCGACCATGCCCGGGACAGCGACAGTCTGCAGTCCGGTCCCGATGCCGTCGAGCACCTGCATTGGTACAACACCCCACCATCCCATGACGAAGAAAGCGAGCACGCCGCGAACAGGCAGCATCGTGAAAGAGACCAGCAGCACTGGCCAGTAGTTGCGCTTGCCCGCGACTTGCATGCCGACTAGCGATGTCGCGATCATCACGCCCTGCGCGATCACCACCGTGATTGCTACGAAGCTCGGACCGTCGGCCTGTGCTTCTGCGACGGCCGCAAGGCCATAGAGCGGGACGATCGCGGCGTTGCCGAGATGGAAGATTGCGAGCGCCAGCGCAAGCACGAGCAGCGGCTTGTGCTTGAACAGGATGGACAGACCACTCGGCGGGCTATCCGGATCGTCCTCCTTGCCGCCGCGCGCGGCGCGATCGTCGATCGCCTTGGCCGGGATCATCAATACGCAAGCCACCGCGATGGCGCCAAAAATCGCGGCGAGTACGAACACGGTCACGTAGCCGAATTTGTAACCGAGATAGCCCGACAGCGCCGCGCCGACCATGTTGCCGGCATGGTTGAATGCCTGGTTGCGTCCGTTCAGCGCATTAAAGCCTTTTTGATTAGCGATGCCGAGCGTGATGCCGGTTACTGCCGGCACAATCGCGGCACTCGCCAGCGATTGCGCAACCTGCGAGAACGTCACCGCCCAGAAATTCTGTGAGATCAGGATGATTGCGGATGCCAGAACGACACAGATGCCGGGGATGACGACCCACAGCCGCTTGTTGCGGCTAGAATCGATGAAGCCGCCGATCGGTGTCGTTACCAGCATGCCCGCGACATTGCCGATCGTCATCGCGGTGCCGATCAATCCGGTGGCCCAACCACGCTCCTGCAGGAATACGCCCACGAACGGCCCGATGCCCGACTGCATGTCGGCCATGAAAAAGTTGACGGCGTAGAGGGGCCAGATGCGGGAAGGGGAGCGCGATATCATAGAGAGGCCGAGCGTGAAGCTGCCGATCGAATAGAGTCTCGCGCAAGCGGACATGGCCCGCCGATGGCCGGAGCGGACTGGAAAATAACCTGTGCCCATCATGTTAGTTCCGCCGACCTTGGCGATTAGAGTGCAACGACGTCACCTCGCTAATGCCTCGCGCTCATTTCTGGATCTCTGCCATGCCTCTCTGGACCTGCGCGGACCCTCCCATGCGCGGTCCGTTTCCCGGCGAGAGGTTAGCTTATGGCGGCGAGCTCGAGGAGCTTCCGCGCGGCGGCCTTGGGTCCGGCGTTGGGACGTTCCCCGACGAGTTTTATATTGCGGCCAAATCTTCTTTCACGCCACGTGCCACGATTCGCAACGCGCCGTCTGCAAGCGGACGCTGAAGTTCTTTGGCTTCATCCCAAGGCGCCTTCATCCAAGTCTCAACTTCACCCGGCGTGGTCAAAACAACGGGCATCGCTTTCGGGTGGGCGGCGTATACCTCGGCGTTTGGCTCGGTGGTGAGAAATCCATCGAGGTCGTTGGTTGTCTCGCCTTCCTTGACCTTTCGCACTGAAGTCCAGTTCGTCCAGATGCCTCCGAACGCGAGCAGCGGGCGGCTCTCATCCGGAGCAAACCACACTGGCGCCTTCTCGCCGTCGATGGTGTCGTATTCGCTGAAGCTGGTGAACGGCACCAGACAGCGATTGTCTGGCCCGAGCCATCGCTTCCAATGCTTGCTGCTGGTGTTGCGGATGTTGGTCGTGCCACTGTCCGGCTCCAGCCGCAGCAGCTCCTTGAAGTCTACCGTCTTGCCCTTGGCTTCAAGTTTCTCTGCGCGTTTCCTGGTCGCATCCATGAGCGCCTGCGCCGAAGAAGGCATGCCCCAACGTGCCATGACGAGCTCGCGTCCCTCGGCCCCGTTGCGAACGATCGGCGCTGGGTAGTCCGGAAAGATGCCCGTCATCGACGGCAGGTTTCCGACGCGGCTGTTCAGCGCCCCGAACAAGCGGCGGATCGCATCTACGTTTTTGGTCATCGAATAGAGATTGCACACAGTCAGGTCTCCGGAACGGCCAGGCGGGAGCGCGATGCGAGTTGCAGAAGGGTAGCTGAAGGCCGGCGACCTGCTTTGCTACATTTGCTGCAGCGGAGGCGGCTCGCCAAGTCATGGACGAATGTGGTCGGTGGATGGCGCAGCGCCGCTAGGTCGACGTCTCGCCGGGTTTTGCACCGCGAGCACTCGATCTCAAGCCAGGCGTAACCGCCGTTGATGGCCTGATCGACGGTCGGCGATGGGTCGATCGGTCCTCCTTCGGCCCATATTTTCTCATTCCACGATTCGCAGAGCAGCTTGTCGGCTTGTCGGATGAGGATCTCGCCCTTGGCGCGGGCTTCGGCAGACTGGCCCGCGAGAATCGTCGTCATCGTGCGCGCCCTCCCCAATTCCTTGGTGAGCGCCTTGCGGTCGCCGCCGCTGAGGGGCGTCGGGTGATGTTTCGGTGCCATGGCAGCATCCAGTTCCGGCCGCGCCGGCGACTACTCGAACGCAGGCCAGCAGCCATCTTCCTCGTGGCGCCCGGTCCGCTGCGTGCAGGTATTGTCCAAGAGCCGCCGTCCGACATCCTTCCAGAGCGCCTCCCGACCATAAAGGCGGACGGCATCGACCTTCTGAATCTCGACGACCCTGGCGCAGCGCCGGCACCCCACCCTCAGAATATGTTGAGGAATCTGGCTCAACCGCAGCGCCCCTCCAGATGGGCCCGACCTGCTCTCTGCGCGAGGGTCGTCCAGAAGCGCCTGCCAGTATTCCGGCGGCAGATCAGCTTCCGGAGCCAATCCGGGCTCCCGAGGCACGTTTCTACCGACGAAAGCGGCCATCTTATCCATCTCCTTCGGGTTCGGCATGCGCCAGCTCACGGGTCGGTCCGTCATGCTTCAATAGAACATAACAGGAACAAAAGAGTCGATAGCCGGCATGAAAAATATCCTCTGGTGGGCCCGTCCATGCTGTCGGGACCATGCCCTGTCGTTCGTCTTGAATCCGAGCCGTCCCGAACTGGAGTTCTGCGTAACATGGCCCCGAGAGCCAACTGGAAAGGCTTCTTGCGTCTGTCGCTCGTCACCTGTCCGGTGGCTCTCTACCCGGCGACATCGGAATCCGAAAAGATCTCGTTCAATCAGCTCAATCGAGCGACCGGTCACCGGATCAAGTACGTGAAGGTCGACGCCGATACCGGTGACGAGGTCGCGAACGAGGACATCGTCAAGGGCTACGAACTCGACAAAGGACAGTACATCGAGGTCACCAAGGAGGAGCTCGAGGAGCTAGCGCTGGAGTCGACGCGGACCATCGAGATCGACGAGTTCGTCGACAAGGCAGACATCGACCCGCGCTATCTGATCCGTCCGTACTACCTGCGTCCCGACGGCAAGGTCGGTCACGACGCCTTCGCGGTGATCAGGGAGACCATCCGGGAGATGGACAAGGTGGCGATCGGCCGCGTGGTTCTCACCAACCGCGAACACATTATCGCGCTCGAGCCGTTGGAGAAGGGTCTCGTCGGTACGCTGCTGCGCTACCCCTACGAGGTCCGCTCCGAGCAGGAGTACTTTGACGAGATCCAGGACGTCAAAGTCACCAAGGACATGCTCGACCTCGCAAGGCACATCGTCAACCAGAAGACGGGCACGTTCGACCCCGAGAAATTCGAGGATCATTACGAGACCGCGCTGGTCGACCTGATCAACCAGAAGCGCGCAGGCAAGACCATTCGCCCGAAGGAACGGCCCAAAGGCGAAAACGTGGTCGATCTGATGGAGGCGCTGCGGCAGAGCGTCGGTCGGGAGGCTGCGCCGGCGAAGGCAGCAAAGCCCGCCGAGAAGCCGCGCAAGGCGGCGGCGGGCCAAAAAGAGATGCTGATGACGATCCAAGGCAAGAAGCCGGTGAAGGAAGTAGCGGCGAAGAAACCCGTGTCGGGCCAGCGGCGGAAGTCGGCTTAGGCGGGGTGACCGCCGCTTTTGACGGCGAGTTCAACCGATCGCTGGATGTCTGCTTTCGGGGGCAGACCAGATATAGCAAAGGGAAGCCGCCACTTCCGCTAATGACCCCATAGCGGACATCTCTGCCTCGCGAGACCCGCACTGCGTGACAGTCGTGCCACCAATGGTGGAGCAGTAAGGCCAAGGTTTTAAGCTATGCCACGCGCGGCCGCCGTCTCTCGCGCCGCCTTCTCCTGTGCGAGAGTTGCTTCCAGCCGCGCGATGTTTTCCTGGAGGCGCTGGTTGTTTTCCAGCAGACGCTGACTGGTGAGGAGGAGGATGTAGTAGCCGAATTGCTGATTACTTTGAAAGTAGATTTCAAGCAGCCTTTCATAAGTTATAGTCAGGACTTGTCCGTCTTCTATGCACTCGACCGTTCCGGTTCGCCAGTTATTGGGCGTAAGGAAGCCAAGTTCTCCCATGAGGCGTCCGGGCGGGATCTCGACGTTGATCTCTTTGACCAGAAAATTGCCCGTCACGGTCAAGAACATTTCGTTGGCGGTGTCATGAATCTTGAATAGGGTATCGCCGCGGCGATATTTGCGTTCGGTCATGAACGGCTTGATCCACTCCATCGACATGTCACCTTGCGTCGCGTTACGTGCCTTCTTAACGAGCCTGAGCAGTTGGCGGAGACGAACGGCATTGACCGGCAGCAACAGCAGATAAAGCAGAAAGGTGGCGACGCTTCCGGAAAGCGCGCCAGAGGTTGCGAAGAATGCACACCCGACCATATTCGCGACCCGCAGCGGCACCATTCTCTGCATCAACAAAGTAGCGACAAAGAAGATTGCGCCGACCAAGGCAAACATGTTGGCGAGCGTGATATTGGCCAACACAATTTCTAGCAGCCGATCAAACAGTGCGTCGTAAGTGATATTGTTGGGATCAAGCCCCATTTGAACGAGAATCTTGGCGATCCTGAGATTATCCGCCGCCGTATCAAGAATGCGGTTTAGAATTGTCGAAAGATCTGCACTGGAACTCATCGGATCACCCCACGCAAAGCAGTCGGTTATTTTTCGGACCTCGCTCTTTGCTGACGTTGCTGAACGAGTCCGACACCCTAGTTGGATCAATCGGATCGCAGGCGGCGCCTTTATTCGGCGCAGAGCGAGTGCGTGTCGCAATCATACCATTCCGATGACGGGCCATTTACTCCGTCCACGCTGTATCTTGTGCATCGCACAAGAGAACCTTATTCGATCTCCGGAAAGTGCGAAGGCAGAGGTTTTAAATAGGAAATCGGCGCCCCTCGACGAGGGTGCTCAAACAGCCGTAAAGTGCCGGTTGGCCCAGAAGTATCAACTCCGTAATGGTTTTGAACGCGGCAGGGTGTCGTTGGGAGGCTGACGATCGTACGTTGATCGACCTGTTCGGATCGGCAATGTGTTGAGATGATCGACCGCAAAAATCCAAAGGCAGATCAAGAGATTTTGTTTGGTCCTTTCCGTTTGTCCGGTTCGCGGAGAATTCTGGAAAAGGAGGGCGTTCCGATTGAGGTTGGGGTCCGAGCCTTCGAAATTCTGGCCGTTCTGGTCGAGCACGCTGGGAAAGTGGTCGGCAAGAAGGATTTGATCGCTCAAGTATGGCCCGGCGTCACGATCGATGAAGTAAACCTTCGTGTTCAAGTTGCCATGCTCCGTAAGGCGCTCGGCGAAGGAGACGCCGGAGCGCGCTATGTGGCAACAATTCCGGGCCAGGGCTATTGCTTCGTGGCGCCAATCTCTCGCTTGGGGCCGCTGCAAGCCGACGCTCCGCACAACCCAGCCTCATTCATCGCTCGAAAGTTGCCGCCTCGTTTGACCCGAATGATTGGTCGCGATGAAGTGGTCCACGAGATATCAGGTCAGTTGTCGGAGCGACGCTTTGTGACGATGGTCGGCCCGGGCGGCATAGGAAAAACAACTGTTGCTGTCTCGGTGGCTCACGGATTGTTCGAAGAGTTTGCAGGTGCCGTATGCTTTGCCGACCTCGGTCCTCTGAATGAGCCGTCTCTGGTGGCCAGTGCGATAGCTTCGGCATTAAGACTCGGGGTTCGCTTCACTGATCCCAGCAAGGGACTTGTGAATTTCCTTCGAGACAAACGGGGCCTATTGATCTTCGATAGCTGCGAGCACGTGATCGGGACCGCCGCAGCAATAGCCGAAGAGATCTTCGCGAGCGCGCCGCAGGTGCATATCCTCGCAACAAGTCGGGAATCGCTAAGGGTTGAGGGCGAGTATGTCTATTCGCTGGCAGCTCTGGGTAGCCCGCCAGGAGATGCCGACCTCACAGCGGCGCGGGCACTCGCCTTTCCGGCGGTGCAGCTTTTTGTGGAACGAGCCGCCGTTGGGCGGCAGTATTTCCAACTGCACGATGCCGATGCCTCGATAGTTGGTGATATTTGCCGTCGACTAGACGGAATTGCCCTCGCCATTGAGCTCGCCGCCGGCCGCGTCGATGCTTATGGCATTCGGGAAACGGCGGCACTGTTGAACGACCGCCTTAACCTCCTTGGCGAAGGTAAGCGCACCGCGCTCGCGAGGCATCAGACCCTAAGCGCAACCCTGGACTGGAGCTACGACCTGCTTTCAGAATCTGAGCGCTTGATTCTTCGCAGGCTCTCGGTCTTCGCGGGCAATTTTACTCTCGAAGCGGCTCGCTCGATCGCTGTTGGAATTGACCTGGATGACGCGCAAGTCGTCACCGGAATTGCCAGCTTAATCGGAAAATCGCTCCTCGCGACGGATGGCGACAACAAAGCGGCGCGCTACCGATTGCTCGACACCACCCGAGCTTATGGCTTGGGAAAGCTCGCTGGGAGCGGAGAACTAGACTACATCAAACGGCGTCACGCGAGCTATTACAAACGGATTTTTGAGCGAATCGACCACACATCGTCCGGGGTCGAAGGCCTTTCAGCGTACGCCGAGCATCTCGATAATGTGCGGGCAGGGCTCGAATGGTGTTTCTCTGACCCCGGTGACATTCGGGTTGGCATTGCACTCGCGGCTGCGACAGTGCGGTTGTTCTTGGAGATGTCACTATTAACTGAATGTCGTCGTTGGGCCGAGCGCTCGATCACCGCGTTCGATGAATCGGATCGCGGGAGCGCTCGCGAGATGGAGTTGCGATCAGCACTTGGACTTTCACTAATGTTTGCCACGGGAAACAGCGACGAAGCACGAGGCGCTCTTTTAAGAGGGTTGAAACTCGCCGAAGAGCTCGGAGATTTGCGGAATCAGCTGCGGCTTCTCGAAAAGCTGCATGTATTCCATCAGAGGATAGGAGACTGCCACGAAGCCTTCGCCCTTGCGCAGCAGAGCGAGGACGTCGCCGCAAGTCTTGGCGATAGCTCGAGTGTCGCGATAGCGAATTGGACGCTGGGGTTTTCCCACTACTTCGC
The DNA here is from genome assembly GCF_055811795.1 of Bradyrhizobium sp. MI1.7. Lineage (NCBI taxonomy): Bacteria > Pseudomonadati > Pseudomonadota > Alphaproteobacteria > Hyphomicrobiales > Nitrobacteraceae > Bradyrhizobium > Bradyrhizobium sp. MI1.7. Next base: position 22,901 of record NZ_JBVVPO010000060.1, read on the forward strand.
GGGAGACTGCAAAAGCGCACAGACGAATTGGGGGGCGCCAATGCCAAAACGCGATAGTTCTCGATCGTACGGGACCAATGTTGCTTTTGATCGTGACATCCAAGCGCGTACGCGATGTGGTTTGGGATCCGTTCTCTGGGTGCGTGGCTTTCCGGATCAGGCCATGAGGATCGGCAGGGATATAATCAAGGAGGGCGCAACTCTGAGGGACCCGTCAACATTCTGCATTTGCCTGATTTTTACGAGTTTCACATCTCTTAGACTTGGCAATCAGGCGGACGCGGCGGATATGATTGGCCGTCTCCTCGCTCACGCCAGAAAGCATTCTCTTGGGCCTTACGAAGCGATCGGCATTGGTCTTAGGGGGACTCTGCTGATTAATCGTGGTCAGGCCAAAGAAGGGGTCGGCATGGTGCGTGATGCTATCGAAACCCTGCATGTTGGCAGGTATGAGTTGCACAACCCTGCGTTCCTCGCCGCTTCCGCAGAAGGGTTGCGGATACTGGGCCAATATGAGGAGGCGCTCAGACAAATCGACGAAGCCATCGCCCGCATTGAAAGAAACGGGCAACTGCTCTTTCTACCGGAGTTCCTGAGGATCAAGGGGACTATCGTCATGGCCGCTCGGCAAACAGATTTGTCCCAAGCCGAGGCCCTTTATCTGCGCGCACTCGCGGTTGCGGGCGGGCAGTCTGCTTTGGCTTGGGAACTGCGGGCGGCGACAAACGCGGCCAGATTGCGAGCTATTCAACGTCGTATCGACGATGCTCGAGCTATACTTGCCCCGATCTATAGTAGGTTTACCGAAGGTTTTGAAACGACCGATCTGAAAGACTGCAAGGCAGTATTGGACAGGTTAGATTAGTCTGAGCGGATCTGGCGAGTTGCGTGGGTGGACTGCAACGAATTGTGCGTGCCGGGGGCAGGTCGCCACACATGGAAAGTAAGAGGCAGCAATGACATTATTTCGAGCGGCATTGGCCTTTGTATTTTTGGTCTACGGCAGCTCCCTCGGGCTAGCAGACAGCGTCATGGGCGAGATCCGCATCGGCCAAACGCTACCGTATAGTGGGCCGCTATCCAGCTTTGGTATCATTGGTCGGGTCCAAGAAGCCTACTTCGCCAAAATCAACGCGGAGGGCGGCATCAACGGCCGAAGGGTAAAATTCATCAGCGTGGACGATGCCTACTCTCCTCCCAAAACCGTCGAGCAGACGCGTAGATTGGTGGAGCAGGAGGGGGTGTTGTTGATGTTCGGCTCGCTAGGAACTGCGACCAACAGTGCAGTTCATCGTTACCTCAATGCGAAGGGCATTCCGCAGCTGTTCGTGCTCAGTGGGGCCACGAAATGGGCTGACCCAAGAAATTCTCCATGGACCATGCCAGGAATGCTCGCCTACGAAACCGAGGGGGCCATATACGCCAAGCACATCCTGCAGAACATACCTCACGCCAAGATCGCAATACTGTCACAGAACGACGATTTTGGCCGCGACTATGTGACGGGTTTCAAACGGGGCCTGGGAAACGAAGCAAAAGCCGCAATCGTCGCCGAAGAAAAATACGAGACGAGCGCGCCAACGATTAGCTCTCAATTGGCGACGTTGAAGGCATCTGGCGCTAATGTGTTGTTCGGCGTCACGATCGGAAAATTCACGTCGCAGCTCATCAAAGGAGTGGCCGAACTCGGCTGGAAGCCGGACGCCTTCTTTGTTCCGGCGTCGGCCTCCTCGATCTCGTTTCTCGAGCCAGCGGGTCTCGAAAATGCGATTGGGTTGATTTCGTCGAGCAATCAGAAGGACACGATCGATCCTCAATGGGCCGGTGACGCCGGTGTGAAGGACTTCCTGGAATTCATGAAGAAATACCTGCCCGGGGCAGACCTAAACAATTCCAACTATTCCGCGGGCTATCATTATGCGGGACTTTTGACGAGAGTTCTGCAAGCGTGCGGGAAGGATCTCAGTCGTGAAAACATCATGCGCCAGGCCGCATCACTTCGTGAGATTGCGCTGCCGCTACTGTTACCCGGAATAACGGTAACGACCAGCCATGAGGATTACTTGCCGTTCCAACAATCGCAGCTGCGTCGCTTCAACGGAAAGAGCTGGATTGGCTTCGGTGACACACTAGACGATCGGTAAGCGCGTCTCGATCGCGTCGATCCACCGACCAATCTGCCGGCATATCCCAGTCTGGGACCAGCTGCCGCTGAACGTTCATAAAATCAAGCTACTGGCAAGAATGGGCCGCGTTGTGCGCGTTTCAGTGCGATCGAGTCTGCGCTCGGCCACGGCACTTCGGCGGCACGAGTTGGAACTGTAGCAATACGCTCGGACGTGACCGATCGGGTCGAGCGTATGGCCGCTTCGTCGCCGAACCAAATATTGTGTGGGCGTGGGAAGGAGGACACGGCTTGCCGCCGAGCCGGAAGATGCAAGCAACAAGTTTTTTCGGAGGTTAACGAGCAATTACGGGCCTCTTTGCGAAGCAAATCCTATGCTGCGTGCTATGGCAACTGCCAAAAGCGACCTTGTCTGATGGGAGACATCAATGCACGCGTGCGCATTCAAAGACAGCTACAGCCTGCCGACTGCAGTTCCGTCCGCCACGGAACTATTGCTCTACCGGAAAGACCGCTTTCGCCTCCGCGCTGAGAGAAGTTGGCGTTGTCTTCCTGACGTTGAAAGCGACCCCCGGATCGATGCCGATATTGTCGTCTCGCGCTGGACCGATATTCGCGCGGTATGCCGACAGGTGCGGGCGCCGTTATCTCTCCGGCATGTGATCTCGGTCGCCCTCAAGCCAACACATGTCAAAATTACGAGAGATTCGTTGACAGTGTTCGACGGACCAATGCTAGCGGGGACGATACACATCGCAGGACCGGGCAAGGCCTTGGTTGCTGAATTTCGAGATCCCTGCGATTTTCTGCATTTGCATGTATCGTCCGGTTATCTTCGTAAATGCCGGGAGCAGGCTGGTCTCGGTCGGACATTGGGGGTATTGAACGACCTCGTCATTCGCGATCCACTAGCGGAATTGCTTGGCCAAACGCTGATCGCGAATGCCGCGGCAAGTGATGGCGCTTATGCGGATTGTTTTTGCCAGACATTGACAATGCACATTGCGCGGTTAGGGAACGCGCGAAAAGCTGAAAATGCTCTACCTAACTGGCGCCTCAAGCGTGTCCGCGAATACGTCGATGAGCATCTCGCGGAATCCATCGGCCTCGCCGATCTCGCCGAGGCGGCTGGCCTATCGCGGATGTATTTCGCGGCACAGTTTCGGGTGGCTACCGGCTACCCACCGCATCATTATGTGCTTCACCGGCGAATTGACCATGCCAAAGAGCTTCTCTCGGGCACCAATCTGCCGCTCGTTGAAGTGGCCCTAGCCGTGGGCTTTCAAGAGCAATCGCATTTCTCAACTGTTTTCAAGCGTTTCACGGATGAAACTCCAGCGCGCTGGAGGAGAACTGCCATGGCTGCGATATCTGACCGGAGCCGTCAAAGGCCCCTGGTCAGCCCGCGTCATCAAGAAGGGGCGCTCGTATAATTCGCGGCCGTCCGAACTGTCAGGCAATTAGCGACGACGTTGCCAGCAAAAATCCGAGGGCGATTCCTTCTGCAATCTTCGTCAGGTGCTCCTGCTACGTCAGCAGGCTAGTTTTGGAATCAAGCTGGTATCGGCTCGACCTGATGCTTCACGCATTGCTGCATGGTGCCGACGGTGCCCGAGCCGAAGCCGCCCTTGACGGCATTGCCGGGGTCCACTGCGGGCTGCGCGACGTCGCTAGCGTAAGCCTTGGCTTCGTCCTGGTGGAGGTACGCATCGATCGGCTTCGGCCCGACCACGCCGGTCGCCAGACCTGGCCGATCTGCTTGACGTTGGCGACGCGGGTTGACCAGCCGGCGCCGAAAGTGGACCAGGTGTTGAGGTGCTGAGCCGCCCGGTTTGGGGACTTTGAGCAGCGACGATACAGGACCGCAGGGCCTCAACGGGGCGCCGGTCGCGCTCGCAGGAAAGCGAGGAGGCAGGTTGGCTGTGCGTACTGCCTATCGCCTAAATCAAGCATTCGAGTGGGCCAGGTGCTCACGACCAACTTCACGCGTGGCTTACCTTCGAAGGCTCATATCGCTTGTTCGCAGCATTGCGTCGCCAGCGTGCCGGAGTGTCACCCACGCGTGCTTTGAAGACAGTCGAGAAGTGCGCCTGCCCCTGGAAGCCGACGAAGAGAGCGAGCTCCACGATTGGCATATCGGTGCTCGATAGAATCACCTTCGCGCGTTCGATGCGCCTGTGGAGAAGGTAGTCGTGTAGCCCGTTGCCCGTCGCTCTTCGAAACTGCGCAGCGAAATGGCTTTGCGACAATCCCGCCACACCGGCCAATGTGGCTAGCGTTGGCGGATCGTCGAGGTGCGCGTCGACGTACTCTTGTACGCGTTCCAAGCGCGAGGGCAGAAGAGGTACATCTGGTGGACATGGTCGCTCCAAAGTTGCGATATGCGTGACTAGACTGCGGCCGACGCTCTCGGCGTACCGCGGGTCGTCTGCGTGGCAACTAATTAATTCACGCCCAAGGAGCCTTGCCAGCGGATCGGAGACGACGACATCGCCGAGATCCGGCACTAAGGGGCGTTTTCCACGGAGTGGGGCTCCTTGGAGCGCTCGAAAGTAGCCGTCCGACACATATAGGTGCAAAAAGTCGAACGGGTCGCGAAACTCAGCGGTCATACGCTGGTCGGGAGATGTAATATGCAAAGTTCCTTCAGACATTGCGCCATCGAAGATCAGGCGCTGCCCTCGAACGAGCTTCAACCGCGAGTCCCTTAATGCGATCCGAATGATATGTCGATCGTATGGAGACGCCGCGGCTTCCCGGCGAAACCCATTTTCGAGATCGGTCCAGCGTGAGATCAGAATGTCCCCTTTGATGAGTTGATCCCCGGAATCGTCGATAGGGCGATGCCAATCTCGCTCTTCATAAATCGAGCCAGAGCGTCTGGAACATTGTTCGCAGGGCGCCTGTTGCGCAAATCCAGGCACGCCTCCCGAGGTAGATGCTGCTTTGGTGCTTCGGTGCCGCATGTCGTCCGCAATTGCTGAAAAGAAGTTGTGGGGGACGCGGGGCCGCTGAACGTCCATTTATCGGCCTTCCGGCGTCCTGTGTCGTCCATCATGAACCTTGCTCCAGGCCGATGTTAAACGCGAATAAAAGTTTGAAAATCAGACGAGATGGGTTCGCTCGCGCGTCAATTGGCGGTCGCGCATGTCAGCCGAACGGGCCCTCAGCGAGACAGTGGTGGCTGAGTGCGATCGTCCTATCGGCAGGAAGAGTGGTCGTGGCGAGGACGGCGTGCATTTCCACAAAGTCACTTTCGTCCGAAAGAAGAGTTATGCAAACGACGATAGTGATAGCTGATGCTAGCGAGAAAGGCATTCCTAGAGGTGTCGCCTTGGGACGTCTGCAATCATGAAATGCCTGAGACCGGGGATGTCGCGGCCAAGAGATTACTCTGGCGCGATTGCGAATGCTCCAGTCATGGAGGCCGTCCTTATCGGCCAGTCGGGTTCGTAAGTCGAGCGCTACCCGTCACAAGTACTGTCGTGTCGAACCAATTCCATGGAGGTTGAAATGAGAGTCACCCAGTTCATGCGCCGTATGTCAGCCGTCAATCGTCGTCGTGCGGTCTTGGGTATGTTCGGAGCGATCGTTGCTGCAGCGTTGCCAAGTCATGCAAGAGCAAAAGCGAAACGCGCTTCGCCGGGTGCTCTCCCGGCTTATCCAGTGACGCACTATCGAAAAAAGACAATCGATCGCGTTAATGTATTCTACCGTGAGGCCGGCCCCAAGAATGCGCCAGTGGTGTTGTTACTCCATGGATTCCCGACCTCGTCGCACATGTTTCGCAACCTCATTCCTGCGCTTGCAGACCGCTATCACGTGATAGCGCCGGACTATCCCGGTTACGGCCAGAGCGATATGCCGAACCGCGCCAACTTCGCTTACACGTTCGATCATTTTAGTGAGCTAGTAGATAATCTGCTCGTTCAACTTGGCGTCGACCGCTATGCGATGTACGTCATGGACTATGGCGCTCCAGTTGGCTGGCGCCTGGCATTGAAACATCCCGAGCAGGTGGCAGCTCTGATTGTTCAAAACGGCAACGCCTATGAAGAGGGGCTGCAGGAATTTTGGGATCCGATCAAGGCATACTGGGTCGATGGTTCTGACGCGCACCGACAAGCACTCATGAAGCTTGTGACGGTGGAGACGACAAGGTTTCAGTATACCGATGGAGTGTCGGACCTTAGCCGAATTGCCCCCGATAATTGGGTGTGTGATCAGGCACTTCTCGATCGGCCTGGAAACAGTGATATACAGATGGATCTGTTCTACGATTACCGGACGAATCCGCCGCTATATCCCGCCGTGCAATCGTACTTCCGCAAACATAAGCCGCCTACGCTGATTGTTTGGGGCAAGAACGACAAGATTTTCCCCGCATCCGGTGCGTATCCCTTCAAGCGCGATCTCCCCCAGGCTGAGTTTTATCTCATAGACAGTGGACATTTTCCGCTGGAGGACAAGTTTAGTGAGATGGTGCCGCTGATCCGCGGGTTCCTCGATCGAAGCCTTTTGCGCGGCTGATTGGGAGAACGCCCGGCGCGCCTGGCGCTCTCAGCATTTGAGAGTATCAACGAGGATGCGGTGGAGACGTGTTCCGTGAAGGCAGTTACGAACAGAAGCGCACAAGCCAAAGCCAGCCGGATGGGAGTTGGCTCTTGGGTGGTTATAATCGTGCTTCTGCTATTCTTGTTGGCGGCGGCGGTCCCCATCTACCATAGCTCGAGGCTTGGGAATGGCGCGGGCTTGCCGCTGTCGACGTATATCGCGATGGCGCTCGGAATCGTGTTCTCGCTTGGCGTCGGCTTTGGCCTGATGGCGTTGCTGTTTTATAGCAGTCGTAAAGGCTACGATGAGCCGCCGGTGTTAATGGACGAGAGCGAGCGCGCGGAGAGCGCGAACCTGCCAACGGAGAGTACGGAGCAGGTGACAGGCCACCATGAGTCTCAATAATTAGCCGGAGTACTGGCGATTAACGGCTAGTGTCGGCCGGTTTGTATGAGACGACGTGTCTCCGCCAGCACAGGGTGCGTTGCAAGCCTGATTGCGACACGCGGGGAGTGTTAGATCCCGGCAATCTCACGAACGCTAGCGTTGCGCTAGGAGGCCGATCCCCGTGGGTGTCATCGGCTTCGGATGGCCTGTCTCCGTGCCGGCCGCGATTGGCTGCATATCGTTGGATCACCTCTCGCCAGGCGTATCCGAATGTGGGTCGAGAGCCGATTATTGATCACGTGCAATTCCCAAAAGCAGCCAGAGCTCGAAAGAAGAGTGGGAGCTCCTCACGTACGCTGGTGATGCCGACGGGGGTAATGCAGGCCAATCTCGGACAATCAAGGAGAAAGAGCGTGAGTGCATCCATCATCGCTGGAATCAAGATTCCGGACTCCAAGCTGGCGCATCATACCACGGAATTCATCCGCGATTCAGAATCGCCGCTGCTTTACCATCACTCCAGGCGGACGTTCCTGTTCGGCATGCTTCACGGTGAGCGACGCGGTCTGAAGGCGGATCCGGAGCTGCTCTACGTAGCGACGATGTTTCATGATCTAGGTCTAGTCGAGGGACACCGACACATGGATCGGCGATTTGAAGTCGACGGCGCCGATGCGGCTCGCGAGTTTCTCAGGTCTCATGACGTCCCTGAGGATGCCATCCGCCGGGTCTGGTCGTCGATCGCCCTCCACACCACGCACGGTATTCCGGAATTTATGGAGCCAGAGATAGCTCTCGTAGCTGCCGGAGTGGAGACCGATATCGATGGAAGAGATTTGAAACTGCTCGATGCTGCCACGGTCAAAGAGATCCTTGCGGAGCATCCACGCATCGACTTCAAGCGTCAGGCATTCAAGGCCTTCACCGAAGGTTCTAGAGATCGACCAGACACAGCTTTCGGCACCATTACAGCCGACGTCCTCGAGCATTTTTCTCCCGGCTTCAGGCGAAAAGACTTCGTCGAGGTGGTCATGAACAATGAATGGCCGGACTGAATCCTGATCAGGAGCCGCTTTCGGTCTGAGCTGGGGTCTCCTTGGCGCGTGAAAGGCGATTCAGCAACATGCGACAATACATTGATCCGATCCTCCATCGCCGGCGCGAACGTTTGGTCAGAGTTATCGCGCTGGCAACATTCGTCGTCTTCTTTCAAGCGTACATGGTGGCTCCGATTATTCCCGTTCTCTCCAATGCCTTTGGGGTATCGGACGAGAAGATTGGCCTCGTCGTACCGGCTTACTTGATCCCATATGGCGTTTCGACATTGGTATACGGAGCGTTGGCTGACCGTATTGGTATTGCCCGTGTCATGTTCACGTCGCTGCTGGCCTTCTCGGCACTTACGATGCTGACTGCGACCGCACGAACATACGAGCAACTGCTCCTGTGGCGCGCCATTACGGGAGTTGGCGCGAGCGGGATCGTTCCCCTTGGGTTAGCGCTTGTGGGGCGGCTGTACCCCTATGGGCAGCGCGGTCGCCCCCTTGGCTGGCTTTTCGGCGCTATGGCCGGCGGGATGGCGTTCGGATCTCCGTTGGGAGCGCTGATCATTCCCGTCGCGAACTGGAGCGGGTTGTTTATCGTTGTCGGCTGGTTCGGCCTGTCGCTGCTGCTCCTTCTCTTGCGCTATCTCACCGTTATCGAAACTACGGTGCCTCCGTTGAAGGGCACAGTTTACCAGGTTTTCGATGGCTATAGGCGTCTCTTGGGAACGCCGCGTGGCCAGCGGACCTATGGCTACGTCTTTCTCAACTCAATGTTTCACTCGGGCGTGTTCACCTGGTTAGGTGTCTATCTCGAGCGTCGCTATCATCTTGGTCCCGCAACGATCGGCCTCGCGCTGCTCGGCTACGGCATACCGGGATTTCTTCTAGGGCCGTTGATCGGCAGAGCGGCAGATCGCTGGGGCCGTGCGAGGCTGATTCCAATTGGTCTAATCTTGAGCTCGTTGGCGGCGATGGCGTTGGCGCTTGGCACACCGGTGATGTTCATCCCGATCGTCGCAATCATACTGTCCTTGGGGTACGATATGACCCAACCACTTTTTGGTGGAATCGTCACGTCTCTCGGGGAAGGCCGAGCCGGCCAGGCCATGGGCCTAAGCGTATTTATGCTTTTTGTCGGCTTCGGGCTCGGGAGCCTGATCTTCGGCGCACTCATGCAGTACGGCTTTACGGTCGCATTTGCTGCATTCGCGATGATCGAATTGCTAATCGCCCTGATGTCCTTTGGGCTATTTCGTTCAGAGGTGGTTCTTGCCGGCCTGATCTTGCTTTGCTTGGCCGGGTCAGGCGTGCTGCCCCGACAATCTCCGCCAACCGTGCAGACGCTGCCATCCACCAACTCCGAATCGAGATTGGCCGAACTTGGAGAAGCATCGTCGAATTCGCCGCGTGGATAAAGCAGTCGAAATCTCAATCAGTCAGTTTTTGCAGATAGGAGAAATCGGCATGAGGCCGGCATTTGAGAACTTCCCAAGTGAGGCCGCCGAAGACGCAGTGTCGCGTCGAAGATTCTTGACAGGCGCTTCCGCTGGGATCGCGGGGAGTGTCGTCGCAGGGAGAGCAATGGCTGACTCGTTGGCCGATGTGCCGCCGCGGGAAGTTGGCTCCGATCTCAGCGGCCACAGCGAGCGATCAAAGTACGTTCATATCGAGCGGATTCCCGAGGCGGGGCCAGGACGACGCCACGTCGACCCCGGCGACGCGATCAATTCGAAAACGCCCCTGGACAAACTGGTCGGCGCGATCACGCCGTCGGACCTTCACTACGAGCGCAGCCATGCGGGTGTACCCGAACTCGACCCCGCCAAACACCGTCTTCTGCTGCATGGCATGACGCAGAAGCAACTGGTTTTAACATTGAACGATCTCAAGGCGATGCCGTCGATTTCGCGGATGGCCTTTATCGAATGCACCGGTAACGGGTGGGAGAACTGGAAAAACGCGGACGAGAACCTCACCGTGCAGAATACCCATGGCCTCGTCAGTACGAATGAATGGACCGGAGTGCCATTAAAGTTCCTGATCCAATTGGTCGGCAAGAACTCCGGGGCCACGTGGATGCTTGCCGAGGGTGGCGATGCCGCGGGCGTTGCGCGTAGCATTCCACTCACGGACGAGATCATGGACGAGGCTTTCGTTGCCTACGGTCAGAATGGCGAGCCGCTCAGGCCTGCTCACGGTTTCCCGATCAGACTTATCATGCCCGGGTTCGAGGGAAATCTAAACATCAAATGGCTTCGGCGTCTGAAGTTCGGCGATCAACCCTGGATGACCCGCTGGGAAACCGCTCGCTATACGCAGCTTCTGGCAGACGGAAAGGCGGCCCAGTTCCAGCTCAGGATGGAGACCAACTCTGTTATCACCTCGCCATCCGGAACGATGGTGATAGAGCCTGGATACAATCGCATCACAGGCTTGGCCTGGAGCGGTCATGGCAAGGTCGAGAAGGTCGAGATCAGCACCGACGGCGCGAAGAGCTGGAAGCAAGCCGAGTTGAGTCATCCAGTACTTCCAAAAACCCAGACCCGATTTCAGATGAGCTGGATCTGGGATGGCCGAAGCACAAAGATCGTAAGTCGTTCTACCGACGATAAGGGCAACGTTCAACCAGATCGCGCTGCACTTATCGCACTCATGGGAACAAACGCGCTCTTTCACTACAATGCGCAGCAGACCTGGAGCATCGACGCAGCAGGGAGAGTCCGCAATGTTCTTGCATAAGCTCTTCTTGCGAATTGCCCTTGCCAGCTGCTTGGTGACACCGGTGCTGGCCGAAGAATTCGGGCGTCCTGCTAGGCCTGATGAGATCGAACTATGGGACATCGACGTGAGGCCGGACGGCAAGGGCCTGCCAGAAGGCAGTGGCACGGTGGCGCAGGGTAAAGCGATATTCGAAGACAACTGCTCAGGCTGTCACGGCACGCGCGGCCAAGATGGCATCAAGGATCGCTTGGTTGGTGGTCAGGGCACGCTCGCTTCCGAAAATCCCATCAAGACCGTCGGCAGCTTCTGGCCCTATGCCACAACGTTGTTTGATTACATTCACCGGGCCATGCCTTACCAGGCACCCGGTTCGCTAGGTGTCGACGACACCTATGCCGTCGCTGCCTACCTGCTTAGCCTGAACGGGATATTACCCATGGATGGGAAGTTGGACAAGCAGAGCCTGCCTAAAGTTCAAATGCCGAATCGCAACGGATTTGTTCCGGTACCGGAATTCGACTACCCGCAGAGCCACCATAACTGAGCTGGACGTCATGAAGGAAGCGACAACGACTGCCTCCGATGCGCATGCGTCGAGCCGAGGTTCGATTATTGGTGTGGTCGTTGCCATCTGCTTGTTCGGATTTGAAGGAGTAAAGGCGATGTCTATAGAGGGATTGATTTCGATCAAGAGCAACTACGGCCCAGAGGAAACGATGGAGCGGCTCGAGGCCGCGATCAAAGCCACGGGCATGACGGTGTTTGCCCGAATTGACCATGCGGCTGCGGCTGCCGCTGCCGGCATGAAGTTGCGCCCGACAAACCTTTTGATCTTTGGCAGCGCCAAGGGGGGGACGCCCCTAATGCAAACGGTGCAGACTATCGGCATAGACTTGCCGCTCAAGGCTCTTATCTGGCAGGACGAAGCGGGGGCGACCTGGATCTCATACAATGATCTGATTTGGCTCGCCAAGCGACACAAGGCAGAGACCAAATCGAAGGCGGCCATCCACGCTATGTTGATCGCGCTTGACGCAGTGGCTTCCACAGCCACCACAGCCAGAGTGGCACCGAACTGAGCGGTCGAACTCTGATCAGCGGCGAGGCCCACCCGGACGTTCAAGCGTCATCAGGAACGATGCGGCGATCTTATGGAGAGGCATTGCCTCGAGAGCCGCGGGCGAAATTTTTCGGCCAGCGGGTAGGTGACTTCCCGCGCCCGGGGCACCGGTGGATGAATCAAGTGTCTCACGTTTGCAAATTGCCACGCTGTGGCTGGTTCGCTCGAATGGCTACGTATCCTTTCAAACTCTTAGTCGTTTCGGGAGGCCTTGAAAGATCAACCTCTCAACCATCGGCTTGCGTTTATGACTGATATTCGGCGCTCGCGCCGTCCCGAGGCCCGCCGGTGGGCATTTCCTCCCCAGACCCGCCCCACGGCCAATGCCATCGGGCGCCTTTCAGGTACGTTCGATTGAATTCACCTTTGTCGATCAAAGGCCCGGAGTCGCCCTTAACTTGCCGAGCAACGCCTTTGCGGCCTTGAGATCGGAGCTATCGAATCCTTCCGTGAATCGGTTGAACACAGCAGCCAATAGACTGCAGCCGTCTGATTGACGACCTTGGTGTATCCACAGTTCGGCAAAGCTCATCGCGGTTCGCAATTCCCAAGAAAGAGCATGTTGCACGTCGGCCAATTTCAACGATCTCTGAAATAGCCGTTCCGCGCCCGCTAAATCCTCTTGATCTGCCGACGCTAAAATGACGCCTTTGATACGCAGCAGCTCTGGCAATATGAATGCTTGGCCGTTGTCTTCAACTCGGGCGATTGCATCGTCGATGGTCGCTGATGCGTCGTCACTCCGCCCGAGCTTAGCGAGGCCTTCGGCCAAGCTGCCAAGTAATGCCGGATGATGCAGTTCGTACCGGTCAGCTTGCAGTGCGCTGATTGCGCCACCCAACATCTCGACGCCTTCCTCTGCGTCGCCATGGTGAATATCCAACACACCTTTCAAGCCGATACCAACTGCACGGTGGGGACCGAGTGAATGCCTTTCGCAATGAGCGATAAGTCGCTCGATCACGCCGCGCGCCACGGGGACATTTCCGATGCGAACGAACATGAAACCAGAAAAGACCAGGCCGGTGCTCAATGTGACGGGATGCTCTATATCCGTGCGATCGTGGATTGTCTCCAGCGCCATCTTGACGGCCTGGTCGGGGAATCCCCTAAACCACCGAATTGCGGCCAACGCACACCGAACGCGCGTCTCCGTATGACTATCGAAGCCAAAATTACTCGACTGGTTGCGAGGAACGCTGGGATCGGCGAGAAGGCTCTCGCAACTTCTCTCGGCAGAAAGCTGGTTGCCGGCGAAATAGTTCGAAAGCCCGAGCATCCAATTCGCTACAGCAATGGGGGCTGGATCGTTCGTTTTTCGGGCGACCTCCTCATTGCGTTGCGCAAGTTCAAATGACTTGCGGAAATCCCCAATTGCAATGTGGAAGTTGTGAAGGGAGCGAAGCATCCGCATTTGGAAGTACGGATCGCCAAGGACCTCGGCCAAATCCAGTGCTCTCATCAGAGCGATCCGCGCATCCTCGCGGTAGCCTTCCGTAAGCATCAACGATGATCCCAGCGACGCCTGCAATTCCATCTCTCGTCGCGTGGCGCGATCAGGTTCGCCGATTACTCCCAGCGCTCGCCTCGTTAGGCGATGACATTCGGCCAATAACGAAAGCTCAGACAGGAAAGGTGCGACTAAGGCCGCCAGAGAAACTCCGACTTCGGTGTGGTTCGCGGACGATAGGCTCCAATCGAGTGCGCCGCGCGCGTTACCGAGCACTTCTGATCGCAGGCTCAAGTCTCGAGACATTGTGAGCGAGCTGGAATCGTGGCGTTCAAGGACTTCTCGATAATGGATCGCGTGACGCTGCTTCGTCGGGTCGAGCTCCCCGCTTTCTCCCAATTTGATTGCAGCATAGGTGCGGGTGGTATCAAGTAGTCGGTACCGCCGTTTTGTCCCCCCTTTGTCGACCTCAACAAGGGATTTTCCAACCAGAGCGGCGGTGGCCGCCGCGACACGTATGTCATCAAGATCTTCATCTGCTGCAACTGCGCACGCTGCCTCAAGTGTGAAGGTGCCGACAAAAACGGAAAGCCTGCGAAGAACCAAGCGTTCTTCCTGCGGCAGTAAATCATAACTCCAGTCGAGCGTTGCTCTCAGTGTGTGATGACGTGGGCGCGCCGTACGCCGTCCCTCCCATGTTAGCTCGAACCGATCCTTCAAGAGTGACAAGGTGCCCTCCATCCCATAGGCGTTGGCACGGGCAGCGGCGAGTTGAATGGCGAGGGCGATTCCGTCTAGCCGACGGCAAATTTCCCCGATTATGGGAACATCAGTATCGGTCAGCGTGAGTTGTCGTCGTCCGCCAGCGATAGCGCGTTCCATAAATAGCTGCACGGCGGGGAAATCGAGTACCTGCGTAGCGGTGAGGCGTACGTTATCGGGTGGACTGGCGAGCGGCGGTAGCCGATGAATATGTTCGCCTTCGACCCGCAAGGATTCCCTGCTGGTCGCCAATATGTGCACTTGCGGTGCGTTCGCGAATATTCGCTCAGCTAGCGTCGCCACGGTTTCTATTACGTGCTCACAGCTGTCAAAGATCAAAAGCGTTCGTTTGTCCCGGAGATGGTTAATCAAGGCAGTAGTGAGATCCGCGGACTGAAGCGGAATACCAAGCGTCACGGCAATAGTGCCAGGTATGAGAAGCGGATCACTCAGCAGTCCAAGATCGAAAAGATATACGGCGCCGCCAAACTCGTTGTTCAGCTCGTGACCGACTGAGACAGCCACCGTGGTCTTCCCAATGCCGCCCGGTCCCACGATCGTGAGAAAGCGCTCGGTCTTCAACCGGATAACGATTTCCCCGACCGTTTGATCACGTCCGAAAATCCGCGTAACCTTAGGCGGAAGATTGTAGTCCGGATCAAACGCCTGATTGGTCGATGCTGGGACCCCCGCGCGAAAAATCGGCGCGACGAAGCAATAACCCGTCCCGGGAATTGTACTGATATAGCTCGCACTCGTGGCTCCGTCGCCGAGTGCCTTCCGAAGCGCGGCGACCTGGACGCGAATATTGGCCTCGTCGACGGTGATCCCAGGCCAGGCTCGCGCGATCAGGTCACTCTTGCTGACTACCTTGCCAGCTTCTGCGACCAGAACGACAAGGATGTCGAGGGCTCGACTACTCAGACGAACCGGTGTGCCGTCACGTTCGAGGAACCGTCTCGCGGCGAACAGCCGGAACGGTCCAAACGAAACGACTTGATCGTGCGTCTCGCTCGATTCATGTCGACCTTCGTGTTGACCGCGATCAATGGGTAGGCCGGGCATTGTAGAGCCTAAGGCTTTTTGTAGGGGGAGCCGGCTGCTGGAAACAATCCTCGATTTATGCTGGTCCGAAATCAAGTTAGTTTATTGCCGCAGGCAAGGCCTCTGCCCGAAAAGCCGTGCAAGGACATTTCGATACGGTTGTAACGACCGGGCGGTCAGCGTCGATCCAAGCAACTCTTTAGCGTCGAGCCAAGCAACTCTAAGGTGTGGCCGGGTGGCTCTATGCCGTCCGCGGAGCATGCCACTTTGCGTTCGATCTCAAAACACAGTCCGAATTCGAAAGATGATACCGCGAAAGCGTCGCAGAATACGGAGCGAGGTCTCAATCCTTGTCATATGGCTCATACAAGACGGCGGAGCATCTCTTGAACACCATAGCGCGGCCCAAGATCCAATTCTCAGAGCAACTGCTTCTGCACGAGTTTACTCATAGAATTAACAACGAGTTTGCGTCGGCGATTCAGGTCGTATCCTCGACCGCGGCTAGATCGTCAAACGACGATGTGAAGACTGCACTGGCAAATGTACTGGAACAATTGCACGCCTACGCGCGGGTTCATCACGCGCTGCAGATGCCAACGCAAAGCGATCTTGTCGATGCCTCGAAATATCTGCGCGAGCTGTGCCTCTCGATAACTTGCTCCAAGCTCGTAAATGCGGGCATTGAGCTAATTCTTGTCGATCAGCCATTCCGATTGTCTGCCGAACGCGCGTGGTTGATGGGATTGATAATTTCAGAGCTCATTACGAACTCCGCTCGCCACGCGTTTGATCAGCGAGGTGGCGTGATTCGGGTTGATTGTCTGGTGTCACAAGAGTCCGTGGTGTGTCGAGTGTTGGACAATGGATCTGGTTCGATGGCGCAGCCAAGGAATGGAGGCGGCATGCGAATTATTAGCGGACTTGCGGAGGCCCTCGGTGCGACATTTGCCTTCAATCTTGGCGAGGCTGGTGCTGAAGCTATCCTTGATCTTCCGCTTGAGACGGTGTGCCTACTTCAGACACCGACGTGAGCTCAAATGATCTGGTGTCAGTGAGGGATTAGGGTCGCTCCAATCCGTTGAGCCGCACGGACGGTTCGGCCGTTTATGGGCTCCATGTGGAGCATTGGAGGCAAATCATGACAATCACTCCATCGCAAGTGTTCTCCAGGCGACGTTTTTGCTCCTGCTGTGTCGCGGGCGCGGCGCTTTCGACCGCTAGTCGTTGGCTTTCGCCGAGTGAGGCATTTGCCGAAGCACGCGGACTCGTAAGCGCTATCAAAGATGCCGCCGCGGTCTCACCGATCGTTACCCACAAGTTGCGTAACAATATCAGCGTGCTTGAAGGTTCGGGAGGGAACATTGCGGTTCTCGCGGGGGCAGACGGCAAGGTGCTCGTTGACGCTGGTATTGGAATCTCGCGACCGCGCCTTGCCAGGGCTCTTGAAGAGTTGGGTCCCGGAGCCGTCACACATGTCATAAACACGCATTGGCATTTTGATCATTCCGATGGAAATACCTGGTTGCATTCGACCGGTGCGAAGATCATCGCGCATGAAAAGACCCGAGAATATCTCTCAAAGGTGCAGCGAGTGGAAGACTGGGACTACAATTTTCTGCCCCCATCTCTGGATGGAATGCCCAGCGAAGTCTTCACGGAAGAGTACGATCTTCAATTCAACGCATCAAATCTCCACTTATGGCGGTACGCTTCCGCACA
The DNA here is from genome assembly GCF_055811795.1 of Bradyrhizobium sp. MI1.7. Lineage (NCBI taxonomy): Bacteria > Pseudomonadati > Pseudomonadota > Alphaproteobacteria > Hyphomicrobiales > Nitrobacteraceae > Bradyrhizobium > Bradyrhizobium sp. MI1.7. Next base: position 39,832 of record NZ_JBVVPO010000060.1, read on the forward strand.
CACTGACAGTGATATCGCCGTTACGTTTGCCGAGGCGGATATTGTTCATGTCGGCGACACGTTCTGGAACGGAGTCTATCCGTTCATCGACTACTCGACGGGAGGCAGCATCGACGGAATGATTGCTGCATCTGATGCCAACCTGACAGCAACCACAGACGCAACGATCATCGTCCCCGGCCACGGAAAGCCTATCGGCAATCGATCCGAGTTGAAGGAGTTCCGCGAGATGCTCGTAGTTGTTAGAGATAGCGTTGCAACTCTAAAAGAGCGAGGATTATCTCGCGACGAGACCGTTGCCGCGAGGCCGACCGCGGCCTTTGATGACAGATTCGGCAACTTCGTCGTCGATGGAGGCTACTTCACCAAGTTGGTCTACGAGGGCGTATGAGCGTGGTCTATCATGAACCTCCGCCGCCTATAACGCGCGCATTGAGCGCACCATCACCGAGATGTGGGTCAATCAGCGATTTGCGATCTATCAGTTCGTGCAAATTCGAAGCGCTTGCGCCCTTCGCTAGTGGCCCAAGACGGACATCGAACCATCCGACTTCAACGTCGTTTTCTGTGCGCATACCGGAGGCGACAACTTCCAGCGACACGCCTTCATGCATTGGTGTGGCCGACGCGCAAGCGAGCCGGGCAGGGCAGTCATTTTCGGGATTGGTTTGCGGTAACCTCTGTACCCTCTGCGGTCGGGCATCGTGTCTTTTCGGAATATCATGCGCTTCGTGGAATACGCGATCGATGGACCACTGTAGAATTCGGGAGCACCGCTCGTGAGATCGCGGGTATTCACGGATAATTGCTGTCGATCATGAGCGATGGATGCGGGTCATAAGCGACATACGGCGTTTCACTTCCGTTCGGGTTTTGGCCGAATGACGGTTGCGTTGCTCGCGCAAAATGGTGTTCGCGGGCGATTGGCCGTCTCCGAACTGTCATTGACAGCGTAGTCGACCGATAAGGAAGAACAAATGAGACAGGCGAAGCCCGCAACAATCGCCCTGCGGCGCAGGGAGTTCCTTGCCGGAACGGCCATGCTGCTGTTCAGCGCGACGACCGTCAAAGCGGCCACGATCGCGGGGAGGTTGCCCTGGGTTCCCAATGCAGGAAATCCGCCGCCGCCAATCAAGCTTGGGCCGTGGGAGTTCTTCAACGGCGAAGAAGGCAGAGCCATGGAGGCACTCGTTGATTGCATCATCCCGCCGGATCCGGAGACGCCGGGCGGCAAGGATGCCGGCTCCGCCGTGTTCATCGACCGGCAGCTGGCTGGGCCTTACGGCCGGCAGGAGGGATTGTATGTGCGCCCACCGTTTCAGCCCGGCCTGAAGAATCAGGGCCATCAGTCGGCGAACGGTCCGGCACAGGATTATCGGGACGGTCTCGCTGCATTCGATCGTGCGTGCAAGCAGCACAGTGGTGGAAAGCCCTTCGCCGAGCTCTCCGGCGACGACAGGATCGCGCTTCTGAAGGCGGTCGAGAAGGGCGAGCTCAAGCTCGACGGCGTCGACGGCAAGGCGTTCTTCACGCAACTCGTCAAGGACGCGCAGATGGGATTTTTCGCGGACCCGATCTATGGCGGGAACCGCGACATGGTCGCGTGGAAGATGATCGGCTATCCGGGCGCGCGCTACAACTATCTCGATTGGGTGAACCGCCACAACGAGCGCTTTCCGCTGCCGCCGGTTGGCATGACCGGCAACGCGCAATGGACGAGGTCGTAGCATGTCCCGAAGGCTTCCCAGGAAAGACGTCGTCATCGTCGGTTTCGGCTGGACCGGCGCGATCATGGCTAATGAGCTGACCGACGAGGGGCTCGAGGTCATCGCTTTCGAGCGCGGTCCATGGCGCGACGCGCCGACGGATTTTCCGCCGGGCTACATGCAGGACGAACTTCGTTATCGCATCCGGCACGAGCTGTTCCTGCGTCCGGACCAGCTGACGTTCACGTTCCGCAATAAGATGGACCAGACGGCGCTGCCGATCCGGAGCTGGGGCGCGTTCATGCCGCCGAACGGCGTCGGCGGCGGGGGCGTGCACTGGAATGCCGAAATGTGGCGGTTTCTCCCGTCGGATTTCGTGCTGAAGACACATCTGACCGAACGCTATGGCGCGGCGTTCCTGCCCCCGGATATGACGATCCAGGATTGGGGCGTGACCTATGACGAGCTCGAGCCGCATTACGATCGCTTTGAATATCTGTGCGGCACGTCGGGGACGGCCGGAAATCTGAGCGGCAAGATCATGGACGGCGGCAATCCGTTCGAAGGGCCGCGGTCCCGTCCTTATCCGACCCCGGCGCAGGCCCAGCCGTTCAGCCATACGCTGTTCGGGAAAGCCGCGCGCGAGCTCGGCTACAAGCCGTTCCCGCAGCCTTCGGGCAATCTCTCGCAAGCCTATACGAACCCGCTGGGCATGCGCCTTGGCCCCTGCACCTATTGTGGCTTCTGCGAGTGGTTTGGCTGCGGCAATTATTCCAAGGCCAGCCCGCAAACAACCATCCTGCCGCATCTCATTCGAAAATCGAACTTCAGCCTCCGCGACAATTCAGAGGTTGTTAGGATCAATGTCGATCGTTCAGGCAAGCGCGCTACCGGCGTGACATTCGTGGACTCGAGCGGCGAAGAATGGGAGCAGCAGGCCGACCTCGTGATCCTGTCGGCTTACACGATGTTCAACGTGCAGCTTCTTCTGCATTCGCAAATCGGGCAGCCCTACGACCCCGTCACCAACACTGGGGTCGTCGGCCGAAACTACACCCACCAGACGATCTCGTCGGTCAATGGCTTCTTCGACAACAAGAAGTTCAACTTCAACCCGTTCATCGCATCGGGTTCGATCGGGATGTGTATCGACGAGTTCAACGGCGACAATTTCGATCACGGGCCGCATGGTTTCGTCGGCGGCGGCTATGTCGGCCAGGTGCAGACAGGTGCTCGTCCGATCGAAAGCACCCTGGTGCCGCCGGGAACGCCGGCATGGGGCGCCGACTGGAAGAAGGCGGTGAAGGACAATTATCTCAGCACGGTCAAGCCCGGCACCGGTGTGCATGGCAGCTTCTACGCCTACCGCGACATCTACCTGGATCTCGACCCCACCTATAAGGACCGGTTCGGGCGTCCGCTGATGCGGATCACGATGGATCTCAAGGAGAACGAGATCAAGCAAAACAAGTTTCTCACCGACAAGTTCGCCGAGATCATCAAGGCGATGGGCGCTGAAAAGCTCGCCGTGCAGTATCGAACCGCGCCATACGACATAACGACCTACCAGACGACGCATCTCAACGGCGGTGCGATCATGGGGGCCGATCCCAAGACAAGCGTCCTCAACAAATATCTGCAGAGCTGGGATGTCCCGAATCTGTTCGTGATGGGGGCAAGCGCCTTTCCGCAGAACGCCGGCTACAACCCGACGCTCACGGTCGGCGCGCTCGCTTATTGGTCGGCGGCCGCGATCCGGAACCAGTACCTCAAGAATCCCGGAAGGCTGGTCGATGCGTAGGATTCCTCGCGTATGCACGCTCGTTTGCGCGGTGCTCGTTTCGGCGTCGCTGGCTGGCCGCGCGCATGCCGGCTCCGCAAACATGCAAGAGTTCACCCAGATCGAACGCGGGCGCTATCTGTCGATCCTGTCGGACTGTGCCGGCTGCCATACCGTTCCCGGCGGCAAGCCGTTTTCGGGTGGGCGGCCGATCGAAACGCCGTTCGGCAAGATCATATCGCCCAATGTCACGCCCGATCTGGAAACGGGCATTGGAGCCTGGAGCGACGATCAATTCGATGCCGCGGTGAGAAAGGGTATCGGACGAACCGGCGCGCATCTCTATCCGGCCATGCCTTACAATGCGTACACCCGGATGTCGCGTGACGATGTGATGGCAATCCGGGCCTATCTGACTTCGCTGGAGCCGGTCCGAAATTCGCGCAACGCGGATACGCTTCCGTTTCCATTCAATATCCGCTCAACGATGATCGTGTGGAACGCGCTCTACTTCACGGCAGGTGAATACAAGCCGGAACCGACCAAATCCGCCGAATGGAATCGCGGCAAGTTCATCGTCGACGGGCCGGCGCATTGCGGAGCCTGTCACACGCCGAAGACGCTGCTCGGAGGCGATCGAACCGATCAATATCTGCAGGGAGCAAATCTCCAGGGCTGGTCGGCGCCTGACATCACCAACAACCGGCGGACAGGACTGGGCAGTTGGACGGCAGACGATGTCGCGCTCTACCTCAAGACGGGGCACAATCGCGCTACCGCTGCGACAGGGCCGATGGCGGAGGCCGTCGAGCTGTCGACGTCCAGGATGAAGGATGAGGATACGAAGGCTATTGCGACGTATCTGAAATCATTGCCGGGCAACAAGGATGAGGCGAGGCTTGCCCCGGTGGGTGCGAACGTGATGGCGGCCGGAGGCGCGATCTACCGGGACCAATGCTCCGCCTGCCACGGGATCGAAGGCAAGGGCGTTCCCCACCTATTTCCCGCCCTCGCAGAGTCCACGATGGTGCGCTCGAATGATCCCACAACGGCAATCCGAATCGTGCTCCGCGGTGCGCGAAGTGTAGGTACGATGGCCGAGCCGACGGCGCCCGGGATGCCCTCCTACGGATGGCAGCTCGATGACCGCGAGATCGCGGCGGTCCTCAGCTATATCAGAAACAGTTGGGGGGCGGCGACTGCCCCGATCGACGCAAAGGACGTGACGCGCGTTCGGTCCGACACGGCGTCGCGCAACGATTGAGCTGACCGATCTCGGATTCGCCGGCCTATTAAAGTGGTAGGCGGAGTCCGTGCTGGTTCTGGCCTGATCATGCAGTTCGAGCTCGCACCACGTTTCTTTCACGCGTCCCGCTCCAACGCGAAGAAAGTGTTCCTCGATCACCACGGCGCCGTGGTGAACGATCTCGCTGAGGTGCGCGTTCATGCGACCCCGCTCGTGCGATCCTTCACCAACGAGCGCAGCCTCGAGGATTGGCGTCACTGGGTGCTGCATGTCAGCGACGACCAGGGCGTTGGGCTCTTCGTCGTCCCTTTCGTCCTCGTGCTCGGCAAACGGCATTGAGGTCAGCATGCGCGCAACACGATGGGCGACAGTACCGCTTCACCGAAAGGTGAACGACGTCGCCAGAGAACGCGATTACCGCGGCGACTTCCTCGGGTTCGCACACGCGGCCTAACGGGATCCGCTCGGCGAACTTCGCCAGCAGCTTCTTGTCATCCATCATGTCTTCCGTCATGCCCGTACGCGTCGGGCTGGGACAGAGTCATCGCCTTCAGGAGCCGGAAACTCCCATATACATCGATGCCCTGTTGGCGGATCAGCACCGATCTGCGGGTTAGAAGGGCCGATGTTAGGATCAGCGAACTTCCGGGTCCTCACGATTGACACGACGCGAAGACGTCGCCGGCCTGGAGCGCTCTTGACGCTTGCGATGCGGTGCTCCGGCAGTCCTCGGCCCAGCATTGCATGTTCCGCACGCCATGATGCCCGATCGATGTGACGGCTTCTCCGATCGGGCGCGGCCAAGTCTCCCGAAAACATCCGGAAAACACCGCTTCACCCGCCGCGCCGAGGCGCTGGCGAAGCGAGGATGGTCGTCCGCCGATCGGACCAAGGTCCTACGACCATGGTCGGCCGAAGCGCCAGACCTCGGTCCCACGAGTTCGTTGGACCTTGTACCCTGTCCCGTTGTTCACAGAAAAATCTAACCTGAGCCCATAGGAGCCATCCGACGCGGACGGCTCGCAAAAATTTCAACGGCTCGGCCGCCGCGGCGGACCGTGCGCCACAACAGGTGAGGCCGCCATGGTTGCGTACATCAGGAGCGATCTGGATTTCATTCTCGCGCAGATCAAGGTCGCGGAGAAGCACGCCGCCTATATCGTCAATCCGCTCGACCCGAACGCCGCGCCGCTCTACGGAGCCGGTCTGGCCGGCCAGGTCGGCTCGGTCCCATCCTACAACCTCAGCATCGGTCTTCGTACCGTCGACGGACAGAACAACAACCTGCTGCCCGGCCAGGAGAAGTGGGGCGCCGCGGACATGCCGTTCCCCGAACTGCTGGATCCGACCTTCAGGCCCGCGGAAAACGTACCGGGCAATTTCCTGCCGCCGGGCGCGCCCGCCGTGCCGACGTCTTACGCGCCGTCCAACAACCCGGGTTCGATGGTGTTCGATTCGAGCCTGCGCACCATCTCTAACCTGATCGTCGATCAGACGCTCGCGAACCCGGCGGCGATCATGAAGGGCCTGCAGTCCGGCGGGATCGTCGAGGCCACGCTGGCTAACGTCGCTCTCGTGCAAGATATCTACAACGCCTTCAAACCCGCGCTCGACGCCGAGTATCAGGCCCGCGTGGTGATGCAGAACGCCAAGGCGGCGGCGAACCAGCTGAGCGACGGCGACGAGTCCACCGTTCCCGGCGCGGCCGAACAGGCGGCGATCGACGCCTTCGCGGCGGCCACGGCGGTGCACAACGACATGCTCAACGATCTGGCGGTGGCGCGCGCGGTCCGCGATGCGGGCCTCGAGCCGTTCGGGATCACAATGGACGGCGACAACGTCCAGGTCGTCAACGTCTCTCCGGACGTCGGCCTGTCGGCCCCGTTCAACTCCTGGTTCACTCTGTTCGGCCAGTTCTTCGATCACGGTCTGGATCTCGTCAACAAGGGCGGCAGCGGCACCGTGTTCGTTCCGCTCCAGCCGGACGATCCGCTGTACGTGCCGGGTAGCCCGACCAACTTCATGGTCCTGACCCGCGCCACCGTCAGCCCGGGCGCCGACGGCGTCATGGGGACGGCCGACGACGTGCGTCCCGTCAACACCACGACGCCGTTTGTCGACCAGAACCAGACCTATACGTCGCATGCCTCCCACCAGGTTTTCCTGCGCCAGTACGCGCTCGACGCCAACGGCGTCCCGCACGCTACCGGCCAGCTGATCGAGGGCGGCGGAGACCAGCCGGGCGGCATGGCCACCTGGGGCGAGGTCAAGGAACAGGCCAAGATGCTTGGCATCCTCCTGACCGACCAGGACGTCGGCGCGGTGCCGCTGCTTCGCACCGACCCGTACGGCAACTTCATTCCGAATGCCGCGGGCTTCGCCCAGGTGATCACCGGCGTCGGCGCCGACGGCATTCCGAACACTGCGGACGACATCGTCATCTCCGGCACCTCGACGGCGCCGGTCAGCGTCGCCACCGCGATCCGTATCAACGCCGCCTTCCTTGCCGACATCGCGCACGACGCCGTGCCGAACGGCATCGCCGACGGCGACATTGAAATCGGGCTGCTCAACCCCGGCAACAACCCGGCGGTCTACGACAACGAACTGCTGGACGCCCACTTCATCGCCGGCGACGGCCGCGCCAACGAGAACATCGGCCTGACCGCGGTCCACCACATCTTCCACTCCGAGCACAACCGGCTGGTCGAGCACACCAAAGAGATCGTCCTGGCCTCGAACGACCTGGCCTTCCTCAACGAATGGCTGGCCGTCGACCTCGCCGCACTGCCGACGACGCCCGCTCAGATCGCCGCCCTCGTCTGGGATGGCGAACGCCTGTTCCAGGCCGCCAAGTTCGGCACCGAGATGCAATACCAACATCTCGTCTTCGAGGACTTCGCCCGCAAGGTGCAGCCCAACATCGACTTCTTCGTCGTGCCGGACGGATACCACGCCGACATCAATCCGAGCATTGTCGCCGAATTCGCGCACGTGGTCTACCGCTTCGGCCACTCAATGCTGACCGAGACGATCGACCGGCTCGACCCGACCTTCACTAACGACCAGATCGGGCTCATCGAGGCCTTCCTCAACCCGATCGAATTCGACTCGGGCCACACCGTCGCGGACAGCGTCGCCGCCGGCAACATCATCCGCGGCATGACGCGGCAGGTCGGCAACGAGATCGACGAGTTCGTCACCAGCGCGCTGCGCAACAATCTGCTCGGGTTGCCGCTCGATCTGGCTACCATCAACCTGGCCCGCGGCCGCGATGCCGGCGTGCCGTCATTGAACGCTGCGCGCCGCGACTTCTTTGAGGCAAGCAGCCACGCCGAAGAGCTGCGGCCCTACGCGAGCTGGGTCGACTTCGCGAGCCACCTCAAGAACGAGGCTTCGATTATCAACTTCGTCGCCGCCTACGGAACGCACACGCTGATCACCGGCGAGACGACGGTCGAAGGCAAGCGCGACGCGGCCATGGCGCTGATCTTCGGCACCAGCTTCGGCGACGTCGTCGTTCCGACCGACCCGGCCGAGCTCGCGGCATTCAATGCCGACCGCATAGCCTTCCTCAACGCGACCGGCATCTACGCCGGCGGCTCGCTGGGCGGCCTCGAGAACGTCGATCTCTGGATCGGCGGTCTCGCCGAGAAGGTCATGCCGTTCGGCGGCATGCTGGGCTCTACCTTCAACTTCGTGTTCGAGGTTCAGCTCGAAAAGCTGCAGGACGGCGACCGCTTCTACTACCTGCAGCGGCTCGACGGGCTGCATCTGTTGTCAGAGATGGAGAACAACACCTTCGCCAAGGTAATCGGCCTCAATGCCGACGCCGGCCATCTGCCTTCGGACGTGTTCTCCACGCCCGGCCTCATCCTCGAAGTCGACCAGACCCGGCAGTGGAATCCGGGGCTCAATTCGGCCGATCCGACCGGTGGCACGATCCTGACCCCGCTGGTCCTGCGCGACAACCCGGCGACCGATGGAGCCGAAGCGAACTACCTGCGCTATACCGGCGCCGACCACGTCCTGTTGGGCGGTACCGACCAGGCCGACACGCTGATCGCCAGCGAGGGTGACGATACCCTCTATGGCGACGCCGGCAACGACCGCATGGAGGGCGGCGCCGGCAACGACCAGTACATCGGCGGCGACGGTGACGACATCATCACCGACCAGTTCGGCGACGACATCATGCGCACCGGCCGCGGCCACGACGCGGTCAACGCCGGCCAGGGCGTCGACCTGATCGTCGCCGACGAGGGCAATGACTTCATCGTGCTCGGCGCCGACAGTCTCGATGAGGCCTTCGGCGGGGTCGGCAACGACTTCGTTCTCGGCAGCAAGACCACCGAGCAGACGCTTGGCGGCGAAGGTGACGACTGGATCGAGATCGGCGCCTGGACCGGCGCGGTCGGCGACAATTTCGACGACCAGTTCCAGCTCGATGCCGTCAAGGGCCACGACGTGTTCCACGGGGACGGCGGCTTCGACGAATTCATTGGCGAAGGCGGCGACGATATCTGGTTCGGCAGCCTTGGTCGCGGCAAGTTCGACGGCATGTCCGGCTACGACTGGACGACCTACGCCAACATGAATCTGGCGGTCGACGTCGACCTCAACCGGGTGATCCTGCCCGGTCTGCCGGTGCTTCCGGGCAACGCGGCGCTCGACAGTTTCACCCAGGTCGAAGGCGCGTCCGGATCGGCCCACAATGACGTCATCCGCGGTTCCGACGTCACCGCCGACCTCGTGCCGACCGAAGGCTTCCGCGGCAGTGCCCTGGATGCCGAGGGCATCGCCCTCATCACGGGCCTGCAGGCGCTTCTCGCCGGCGCGGGACCGGCCTCGTTCGATGCCAACGGCAGCTTCGTCGGCGGCAACATCCTGCTCGGCGGTGCCGGCAGCGACCTCATCGAAGGCCGCGGCGGCGACGATATCCTCGACGGCGACCGATGGCTGCGGGTGCGCATCGCGGTGATGTCCGACTTCGACGAGAACGGCCCGGTCGGCAACACCGTGCTCGAGTTCCACGACAGCATGACGACTCTGGTCCAGAAAGTGTTCTCGGGTCAGATCAATCCTGGCCAGCTCAAGATCGTCCGCGACATCGTCTCCGACGGCGCGGCGGCATCGGACATCGACACCGCAGTCTACTCCGACGTCCGCGCCAACTATTCGTTCTCGGCGCGCGCCGACGGCACCCTCGTGGTCTCCAACACCGGCGGCCTCGATCCGCTCGATGGCACCGACCTGCTGCGCAACATGGAGAGGTTGCAGTTTTCCGACGGCACTCTCGGTATCGTCGTAGGCACCCCGTTCAGCGACAATGGCCTCGCCCCGCAGGGCCCGCCGTCCGACAACCGTCCCGTGCTGAACGGTTCGGCGACCGACGACATCATCGTCGGCCTTGCCGGAGCCGACGTGCTCAACGGTCTCGGCGGCAACGACATCCTGGTCGGCGGTCCGGGTTCTGCGACGGGAACGATTGCCGACAACTTCAATTCGGGCGGCTATTCCGGCAACGATGGTAATGCTGCAAACTTCGCCGGAAACTGGACGGAAAACGACAACAACAGCGCCACGAGCGGCGACATCGAAATCGATGGCAATCGCCTTCGTTTCAACGAGACCGTCGATGGCGGCGAAACCATCGAACGCTCGATGAACCTGGCGGGGGCTACGGCCGCAACGCTGTCCTTCAGCTACGAGGATGACAATCTCGGCGTGGGCCAGAGTGTCATCGTCGAGGCCCGCAACAGCGGCAGCGGCACCTGGGAAGTTCTCGGCACGCTCGGCAGCACCACCGCGACAGGCAACGGCAATTTCAGCGCGACGCTGACCGCTGCCCAGATCGGCGCGAACTCGGGAATCCGCTTCCGGACAACCGGCGACGGCAACAACTGGGACAACGGTGACAATTTCTACGTCGATAACCTGACGATCACGATCGTCAGAGCCGGCATCAACGGCGGCGTTGACACCCTCAACGGCGGTCTCGGCAACGACACCTACGCGTTCGGGCTCGGCGACGGCAACGACCTCATCAACGAAGCTGTCAATGCCGCCAGCGGCGGCACCGCCGACCGCATCTCGATCCAGGCTCCGAACGCGGTCGATGCGTCCGGTCAGCCCATCATCGACCCGGTGACCCTGCTTCCGGTACCGACGATCACCGCGTTGGACGCCTTCGACAGCAGCACCGCGACCCAGACCGGCGACCTGGTCATCAATTACAGCCTACCGACCGGGCCTACGGGCTCCGTCGCCCAGTCCATCACGGTGGCAGGCCACTTCACCGGCAACAACGCGCAGACCGGCGTCGAACGCATCAACTTCAACGGCGCGACTTTCGCCGGCTATGCGCTCGGCGCGGAGGATTACTTCATCAGCCGCTCCGATCCGGCCGACCGGGCAGGCGGCGACGTCGACATGTCGCTGAATGCGGTGACCAACACTCAGGCCAACTTCGTGGTGGGCGAGCAGGGCGTCGACGACGAGATCACTGGCGGCGGCCTCAACGACCTGATCTTCGGCGGCACCGGCAACGACGACCTCGTCGGCGGGCTCGGCGACGACCTCCTGGTCGGCGGTGCGGGCAACGACGATCTCGACGCCCGGCTGAACCTCGCTGGTGACGACTTCGAAGGCGCCGTCGGGGGCCCCCCCACGGGGGGGGGGGGGGGGGGCCGCCCGCCCCCCCCCCCCGCGCCCCGCGGGGTAACGAGCGCGGCCCCCCCCGCCGGCCCCCCCACCCCCGC
>NZ_JBVVPO010000061.1:0-30406 GCF_055811795.1 Bradyrhizobium sp. MI1.7
CCCCCCCCGCCGCCCCCCCCCCGCCCCCCCCCCCGCCCCCCCCCCCCCCCTCTCCCCCCCCCCCCCCCCCCCCCCCCCCCCCCCCCCCCCCCCCCCCCCCCCCCCCCCCGCGGCTCTTTAGCGAAGCGAGTCAAAACTAGTGTCCGTCCTCGACCATAACGCCATCGACATCGATCCCCGCATCTCGGAAGCGGAGGTGGGCGACTACATTGCGCTGCTCAAGCCGCGGGTGATGTCGCTGGTGATCTTCACCGCGCTGGTCGGACTGGCGATGGCGCCCGGGCATTTCCACCCGGTGCTGGCCATCACCTCGCTGCTCTGCATCGCAGTCGGTGCCGGCGCTTCCGGAGCGCTCAACATGGCGCTCGAGGGCGATATCGACGCCAAGATGTCGCGCACGGCAAACCGGCCGATTCCGCGCGGCCGCATCACCCGTCCCGAGGCGATGGCGTTCGGCATGACGCTCGCCTTCTTCTCGGTGATGACGCTCGGCATCCTCGTCAACTGGATCGCCGGCGCGCTGCTCGCCTTCACCATCTTCTTCTACGTCGTGATCTACACGATGATCCTGAAGCGCCGGACCGCACAGAACATCGTAATCGGAGGCGCCGCTGGTGCGCTACCGCCGGTGGTGGCGTGGGCCGCGGTCACGGGCACCGTCGACGTCGAGCCGCTGCTGCTGTTCGCCATCATCTTCTTCTGGACGCCGCCGCACTTCTGGGCGCTGGCGCTGTTCCGCTCCGACGACTATGCGCGTGCCGGCATTCCGATGCTGCCCAACGTCGCCGGTCCCGACGCGACGCGGCTTCAGATCCTGCTCTACACCATCGTGCTGATCGCGGTCGCCGCCGCCCCGTGGGCGCTCGGCTATTTCGACGCCATCTACGGCATCGTCTCGCTGATCCTCGGCGCCGGCATGCTTGTGCTCGCGATCAACGTCTATATGCGCCGCGAGCGCAGCCAATCGCTGCGCGCGACCCGCAAGCTGTTCGCCTTCTCCATCCTTTATCTGTTCGCACTGTTTGCGACCCTGCTGGCCGAAGTCGTGTTCCGGGCGCTTGCTCCGATGGTAGGGGGCGCATGATCGCTGGAATGGCCGACAAACCTGAGATGAATGGAATCGTCCTCACGGAGGCGCAGAAGAAGAGCCGCCGCCAGCGCTCGATCGCGATCGCGCTCGCGCTCGGCGTGCTCGTGGTGCTGTTCTTCGCCGTCACCATCGTCAAGGGACCGGCAGTACTCGTCCGGCCGATGTAGGAAACATGGATCGAGAGCCCACCATATCGCGGGATCAGAGCCGGACGGCCAAGCAGGGGCGTGGGCCTTCCAAGGGTCTTGGCCGCGACGTGCTGGTCGCCTCGATCTGCGGAGGCGTGGTGGCGCTGATGGTCGGTGCCTCCTACGCGGCGGTGCCGTTCTACAACTGGTTCTGCCGCGCCACCGGCTTCAACGGCACGACGCAGGTTGCGACCTCGGCGCCGGCCACCGGGCCGATCGCACGGAAGATCGCGGTGCGCTTCGATTCCAACGTCGCGCCCGGCCTGCCCTGGAAGTTCGAGCCGGAGCAGAGCGAGATCGAGGTCAATATCGGCCAGGTCGTGACGGTCTTTTACACCGTGACCAACCAGGCCGCGCGCACCACCGCGGGCCAGGCGGCCTACAACGTCGCGCCCCTGACGGTCGGCTCCTACTTCCAGAAGATCAACTGCTTCTGCTTCACCGAACAGACCATGGCGCCCGGCGAGAAGCGCGAGATGCCGGTCGTATTCTACGTCGATCCGTCGATCGCCGACGATCATGAGAACGACGGGCTGAACACGATCACGTTGTCCTACACGTTCTATCCGGTGCGCGATCCCGTGGTGAAGCCGCTGGCGTCGGGTGAAGACGACAAACGCAAGGGAAATCTCTGACCGCCGGGCTCACGTCGCGGGGGTTGGACACAAGGGGATAAGTGCCGGACAGGCACGGGATTGAGGAGAGAGACCGCAAATGGCAACGGCGCACACCAAGCATCACGACTACCACCTGGTGGATCCCTCCCCGTGGCCGGTCGTCGGCTCCATCTCGGCCTTCATCATGGCGGTCGGCGCGATCACCTGGATGCACCACATGTTCTCGGCCGCGCCGATCATCTTCGGTGCCGGCACCGTCGGCGTGATCTACACCATGGTGAGCTGGTGGGGCGATGTGATCAGGGAAGCCCAGTACAAGGGCGATCACACCCGCGTCGTGCAGCTGCATCACCGCTACGGCATGATCCTGTTCATCGCCTCCGAGGTGATGTTCTTCGTCGCCTGGTTCTGGGCCTATTTCAACGCGGCGCTGTTCCCGGCCGACGCCGTCCACGCCACACGCGACGCCGTGTTCGGCTGCGGTCTCGGCACCGCGGCTGGCGCCTGCGCCGTGCCCGGCACCTGGCCGCCGCATGGCATCGAGACCTTCGATCCCTGGCATCTGCCGCTCCTGAACACGCTGATCCTGCTGACGTCGGGCACCACCGTGACCTGGGCGCACCACGCGTTGCTCGAGAATGATCGCCAGGGCCTGAAATACGGCCTGATCCTCACCGTCGTGCTCGGCGCGCTCTTCACCTGCGTGCAGGCCTATGAGTACAGCCACGCGGCGTTCTCGTTCGGCGGCAATGTCTATGGCGCGACCTTCTTCATGGCGACCGGCTTCCACGGTTTTCATGTGCTGGTCGGCACCATCTTCCTGCTGGTCTGCCTGTTCCGCGCCTATGCCGGCCACTTCACCCCGACACAGCACCTCGGCTTCGAGTTCGCCGCCTGGTACTGGCACTTCGTCGACGTGGTCTGGCTGTTCCTGTTCCTCTGCATCTATGTGTGGGGACACGGCGCCGAGACCATGGCCCACGGCGCGCACTGAGCCGCATTGGACCGATCAGAAGGGGCGGCCGCAGGGCCGCCCTTTCGCTTTTGGGCCGCCGGAAGCTTCGGCGGAAACTGTGATTGAGCGTTTTCGAGCGAAGCGGATACCGGTTCGCGTGAAGAAAACGCGTCAAAACAAGAATCTAGAGCTTCGGTTCTGATTCAATCAGAACCGATAATGTTCTAGAGTCCGTGATCATGAACGATACCACCGGCCCATCCGAGCCCGAGACGACCGTCCTGCAAAGCGCGCTGCGCGGGCTTGCCTGCAAGTGCCCGCGCTGCGGCAAGGGCAAGCTCTATGCGGGCTTCCTGACGCTCGCGCCCAGCTGCGACCGCTGCGGCCTCGACTATGCCTTCATCGACACCGGCGACGGTCCTGCGATCTTCATCATCATGCTGGCCGGCGGGATCGTCGTTGCGTGCGCGCTGATCGTCGAGGTCAAATACCAGCCGCCGTACTGGCTGCATGCCGCGCTGTGGCTGCCGCTGATCCTCGCGACCACGCTCTTGCCGCTGCGCGCGATGAAGTCGCTGTTGATCGCGCTGCAATTCCACCACAAGGCGGCGCCGGGCCGGCTGGTCGACCGCGCGAAATGAACGAGACCGCGCGCAAGCCCCGCGTGGCCGGCTTCGCGCTGTTCACGCTTTTCCTGGCCGCCGTCTTGGTCGCGCTCGGCGTCTGGCAATTGCAGCGCCGCGTCGCGAAACATCAGTTGATCGCCGCATTGACCGAGCGTCTCGCGGCGGCACCTGTTGCGTTGCCGCCGCCGTCCCAATGGAGCACGCTGACGCCGGAGCGGGACGAATTCCGTCGGGTCACATTTTCGGCGACCTACGAGTCCCGTCTGGATGCGATGGTCTACAGTTCCGGCTCCGCCATCCGCTCCGACATTTCCGGCCCCGGCACCTGGGCTTTCCTTCCCGCACGGCTGCCTGGCGGCGATATGGTCGCGGTCAACGCGGGCTTCGTGCCGAACACCCAACAGGACCGCGCCCTGCAGGATCGGGCGGTCGCGCGACTCATTACCAACAAGCCGGCGATGTTGACCGGCTACGTCCGTTTCCCCGAAACAGCCAGCGTGCTGATGCCTGACGCTGAGCGTGACAAACGGCTGTGGTTCACCCGCGATCATCTCGCCATGTCCCGGGCGCTCGGCTGGGGCACGGTCGCGCCGTTCTACATCGACCTGGAGCGGCCGGTGCCGGAGAACGGCATTCCGCGTCCCGGCCCGCTCGACGTGCATCTGAAGGACGATCATCTGCAATACGCCATCACCTGGTTCGCGCTCGCCGGCGCGGTGCTGATCGCATTCGGCGTCTGGGCGAGGGGACGGCGGCACCCGACCTGAAATTTTTCGTAGGTTCCTGGAGGGAACCCGGTATCGCCCGGGGTTTATTATTCAGGACATATTCACGAGGGTGGTCCTAAGCCGCACGCAAATTTTTCGCGGCAGACAGGATTTTGGTGTGAGCGATTTCGACCAGATGGGAATTGTCGTCGACTGGGTGGACGCCTGCCGGAAGGGCGACCTCGCGACGCTCCTCGATCTCTATGCGGACGACGCCCGGGTCGAATGCATGTGCAACGGCAAGCGACATTATCGCGGGCGGCGCGAGCTCGAAACCTATTGGGGACCGCGGCTCAGCACCTTCTCGTCGGCAGGCTTCGGTCTTGAGGAGATCAATCCAGTGCCGCATGGCATCGATCTCGAATATTCCGTCGCGGGCTCGCTGCGTATCCACGCCTCGTTTCGCTTCAGTCCCGAAGGCAAGATCTACAGTACCCTGTGCGAGCCGGCGCGGCAGTCCCCGCATGCCGATGGTGTGTGCTAGCCGGCCGCCGGCACGTCTCGCGCCGTCTCGACCGGCAGGCGACAGCGCACATAGGTTCGCTGGTCCGCGCGCAGCAGCGACAGCGATCCGCTGAGCGCGCGCACGCGCTCGTGCATGCCCGTCAGGCCGCGGCCGAAGACGTTGTCGGCGGGAAAGCCGCCGCCGTCGTCGGAGATCTCAATCGTGAGCACCTCGCCGGCCATGGTCGCCAGCACATGGGCATTGTTCGCCCCGGCGTGGCGCAGCACGTTGGTCAGCGCCTCCTGGATCAGGCGATAGACGGTCTGCGCCAGCGGTCGGTCGATCTCGTTCAGACCCGGATCGATCGTGGCCGTCAGGCTGATATGCGGCGCCTGCCTGCGAAAGTTCTGGAGCAGCGTCTGCACGCTGGTCTCGAGCCCCAAT
Source organism: Bradyrhizobium sp. MI1.7 (assembly GCF_055811795.1). NCBI lineage: Bacteria > Pseudomonadati > Pseudomonadota > Alphaproteobacteria > Hyphomicrobiales > Nitrobacteraceae > Bradyrhizobium > Bradyrhizobium sp. MI1.7. The sequence goes on from NZ_JBVVPO010000061.1 coordinate 5,133, forward strand.
TCCTCGATGTAGAGCGGCCGCAGCCGGTCGAGGATGCGGCGGTTGGTCTGCTGGAGCGCCTCGACAGAGCGCATCACCTCCTGCGCCGGGTTGCCGAGATTTCCCGAGGTCTCGCTCAGCGCGATCGTGCTGGCGCGGATGCCGAACAATAGCGGTCCGAGCTCGTCGTGCAGCTCGCGCGCGAGATCGCGCCGCTCGTCGTCCTGGAGCGACACCAGGCGGTGCAGCAGGTCGCGATTATCCTGACTCAATTGCGCGAGCGTCATCGCCAGCGCATTGGCTTCCTCGCAGCTCTGCCGGATCTCCTGCGGTCCTGCGACCGGGATAGGCGTTGCATAATCGCCGCGCCGGATTCGCGTGAGGCCTGCGCCGAGATCTTGCAGGGGACGCAGCACCGATCCCGCAAAGAGATAGGCAATGGTCCCAGTCAGCATCATCAGCACGGCGATGAGGCTCGTCAGCGCCAGGAAGCCGATCCATTTCTCGAACAGATCGGCTGACAGGTCCGGCATGAACACGATGTCGCCGACACGCCTGCCGTCGATGATGACGGGAGATGCGGCGTCCATCTCCGGGATGGCGATCAGGTCCACGAACCAATGCGGCACGCCATGCAGATCACGCAGGCTGTCCTTTGGAGAGGGGGCGGGACCTGCTTCCACTGAACGGAATTGAATATCCGAGGAGTTGTCCAAAGAATGGACAAATGCGTCGAGTATCTTCCGCGGGTCGTCCGAGGCCTTCAGGCTGTTGTTGAGTGCCTCGGCGACCGTCCGGGTCGAGCGTCGGCCCGGCTCATTCTCGTCGGCAAGCTGCCCCGCCGCGAAGCTCTGGAGCAGCACGCCGCCCATGACCAGCGCGGCAAGGAAGCTCAAGCCGAGCGGAAGAAACAATTGTGTTCTGAATGAGAGCCGCTGCCACATTAGGTCAATTCTAACGCGCATTGGCGGGATTTGCTCTTTCCATTTGTTCCCGTCGGTCTATGAGTCGAAAAACAAGAGAGCGCGCGATGCAAGATACCGCCAAGCCGGCGACCCGAGTTCTGATCGTCGACGACCATCCCGTGGTGCTGTCAGGATGCCGCACCCTTTTCGCGTCCGACCACTCGATCCGTATCGACGAGGCGACCGACGCCAAATCCGGGCATCGCGCCTATATCAGCAAGCGGCCCGACGTCACCGTCATCGACATCAGCCTGCCCGACGTCTCCGGCTTCGAGCTGATGCGGCGGATCCGCAAGGACGACCCTGATGCCAAGATCATCATGTTCAGCATGAACGACGATCCGGCCTTCGTGGTGCGGGCGGTCGAGCTTGGCGCGCAGGGATATGTCTCCAAGGGCGACGATCCCCGGATTCTGCTCAAGGCGGTGCGCAAGGTGGTCGCCGGCGACAATTTCATCTCGCCGCAACTCGCGGAGGCGGTCACGTTCTCCGGTGCAGCGATCAAGGCCAATCCGGCCTCGCAGATGACGCCGCGGGAGCTCGAAATTCTCCGCCTGCTCGGCCGTGGCGACAAGATCGTCGAGGTCGCCGAGGCGCTCGGCATCTCCTACAAGACGGTCGCCAACACCACGTCCCTGCTCAAGCAGAAGCTCGGCGCCAAGAACCATTCCGACCTGATCAGGATCGCGGTGGAAATCGGGATGAGCTGACGCCCGGGGCATTGGCGGCCCGGGGGCACCGGCGGCCCGCGCACTGGCGCCCGGCACCGAACCGGCTGCTCCAGGATGCAGCCGGTCCGGCCGGGCGGATCGGGTCTCGGCGCGTACCGGGCAATGCATGGACAGCGCCGACACCATCCGCCGACACAATGGGCCGGCGTGATATTCGTTCCTGAACCACCCGAAATTGCGGGAAAAAGAAGCAATGGCGTGCGGGCGCTCGCAGGAATGCCTTTGCGAAACGCGAACCGCGCCGGGAAAAATAGGAACATTTTCTTGCCCCCGCCGTTTTGGCTCTTGACGATTTCGTGACGGGCGCCGAGAACTTGGCCGACAGTTTTGGCGGGCCGGCAACCCGCACGAGGCAAACCGGGTCTGCACATATCAACGACAGACCTTCCAAGAGAGGGCTGCGGCATCGCCGCAGCCCTTTTTCGTTGAGCGGGGCACAGGCGGGAAGCGGTTTCCCGATGCCGCAAAACACTTTATGGTGGCCTAACGCCTCTGGCCGTTAACAAGTAGTTTCATGAAATCAAAGGCTTATGGATCTGGCTCAAGGCCGGCCGGCCTTTGGAGGGCAGTTTGACTCGCTATATCTCGACCCGGGGCGAGGCCCCAGAACTCGGCTTCTGCGACGTGATGCTGACTGGGCTTGCCCGTGACGGCGGCCTGTATGTGCCGGTGACGTGGCCGCAGCTCTCGACCGAGGCCATCGCTGGCTTCTTCGGCCGCCCCTATTGGGAGGTCGCGGTCGACGTGATCCGTCCGTTCGCCGGCGGCGAGATTTCGGATGCCGAGCTCGGCCGCATGGCGAACGAGGCCTATGCCACCTTCCGCCATCCGGCGGTGGTGCCGCTGCGCCAGATGACGCCGCATCAATTCGTGCTGGAGCTGTTCCACGGCCCGACGCTCGCCTTCAAGGACGTGGCGATGCAGCTGATCTCGCGGCTGATGGACCACGTGCTCGCCAAGCGCGGCCAGCGCACCACCATCGTGGTCGCGACCTCCGGCGACACCGGTGGCGCCGCGGTCGACGCGTTCGCGGGCCTGGAGAATGTCGATCTCATCGTGCTGTTCCCGCACGGCCGCATCTCCGAAGTGCAGCAGCGGATGATGACGACCACGGGCGCGGCCAACGTCCATGCGCTCGCCATCGAGGGCAATTTCGACGACTGCCAGGCGCTCGTGAAGGGGATGTTCAACAACCATCGCTTCCGCGATGCGACCTCGCTCTCCGGCGTCAACTCCATCAACTGGGCGCGTATCGTCGCCCAGGTGGTCTACTACTTCACCTCCGCCGTCGCCGCCGGCGCGCCGGCACGCACGGTGGATTTCGTCGTGCCGACCGGAAATTTCGGCGACATCTTTGCCGGTTATGTCGCCAAGCGGATGGGGCTGCCGGTGCGCACGCTGCGCATCGCCGCCAACGTCAACGACATCCTGGCGCGCACGCTCAAGACCGGGATCTACGAGGTGCGCGAGGTGCACGCCACCGCGTCGCCATCGATGGACATCCAGATCTCCTCGAATTTCGAGCGGCTGCTGTTCGAGGCCGGCCGGCGCGATGCGGCCGGCGTGCGCCGTCTGATGGACTCGCTGAAGCAGTCGGGGCGCTTCGTGTTGCCTGACGCGATGCTGGCCGCAATCCGTGAAGAATTCGACGCCGGCCGGGCCGACGAGACCGAAACCGCAGCCGCGATCCGCGCCGCCTGGCGCGAGGCGGGTGAGCTGGTCGATCCCCATACCGCGGTCGCACTCGCGGTCGCCGACCGCGACACCACCGACACGACGGTGCCCAGCATCGTGCTCTCCACCGCCCATCCGGCCAAATTCCCCGATGCGGTCGAGGCAGCCTGCGGCCAGCGGCCGCAATTGCCCGCCTGGCTCGACGGTCTCATGACCAAATCCGAACACATGAAGGTGATGAAGAACGATCAGGCCGAGGTCGAGCGGTTCGTGCTGTCCGTAAGCCGGGCCGCAAAACAGGGAGTTGCCGGATGAGTGTCGAGATGTCCAAGCTTGCCTCCGGCCTGACCGTCGTCACCGACGAGATGCCCCATCTCGAGACCGCGGCGCTCGGCGTCTGGGCCGGCGTTGGCGGGCGCGACGAGAAGCCGAACGAGCACGGCATCTCGCATCTGCTCGAGCACATGGCGTTCAAGGGCACGACCAAGCGCTCCTCGCGCGAGATCGTCGAGGAGATCGAGGCGGTCGGCGGCGACCTCAATGCCGGCACCTCGACCGAGACCACGTCCTATTATGCGCGGGTGCTGAAGGCCGACGTGCCGCTCGCGCTCGACGTGCTCGCCGACATCCTTGCCAATCCCGCATTCGAGCCCGACGAGCTCGAGCGCGAGAAGAACGTCATCGTGCAGGAAATCGGTGCCGCGCAGGACACGCCCGACGACGTCGTGTTCGAGCATCTCAACGAGCTCTGCTATCCCGACCAGCCGATGGGCCGCTCGCTGCTCGGCACCGCCAAGACCCTGCGCGCCTTCAACCGCGACATGCTGCGCGGTTATCTGTCGACGCATTATCGCGGCCCCGACATGGTGGTGGCGGCAGCCGGCGCGGTCAATCACAAGCAGGTCGTCGCCGAGGTCGAGAGGCGCTTTGCGAGTTTCGAGGGGACGCCGGGTCCGAAGCCGCAAGCCGCTCAGTTCGGCAAAGGCGGCGCCAAGGTGGTGCATCGCGAGCTCGAGCAGGCGCATCTGACGCTGGCGCTGGAAGGCGTGCCGCAGAGCGATCTGTCGTTGTTCTCGCTCCAGGTCTTCACCAACATCCTCGGCGGCGGGATGTCGTCGCGGCTGTTCCAGGAAGTGCGCGAGAAGCGCGGCCTCTGCTACTCCATCTACTCGTTCCACGCGCCCTATACCGACACGGGCTTCTTCGGCCTGTACACCGGCACCGATCCGGCCGACGCACCGGAGATGATGGAGGTCGTGGTCGACATCATGAATGATTCGGTGGAGACGCTGACCGAGGCCGAGATCGCGCGGGCCAAGGCGCAGATGAAGGCGGGCCTCCTGATGGCGCTGGAGAGCTGCTCGTCCCGCGCCGAGCAGCTGGCCCGGCATGTGCTGGCCTATGGCCGGCCGCAGACGGTCGAGGAGCTGGTGGCCCGGATCGACGCCGTCAGCGTCGAATCGACCCGGGATGCGGCGCGTGCGCTGCTTTCGCGGAGCCGCCCTGCAGTTGTCGCATTGGGCAGTGGCAGGGGTCTGGACACGGCGGTATCTTTTGCGGAAGGATTGACCCGGGCACGTGCCAAGGCGCGGCTGCACTAGGAGCCGCGCACGGGCTGATCTGCCCCGGGAAGCATCACCATGGCCCTGTTTCGCCTGCCATCCAGTGGACCCGCCGCCCTCGCGCCGCGCGGCAACGGCCTGTTGCTGCGCGCGCCGCAGATGTCGGACTTCATACAGTGGGCGCATTTGCGCGAGTCCAGCCGCGACTATCTCACGCCCTGGGAGCCGATCTGGCCGTCGGATGACCTGACCCGGTCCGGCTTCCGCCGCCGCCTGCGGCGCTATTCCGAGGACATCGCCGCGGACCGCTCCTATCCCTTCCTGATCTTCCGTGAGCTCGATGGCGCCATGGTCGGCGGCATCACGCTCGCCAATGTCCGCCGCGGTATCGTCCAAGCCGGCACCATCGGCTACTGGGTCGGCAAGCCTCATGCCCATCGCGGCTACATGACGGCGGCGCTGCGGGTGCTGCTGCCGACGCTGTTCGGCGAGCTCAATCTGCACCGGGTCGAGGCCGCCTGCATCCCAACCAATGCGCCGTCGATCCGGGTGCTGGAGAAGTGCGGCTTCTCCCGCGAGGGCCTGGCGCGCCGCTATCTCTGCATCAACGGGGTCTGGCAGGACCACCTGCTGTTCGGCCTGCTGCACGAGGATTTCCGCGGCTGAGCTGCCGCTCGTGCTGCCAAAGTCTCCTTGTTTGCTGCCTTGGGTTCGCCGATTTTGGCGATATAAACCGCTGGCCGGCCGGCGATCGGCTGGAGGATGGTCATGGAGTATGGGCGTTGATGGTGAAGAAGCTTCGGTCATCGCGGAATGCGTTGCGGCGGGGTACGGGGATCGCGCTGGCGTTGTCGGTTGCGCTCGCCGCCGTCTCGCCGGTGGCGGCCCAGTCGCTCACCGACCGCTTCAAGAGCCTGTTCGGCGGCAAGTCCGACGAGCCGGCCCAGCCCAAGCCGGCGCCCGCGCCCGGCCAGCCGGCGGCCGATGACGACGTCGATTGTCCGCAGGTCACGGTGCGCGCCGGGGCCTCGACCTACGCGGTCGGCGCCGCCGGCAAGCCGGCCGTCGGCAATGAGATCCGCTTCCAGGCCACGATCACCAAGATGGCGCGTGAATGTACCCGGAATGGCGGCGATATCACGGCCCGGATCGGCATCCAGGGCCGTGTCATCGCCGGTCCCGCCGGTGCGCCTGCGACCGTCGAGGTGCCCTTGCGCATTGCCGTGGTGCAGGGCGGCGTCGGCGAGAAGGTGATCGCCTCGAAGGCGTACCGGACCACGGTCGAGATGTCGGAGGGCGGCAGCGTGCCCTTCACCTTCATCGCCGAGGATCTGGCCTATCCCGTGCCCTCGGCCAAGATCGCCGATTCCTACATCTTCTATGTCGGCTTTGACCCGCAGGCGCTCTCGCCCGAGCCGAAGGCAAGGCCGAAGAAGAAATAGGGCAAGATCTCGCGGCAATCTCAACTGTCATTGCCCGCGAAGGCGGGCAATCCAGTATTCCGAGACAGCGAGGCTAGAATCGAGATGCCGCGGCGTACTGGATCACCCGCCTTCGCGGGTGATGACATCCGATGTGTTGCTACAGACATCGTCAAACAAAAAAGCCGGCGCTCGCGCGCCGGCTTTTTGATTGGTGAAAGGCAAAGCCCCTCAGTTCAGCTTCTGCCGAACCTCGTTGATGCCCTTGGCGAGCAGGTCGTCGGCGACCTGGCCCTTGACCGACTGCGACAGGATCGTGGAGGCGGCCTGGACGGCGGCTTCCGCGGCTGCGGCGCGGACATCGGCCACCGCCTGGGCCTCGGCGAGCGCGATCTTGCTCTCCGCGGTCTTGGTGCGGCGGGCGACGAAGTCTTCCATCTTCGCCTTGGCCTCGGTCGCGATGCGCTCGGCTTCGGACTTGGCGTTGGCGATGATGTCCGCAGCCTCGCGCTCGGCCGTGGCACTGCGCGCCTTGTAGTCGGCGAGCACCTTGGCCGCTTCCTGCTTGAGGCGCGTCGCGTCGTCGAGCTCGGCCTTGATGCGGTCGGCGCGGTGGTCGAGCGCAGTCGTCACCTTCTTGAAGACCCCGAGATAGCCGAACAGGACCATCAGGATCACGAAGGCGATGGCGACCCAGGTTTCAGGATCGAAGAACATATCGACTAACCCTTCAAGGACGCGTCAACGGCAGTGCTGACCGAGGCTGCGTCCGGAACGATACCGGTGAGCTGCTGCACGATCTGGCCTGCCGCATCGGCCGCGATGCCGCGGACGTTGCTCATGGCCGTCTTGCGGGTCGAGGCGATGGTCTTTTCCGCCTCGGCGAGCTTGACCGCCAGTTGCTCTTCAAGCGCCTTGCGCTCGGCTTCCGCCTGCGCATTCGCCTTGTCGCGGGATTCGTTGCCGATCGCCTGCGCGCGCGAACGTGCCGAAGCAAGCTCACCCTCATAGGCCTTCAGCGCCGCGTCGGACTGGTCCTTCAGCTTCTGCGCTTCGGCGAGGTCACCCTCGATCTTGTTTTGACGTGCCTCGATCGCACCGCCGACGCGCGGCAGAGCGAGCTTGGACACGATCACGTAAAGCGCGACGAAGAAGATCGCGAGCGACACCAGCTGTGAAGCGTAGTTGCTGCTCTCGAACGGCGGAAAACCGCCACCGTGACCGCCTTCGGACTCGGTGTGGGCGCCCGCCGCCGGACTTTTCGCCCCGCCATGACTCTCAGCCATGGATTACTCCTGTTGCCGTCATGCGCGCCGCTTCGGTCGAAGCGGCGCGAAACATCGTCCTCAGAGCGGAACGAACAGCAGCAGCAGCGCGATCAGCAGCGAGAAAATGCCAAGCGCTTCGGTCACGGCGAAGCCGAAGATCAGGTTGCCGAACTGGCCCTGAGCGGCCGACGGATTGCGAACGGCTGCGGCAAGGTAGTTGCCGAAGATCACGCCCACGCCGACGCCCGCGCCGCCCATGCCGATGCATGCGATGCCCGCGCCGATAAGTTTTGCTGCTGCCGGATCCATTTTAGACTCCTTGGAAGAAAGATTGGGTTGTGGGTGGAAATTCCCCGGACCGCTCAGTGTCCCGGATGAATGGCGTCGTTCAGGTAGATGCAGGTCAGGATCGCAAACACATAGGCCTGCAGGAACGCGACCAGAATCTCGAGAGCGTACAGCGCGACCGTGAGCGCCAGCGGCAGCACGCCGCCGACCCAGCCGAGCGCGCCGAGCGAGAAGCCGAGCATGGCGACGAAGCCCGCGAAAACCTTGAGCGCGATGTGGCCGGCCAGCATGTTGGCGAACAGACGGACGCTGTGGGAGACCGGCCGCAGGAAGAACGACAGGATCTCGATGAACATCACCAGCGGCAGGATGTAGCCGGGGACGCCGTGAGGCACGAAGATCGAGAAGAATTTCAGGCCGTTCTTGGCGACGCCGTAGATCAGCACGGTGAAGAAGACCAAAAGCGCGAGCGCGGCCGTCACGATCAGATGGCTCGAGATCGTGAAGGTATAGGGGATGATGCCGACCAGGTTCGAGACGCAGATGAACATGAACAGCGAGAAGATCAGCGGGAAGAACTTCATGCCTTCCGCGCCGGCCGTCGAACGGATGGTCGAGGCGACGAATTCGTAGGAGATCTCGGCGACCGACTGGAGGCGCCCGGGAACCAGCTGCGTGCCACTGGCAAGCATCAGGAACGAGATGATCGCCACCGCCACCAGCATGTAGAGCGACGAATTGGTGAAGGCGATCGTGTGATTGCCGATATGGCCGATCGTGAAGAGAGGCTCGATGTTGAACTGGTGGATCGGATCGATTTTCATCAGCGCGGCATCTCTTGGTCTGCCGGGCAATGCCGGCGGGTCTCGGTCTGCCGGCCGGGCCGGCCCGTACCGGCATGGCCGGCACGATCATTCCTCTGTTGGTGCGGATCGCTTAAGAATCACCGCGCCTGTTTTGACCCGCGCCTGCCGTTCTCACCACATTCACCACGCCGGCCACGAAGCCCAGCAGCAGGAACACGATAAATCCGAAAGGCGACGTCGACAGCAAGCGGTCGAAACCCCAGCCAATCCCCGCTCCGACAACGACCCCGGCGACCAACTCGGAGGATAACCGGAAACCAAGCGCCATCGCCGAAGCTCTGGCCGCTCTGTCTTCACCGTCACCTGCGGGTTGCTCGGTCTTGATTCGTCGGTCCCGGAATTCGGACAACCGCTGATCAAGATTTCCGAGCCGTTCGGAAAGCGCAGCTTCCTCGGACGATCTATCGCGATCCCCATTCTCGCCGTGTCCCGTGCCCTGTGTCATGCAACGAAGACCCGAAACGCCGCGGCTGAATGGAAATTACGCCCGCCACCCTCAAAAGCCGCGCGGACCATACTGATGGCCCATAATCAAGTCAAGCCAAGTCACGATTGCGTCGCGTTCTATTATGTATCTGATTTACTTGATGATATTGGCACGCACGGCAACGCTGCACACAGCGTGACGCCGCACCGCAGCAGCTCTCTTCATGATCGGCGAATGCGACCACCATTTCGTCCTGCCGGCGGGATCAAAGGGATTGCCGCGATCGTTGATATCGGTGGCGCGTTTTGGGCGGCAGATCGCCTCGCCGGGGTGTAGAATTGAAGAGAAGCCACAGAAGCGCCATGGCGGAGAGCGCGATGAGACCAGCAAATTCATCCACAGCATCATGGCTTGCAGCGGCGGTATTCGCCGCGATGATGACCATCGGCGGCGGCCTCGTTGCCGCACAGTCCGCGCCCGACAGCGAAAACGGCCGCTACAGCATGACGCCCATCCCCGAAGGAGTGCTGCGGCTCGACACCCGCACCGGCACGGTATCGACCTGCACCAAGAACGGCGCGGGCTGGGCCTGTTACGCGGTGCCCGACGAACGCACCGCGCTCGACGCCGAGATCGGCCGGCTCCAGGCCGAAGTCGAGAAGCTGAAGGGGCAGATCGCGGCGGGGCCGACCGTGTCGGGCAAGATCGACGAGGCGATGCCGAAATCCGATCCGCTCAAGAAGGACCCGAAGGTCGCCGAGGGGGACCGCAAGATCGAGATTCCGCTGCCCAGCGACCAGGATGTCGATCGGGTGATGTCGTTCCTGGAAAAGGCCTGGCGCCGGCTGATCGACATGGCCAACCGCGTGCAGAAGGACGTCTCGGGGAAGATCTAGCGCATGACGAGATGCCGTAGGGTGGGCAAAGGTGCGAAGCGCCGTGCCCACCACCTTGACCTCGTTGCGTCGATTGGTGGGCACGCTTCGCTTTGCCCACCCTACGGTGGCATTCCGAGTTGAGAGATCTTTCATGACATCAGGCAAATCCGTCACGCGCTCGGCGCCATCGTCGGTGCAAGTCACCACCGTCGCATCGTCACTGCTGACCGTGCAGACGCCCGGCCGCGGCTTCACCGATCTCACCAGCGAAGCCGCGAAGTTCATCAATGAGGTTCAGGCGCGCGATGGCGCGCTGACGCTGTTCATCCGGCACACCTCGGCGTCGCTGACGATCCAGGAGAACGCCGATCCGTCCGTGCTCGTCGATCTCACCACGGCACTGTCGCGGCTCGCGCCTGAGAACGCCGGCTGGACCCACTACACCGAGGGACCGGACGACATGCCGGCGCACGTCAAGACCATGCTGACGCAGACCTCGCTTCAGGTCCCGGTCCTGAACGGCAAAGTCGCGCTCGGCACCTGGCAGGCGATCTACCTGATCGAGCATCGCAAGCGCCCGCACCGGCGCGAGGTCGTGCTGCAATTCATCGGTAGCAATCAGTAGGCCCCAAAACAAAACCGGCCGCGGAGACCGCGGCCGGTTCGTATTGTCGGTCGCTGCTGTCGATCAGGTCGCCTTGATGTCGACGTCCTTGGTCTCGGGCAGGAAGAAGAAGCCGATCACGACGGTAATCGATGCGAAGATGACCGGATACCAGAGACCCGCATAGATATCGCCGGTCGAGGCCACGATCGCGAACGCGGTCGCTGGCAGCAGGCCGCCGAACCAGCCGTTACCAATATGGTAGGGCAGCGACATCGAGGTGTAGCGAATGCGGGTCGGGAACAGTTCGACCAGCATCGCGGCGATCGGGCCGTACACCATGGTGACGAAGATCACCAGGATGAACAGCAGCCCGACGGTCGCGGCCACCTGCGGACGGAAGATGTCGAACGGATGCGACATCTTCACGATGCCCGCATCGCCCGGCTTCGGATAGCCGGCTGCCTGCACTGCGGCGAGCAGCGCGGGATTGCCGTCCTTGGCGTTGGCGTAGGCGATGTCCTTGCCGTTGACCACCACCTTCACGCCGGAGCCGGCCGGGCCGGAAGAGGTCGAGTACTTGACCGACGCGCCCGACAGGTAGGCGCGTGCGGTGTCGCAGGGCGCGCTGAAGACGCGGGTGCCGACCGGGTTGAACAGGTCGCCGCAACCCGCGGGATCCGCCACCACGTCGACCTTGACCGACTCGATCGCCTTTTCCAGCGCCGGGTTGGCGTTGGTGGTGATCATCTTGAAGATCGGGAAGAAGGTCAGCGCCGCGATCAGACAGCCGCCGAGGATAATCGGCTTGCGGCCGATCTTGTCGGAGAGCACGCCGAACACGATGAAGAAGCCGGTGCCGAGCAGCAGCGACCAGGCGATCAGCAGGTTGGCGGTATAGCCGTCGACCTTCAGGATCGATTGCAGGAAGAACAGCGCGTAGAACTGGCCGGTGTACCAGACCACGCCCTGGCCCATCACGCCGCCGAGCAGCGCGAGCAGAACGAGCTTGCCGTTCTGCCAGTTGCCGAAGGCTTCCGTCAGCGGCGCCTTCGAGCTCTTCCCCTCGTCCTTCATCTTCTGGAAGATCGGGGATTCGCTGAGGCGGAGCCGGATCCAGACCGAGATGCCGAGCAGCAGCACCGAGACCAGGAACGGGATGCGCCAGCCCCAGGCCGCGAAATCGGCTTCGCCGATCGCGCTGCGGGTGAACAGGATCACCAGCAGGGACAGGAACAGGCCGAGCGTGGCCGTCGTCTGAATGAACGAGGTGTAATAGCCGCGCTTGCCGTTCGGCGCGTGCTCCGCGACATAGGTCGCCGCACCGCCATATTCACCGCCGAGCGCCAGGCCCTGGGCGAGGCGCAGCGCGATCAGGATGATCGGGGCCGCGATGCCGATGGTCGCCGCATTGGGCAGCAGGCCGACGATGAAGGTCGACAGACCCATGATCAGGATGGTGACGAGGAAGGTGTATTTGCGGCCGACGATGTCGCCGACGCGCCCGAACACGATGGCGCCGAACGGACGGACGAGGAAGCCCGCGGCGAAGGCCAGCAGCGCGAAGATGTCGCGGGTTGCCGGCGGATAGGCCGAGAAGAACTGCGCGCCGATGATGCCGGCCAGCGAACCGTAGAGGTAGAAGTCGTACCACTCGAAGACGGTACCGAGCGAGGAGGCGAGAATGACGAACCGTTCGTCCTTCGTCATTCCTCCCGCGCCCGCTTGAGACACAGCCATTGTCGACATGTTGAGTCGCTCCCCGAAATGCGTTTCCTCGCGCCCCGGATACCCGGTCATGCCGGATCAACCCAGGTCTTGGCTCCAAGGTAACATCGGCGTGAAACCCGCCCCAATACGACTTTCGGCCTTGCGCACTGACGCGCACCTGACGCCGCGGACCTTTCAATCCGGCACGATCGTGCTCGACCATGGGTTAACCCCGTTCCCGCAAAGGGATAATGCCCACTTGCATGCCACGGCCGGTCGGGAAAGAATTGACCAAGGCCCCGGGCCGGCCTACTGGCCCGGTGTGAATGCCAGCAAGAGAACGATGAGCGCTCCTTCGACCCATCTTGTCATTGCCGATGACCATCCCCTGTTCCGCGACGCGTTGCGGCAAGCGGTGGCGGGCGTCCTGACCTCGGCCAGGATCGACGAGGCGGGATCGTTCGAGGATCTCACCAAGCTGCTGGAACAGACATCCGACGTCGATCTGGTCCTGCTCGACCTCTCGATGCCCGGGATCTCCGGCTTTTCCGGGCTGATCTATCTGCGCGCGCAGTACCCGGCCATCCCGGTGGTGATCGTCTCGGCCTCCGACGACAGCGCCACGATTCGCCGCTCGCTCGATTTCGGCGCCTCCGGCTTCATCCCGAAGCGATTCGGCGTCGAGACCTTGCGCGACGCGATCCTCAAGGTGATGGAGGGGGACGTCTGGGTTCCCACCGACACCGATCTATCGGCCGCCGCCGATCCCGACATGACGCGCCTGCGCGACCGCCTGGTGACGCTGACGCCGCAACAGGTCCGGGTCTTGATGATGCTGTCGGAAGGGCTGCTCAACAAGCAGATCGCCTACGAGCTCGGCGTCTCCGAAGCCACCATCAAGGCGCATGTCTCGGCGATCCTGCAAAAGCTCGGCGTCGAGAGCCGCACCCAGGCGGTAATTGCCGCGGCGAAGATCGCCGGCGGGCAGTGGAAGCAGGGCACCCCGACGGGATCGTAAACCGCGATCGGGTCAGTCGCCTTTTTCGCGCGTCGGCTTGGGCAGGATATCCGGCTGTACCGATTCCAAAATGCTCTTGACGTCGCCGTGCCTTGCAAGGGCGTCGAAGACGTCGGGTACGTCGGTCGACACCGAAAACGACTTGGCCAAGCGAAACACCTTGCCGAGCTTGATCGCATTGGCCGGCAGATCGAGGCTAGCGCTCATGTCAGTGACGATTTCCCTTGCCTTCTCCGGCAGGTCGCTCGCGGCAACGTCATCGTTCAGGAACACCTGAACTGACGAAGGCTGGCCGGGCTTGGTGGCTTGGCGCAATCGATTGACGACAGCCTTACCTTCCCATTCGGGCGAAGGCTTTGTCTTGTCGGTCATGGCCGGCTCCTGTGCGGGAATCCCTGGCGGCCTGGCCAATATAGCGCTTATTGCGGCCGGCTTTTAGCTGGCCGCAACAAGAATTGCCGTGGAGTCAGGCGGGACGGCGCTTCGAAGGGCTCTTCTTGCGCGCGGGGCGCCGCGATGCGGCAACCTTCGGCCGGCGTGCCATCTTCTTGGCGACGCTGCGCGGTGGATGCGACGACGAGCGCCCCCTCGCAGAGCGCTTTTTCGCGGGCGTGCGCCGCCGGGGCGCGACGCTCACCTGCGCGGCGGGGAGCTGCGACCCGGTCAGGAGCTCGTAGGCCCTGACGGCATCGGGCACCCCATGGTTCGCGCGGGCCTCTTCCATCGCCTCGGGGCGCGCGCAGGATCCGATGATGGCGGCTTCGAGCTGGTCCGCCGTTGCAGTCGGCCTCGCTTGCAGCAGAAGGGCTGCAAGACCCGCGACGTGGGGCGTCGCCATCGACGTCCCATTCATGGTCTCGTACTTTTTGCCGGGAACGCAGGACGTGATCGCGACCCCCGGTGCGACGATCGCCGGGCACAATGGGCTGATCGCGCGATTGAAGCTCTGGCTGCTGGAGAAATCAGGCACGACGTCGTGCACGTCGATCGCGCCGATCGACAACACGTTCGCGTAATTGCCCGGCGAGCGGCTGGTCCGGGGGCCCTCATTGCCGGACGCAATGACCGGCAGAACGTTGGCGGCGCGCAAGGCATCGATCACACTCTGGAATGCCGGCGTGAAGCCGCGTAGTCCGAGCGACATGCTCAGGACTCGGGCGCCTTCGCCGATCACCCAGTCCATGCCGGCCAGGATGCGTTCGATCACCTGCCCGCGCTCGATCACCATCGCGCTCGCGAGCTGGGCATCCGGTGCGACGCCGAAGCGACCCTTGCTGACCGGCCGGCCGACGATCGTGCCCGCGGTGTGAGTGCCGTGTACGCCGCTGTCGCGGGCCGGTGCGTTCGGAACCTGATCTCCCGCCAGGTCGAACTCGGCAAACTTCTTGATGGCTCCGGCCAATGCCGGATGCTTGCCGTCGACGCCGGTATCGAGGTGACCAACCACCACGCCTTGGCCGGTGAAACCCGCCTGCCAAAGGCGTTCCACGTTCAAGCGCTTGATGCCCCAGGTCGGACCGACCCCGGTCTTGATTGGACGGGCTTCGACCGGTTTGATCAGGCTGATCTCCGGAGCCTTGTCGACCTTGCCCACTTGCGGATCAGCCTGGAGCGAAACGAGGCCGCTGGCATCCACGCTGCCGACTGCGAGTCCAAGGTTGGGGTAGATGCGCACGCGGCGCTCGGCCAGGCTCTCCGCTCCTCTGATTTGGCGGCCGGCGGAGCGCGTTGCCGCCGCCACGAGACTCTGTGTCTGGGCAGTGTCCGGCGCGATGAAATGATCCTGCATCGCGATCTCGGACGTGGCGGCGGCCGACGCCCTGTCCTTCATTGTGACAATCACTTTGACATAGCCAATCGCGGCCAGTGTATCCTCGAGGCTGGACCCTGCCATTGTCGTGGCTCCGGATGATTGAAATGGACGTGCTAAAGGCAATCAACTGAATAGGTTCAACATGCGATAAAATGCTCGCAGTGGTTGATGCTAGTTCATTTCCCGGGAGTTGCAACGAGAGAGGATGTCGCAGGGACACGCGGCGCGACCCTCGAACATTGAGATACCGTTTCGGCCGGCGCCTGGCCGCCGGTGCGCTTCCTAGAGAGTCTCCAACAACTTGCTGGCGATCCCGATATCCGAGGTCCGTGACCCGTCGGAGAAACCTCCGAGCGCCGATCGAAGCAACCTCTTCGCGTCCGCGCGCTGGCCGCGCCCGGCGATCAATTTCGCGAGATCGATCGCCGCTCGCAACTCCCAGGCTTTCGCATCGGTGCGGCGGCTCAGGTCAAGCGATTGCCTGAAGTGGTTCTCAGCCTCATCGGTGGCCGGCTCCGGCAGTGTCAGCGACACATTACCCTTCATGCGCAACAGCTCGGGCATGTAGAGATGATCGCCGCCTTGCTCGACGAGGCCGATCGCGTCGTCGATCAGGCGCGCACTCCGCTCGATCTGCCCGAGCGCCAACAAGCCATGCACGAGCGCGATGTTGAACGTCGTGGTGAGCAGCTCGTAGCCGGCGTCGTGGAGCTCGCGCAGACAGGCCCGTATCGTCTCGACGCCGCCAGCGGCGTCGCCGCGCCGGATCGCCAGCTCGCCTTTGACGCCGCGGCCGACCGCGAGATAAGGGCCCATCGAGCGCGTTTCGGCATGTGCGATGAAGCGGTCGAGGTTCTCTTCCGCGCCGTCGAGATCCCCGCTCCAGAGATCGATCGAGACCGCCCAGATCAGTGCGATGCAGAGCGTGATCGGATGGTCCATCTGCGCGGCCTCGGTGACCGTCTGCTGCGCCAGTTGCCGCGCATCCGCCGGCCGGCCCTGCAACCAAAGCTCGCGCGCGAGCGAGATGCCGGCCCGGTTGCGGTGATCGAAGCCGTGGACAGTGCTGATCCGCTCCGTACCCGGCCCGTGCCAGGCGGCCTCCAGCATGCTCAGGGCGTCGCGATGCTCGCCGGCCAGATGCAAGGAGACACCCAGCAGCGAATGGGCGAGGGCGATGGAGGCGGCGTCGCCGAGCGTCTCGGCGACCGTGAGGCTCTGCTGCGCATAACCGAGCGCGGCGTCGAACTGTCCCATCCGCTCGTGGAAGATGTGCATGCGGCCGAGCAGCTGGAGCTGGTTCGCCGCGTCGCCGCGAGCCTCGGCGATCGCCAGGCTCCTGCTCAGGGCGCCACGCGCAGCTTCGCTGCCGCCACGCGTGAACATCAAGGTCAATCCGAGGGCGGCCTGGATGTGCATTTCCTCAGCGCTGCCGCGCGAGGACGGATCGATCGCAAGCAGCGCCCGTTCCGACCAGCGCCGGCATTCGATCAGCAGCGACATCGCGAGAAAGATCGGAGCCGCCGCGGCGGCGAGCGCAATGCCGATGCCGACATCGCCGTCCGTGCCGAAGCACCAGTCCAGCGCGGCGCGCACGTTGTGAAGCGCGGAGAAATGGATCGCGCGTTCGTCGGCGCTCGGCACCGTCGCCCATGTCGTGCCGGCCTGCTCCAGCCATCGCCGGTAGTGGGTTGCGTGGCGGGCGGCAAGCGCGGTCTCGTTCGGCTCGATCTCGAGCAGATAGGCGCGCGTCGTGTCGAGCAGACGGTAGCGCATCATGGCGCCGACCGGTCGCGGCGCGACCATCGACTTGGCGACCAGGCTGTCGATGGCATCGAACAGGCGCGAGCGGTCGACGCGCTCGTCCGGCACGATTTCGAGCGCGGCGTCGATGGTGAAGTGACCGGCGAAGACGGCAAGCCGGCGCAGCACGAGGCGCTCGGTGTCGGACAGGAGCCCGTAGCTCCAGTCCAGCGTCGCTTGCAACGTCTTCTGCCGCGGCGGCGCGGTGCGCTGGCCCTGCCAGAGCAGATTGAGGCGTTCGTCGAGCAGTGCGGCCGTCTGCTCCAGTCCGTAGGCCTCGATCCGGCCGGCGGCGAGCTCGATCGCCAGCGCCATGCCGTCGAGCTTGCGGCAGATCCCTGCGACGATCGCGGCATTGACGTCATCGAGCGCGATCTGCGCGCCGCCGGCCATGGCACGTTCGAGGAAGAGCTGAAGCGCGGGATAGGTCTGCGCGGCAGCCGCGGTCAGCCCGGGATTGTCAGGCGGAACGGCGAGCGGCGCCAACCGGTAGACCTGCTCGCCCTCGACACGCAGGGCCTCGCGGCTCGTGGCGAGGATATGGACATGGGGTGCGGCGTGAAAGATTTCGGCTGCCAGCGGCGCCGCGGCGGCGATGACATGCTCGCAATTATCCAGGATCAGCAGCATCCGCTTGTCGCCGAGATGCGCGAGCAGTGCCGGCAGCGGATCGTCGGTCTGCGCCGGCAAGCCCAGCATCAGCAGGATCGAGGTGATCACGAGATCGGGATCGCTGAGCGCGGCGAGGTCGACGAAATGCGCGGCATCGGAGAAAGTCTCGAGCAGGTCGTGCGCGATCGCCACCGCAACGGCGGTCTTGCCGACGCCGCCCGGGCCGACGATCGTGACGAAGTGCGAGCCGATGAGCTTGTCGGAGACGGCGGCGACCGCATCGTCGCGCCCGACCATCCGTTGCAGCCGGTTCGGCAGCTTGACGGGCGGTAATTCCGTTCGCTGCGCGGGACGCCGCTCTGCCGCGATTTCCGCCTTGGAGATCGGCGCCACGAAGCAATAGCCGCGGCCAGAGAGCGTGGTGATGTAGCGGGCGCCGTCCTTGCCGTCGCCGAGCGCCTTGCGCAGGGCTGCGACGTGAAAGCGCAGATTGGCTTCCTCGACGGTCAGGCCGGGCCACACCAGCGCCATCAGGTCCCATTTGCTGACGACCTCGTTCGGCCGCGACATCAGCGCGATCAGCGTGTCGAAGGCCTTCGCGCCGAGCGGCAGCGCGACGCCGTCGCGCATCACGAGCCTTTCATGCGATGTCACGGTGAATGGCCCGAACGATTGGGTTCCCGTTGCGGTGCCGGCCGGCTCGGTCATGGCGAAATGTTGTCCTTTCAAACGGACCGGATAGCCAGATGATCGCAATCGGGCAAGGCCGCACCTGCATCGGCATCAGACCGCTGATGCAGGCCTCGTGGCGGGGCTGCGCGCCGGGGCCTCACAACTTCTCACAAGTCCAAACGGGTGTCCTGCCGCGGCCGCTGCTAGTCAGTTTCCCGACGGCAAGGAGACCTTCATGACGCAGGCGGCAAAACTGCTCTACACGGCCAGCACCCACACCAGCGGCGGACGACACGACGGCATATCGCGCAGTTCCGACGGCCGCCTCGACGTCAAGCTGTCGCCGCCGGGCGGCACTGGCATCGGCACCAATCCCGAGCAATTGTTCGCGGCCGGCTGGTCGGCCTGCTTCGAAGGCGCGATGGAGATCGCGGCGCGCAAGCGCAAGATCGAGCTTCCCCGGAAATGCGCGATCGATGCGGAGATCGATCTCGTGCTCGACGAGGGCGCCTATTCGCTCAGCGCACGCCTCAACGTCAGCCTGCCGGGCCTCGATCGCGAGATCGCGCGCGGCATCGTCGATGAGGCGCACCAGACCTGCCCCTATTCCAAGGCCGTCCGCGGCAATATCGACGTCACGGTCGCGCTGATCTGACGGACATCACCAACCATCCACAAGGTAGCACCACCATGAAACAGATCATCGACCAGCACCGCCGCAAATTTTTCGGCGTCGCCGCGGGAACCGTCGCCGTCGGTTTCGGCGTGATCGACCTCGCCCGTGCCGAAACGGACGCGCCGAAGTCGTCCGCATCGAATGCGTCGTTCGGTCCGATCAAGCAGATCGACGCCGGCGTCCTCAATGTCGGCTATGCGGAAGCAGGTCCCTCGAACGGCCCCGTGGCGATCCTGCTGCACGGCTGGCCTTACGACATTCACGCGTTCGTCGATGTCGCGCCGATCCTGGCAAAGGCCGGCTATCGCGTGATCATCCCTTACTTGCGCGGTTATGGCACCACGCACTTCCTCTCCAGCGAGACGCTGCGCAACGGCGAGCCCGCCGCCATGGCCGTCGACATCATCGCGCTGATGGACAAGCTCGACATCAAGAAGGCTGTTATCGCCGGCTTCGACTGGGGCGCGCGCACCGCCGATATCATCGCTGCGTTGTGGCCGGATCGCTGCCGCGCGCTGGTGTCGGTCAGCGGCTATCTGATCTCCAGCCAGGCCGCGGGCAACGCGCCGCTGCCGCCGTCGGCCGAGCTGCAATGGTGGTACCAGTTCTATTTCGCGACCGAGCGCGGCCGCGCCGGATACGAGAAGTACACGCATGATTTCGCAAAACTGATCTGGAAGCTCGCCTCGCCGCAATGGAAGTTCGATGACACGACCTTTAACCGGAGCGCGGCGGCGCTGGACAACAAGGATCATGTCGCCATCACGATCCACAATTACCGCTGGCGGCTCGGGCTCGCCCAGGGCGAAGCCAAATACGAGGAGCTCGAGAAGAAGCTCGCCGCAGCTCCGGTGATCAGCGTCCCGACGATCACGATGGAGGGCGACGCCAACGGTGCGCCGCATCCCGACCCCAGCGCCTATGCCAAGAGGTTCTCAGGCCGGTACGACTTCCGCCTGATCACCGGCGGCATCGGCCACAATCTGCCGCAGGAAGCGCCGCAAGCCTTCGCCAAGGCCGTCATCGACGCCGACGGCGCCTGAGCGTTCATTCGATGCCTCGGTCCAGCGCGGCTGGACCGAGGCTATGCCGCGATCCCAGCATGAAGGAACGTCATGACGTCCATCAAACCCGACAAGAAAAAGCGCTCTTATGCGACGGCTATCACGCTTGCCGCGCTCCTTCTCGTCGTTCTCCTGACTTGCGTGCCCTATCTGGTCTCGATTGCCCTTGCCGAGGGGCCGACACAAGGCAACACGGCAGACGCTTCCCCGATCTTCGGCGTCACGATTCCTGCGGGTTACAAGCAGTGGGAGCTGATTGCGCCGGCCGAAGAGGCGGCACCGCTCGACGAGCTTCGCGCCGTTGTCGGCAACCAGACCGCGATCGATGCTTATCAGGCCGGAAAACTTCCGTTCCCGGATGGCACCATTCTGGTCAAGCGCGCCTGGAAACGGAAACAGTCGCCGGAATTCGCATCCGCAACGATCCCCGGCGCGGCCACCACGGTGCAGGTGATGGTCAAGGATTCCAGGAAATATGCGTCCACCGGCGGTTGGGGCTTTGGCCGTTTCATCAATGGCAAGCCGGTCGACGAGGCACAGCACCGCACCTGCTTCGGCTGTCACGACGCCCGCGCCAAGAGCCACGATTACGTTTTCACCCGGCTTGCGCCTTGAGCGGTCAGGAGCCCACCGTGTCAAAGATCTGGTTCATCAGCGGCAGCTCGCGCGGGCTCGGACGCGCCATCACGGAAGCCGCGCTTGCGGCGGGCGACCGGGTGGTTGCCACTGCCAGGAATCTCGGTCCGCTCGAACCGCTGCGGGAACGCTTTGAGGAAAGACTGCGGCTCGCAACGCTCGACGTGACTGACGAGGCGGCCGCGCAAGGGGCCATCGGCCTCGCCGTGGAGGCGTTCGGCGGCGTCGATGTGGTCGTGAACAATGCCGGCTATGGCGATCTCGGATCGGTCGAGGACACGAGCCTGGCCTCGTTCCGTCAGCAGATCGAGGTCAATCTGCTCGGCACCATCATCGTCACCAAGGCGGCGATTCCCGTGCTGCGCCGGCAGCGCCGCGGGCATATCGTGCAATTCTCATCCGTCGGCGGACGGATCGGAGCTCCCGCACGCGCGGCCTATTCGGCCGCGAAATGGGGCATCGAGGGCTTTTCGGAATCGCTGGCGCGCGAGATGGCGTTGATCGGCGTGCACGTGACGATCGTCGAACCCGGCGGCTTCCGTACGGGCTTTGCGCAGTCAGCGCATGCGACCGGCGAAGGGCGTGCGGAGTACGATGCCGTCGTTGGCGCGGCCGTCAGGATGCAGCGCGATTATGATGGCCGCCAGCCGGGCGATCCGGCGAAAGCCGCCGCCGCCGTGCTGGAGCTGGTCGACATGGACAGCCCACCGCTGCGGATCGCGCTCGGCAGCGACGCCGTGAACGCCATCGCTGCGACGGACCGGCAACGGCTCGACGAGCTCGAGAGGTGGCGCGCGCTCAGCGTCTCGACCGACTACTGACCGCGTCTTACTCCGCCGCCACCATCTGCTGCGTGCGCCACTGTCCCAGCAGGGCGCGGAGCGAGGCCGGCTTCACCGGCTTGTTGAGCACCGCGACATTTTCCTCGCGCGCGGCGACCTGCACTGCGGGGCTGCGGTCGGCGGTGATCAGGATCGCAGGGATGCCGTCGCCGAAGCGGCGGCGGATGTCGCGGATGGCGGCAATGCCGTTGCCGCGGTCGAGGTGATAATCGACCAGCAGGCCGGTGACGCGGCGTCCCGCGCCTTCGATCGCGGCGATCGCGCCCTCGGGGTCGGCGACCGCGATGACCTCGGCGTCCCAGGCCTTGAGCAGCGTGCGCATGCCGTCGAGGATCGCTGCGTCGTTCTCGATGCAGACGATGAGGGCGCCCGAGATCGGCCTCCGCGCCAGCGGCGTCGCGCTGGTGACGGCAGCGGTGTGGGTGATCGCCTTGGCTGTCGGCACCGTCACGGAGAAGACCGAGCCGCCGCTCTTGTTGCCGTCGATGGCGATGCCGTGCTTGAGCACGCGTGCAAGACGCTCGACGATCGAGAGGCCGAGTCCAAGGCCGCGGGCGATCCGTGCGCCCTGTTCGAGGCGGTGGAATTCCTTGAAGATCTCGCCGCGCTTGACCGGCGGGATGCCGACGCCGGTGTCGTAGACGCAGATTTTCAGCGAAGGGCCCTGGCGGCGGCAGCCGACCAGCACGCGTCCGCGCGGGGTGTATTTGATCGCGTTGGAGATCAGGTTCTGGAGCAGGCGCCGCAGCAACAGCCGATCGGACTCGACCGGCAGCGAGCAGGGCACGAAGGCGAGCTCGAGGTTCTTGGCGCGTGCGATCGGCGCAAACTCGATCTCCAGCGAGCGCATCAAATCGGCCATCTTGAAGCTCGAGATCGAGGTCGTCATCGCGCCGGCGTCCAGCCGCGATATGTCGAGCAGTGCGCCGAGGATCTCCTCGATCGCCTGGAGCGATTCGTCGATGTTCTCGACCAGCCGCGTCTCCTCGCCGCTGTGCTGGCGCTCGACCAGGCTGGTGACATAGAGCCGCGCCGCGTTCAGCGGCTGGAGGATGTCGTGGCTGGCTGCCGCCAGGAAGCGCGTCTTGGAGATGCTGGCGTCCTCGGCCGCGCTCTTGGCCAGCGCCAGCTCGGAATTCAGCCGGGTCAGCTCCTCGGTGCGGTCGCGCACCCGCTTTTCGAGCGTCGCGTTGGCGCGCTCCAGCGCTTCGGCGGCCTCGAACGTGGGGGTGACATCGGTGAAGGTGATGACGAAGCCGCCGCCGGGCATGCGGTTGGTCAAGATCTCGATCACCATGTGGCGGTCGGGCAGGCGCTCGAGATAAGGCTCGCTGTCGGTGGTGTAAGCCGCGAGCCGCCGCTCCAGCATGGCTTCGCGCTCGACCGGATTGTCCGGCTCGCTCACACCCATGAATTCCAGGATTTCACGCAATGGCGTGCCGAACTGGATGAAATGCGGCGGCACGTTCAGGAGATCGCCGAACTGCCGGTTGGAGCAGATCAGCTGCAGATCGGCGTCGAACACGGCGATGCCCTGGCGGACATGGTTGAGCGCGGTCTGGAGGATCTCGCGATTGAAATGCAGCGCCGCGTGGGAATCGTCGAGCAGTTTCAGCGCCGCTTTCGCCGAGACCGTCCGCTTGCGCAGCAGCAGCGACATCACGAGCCGCGAGGAGGCCGCGCCGATCGAAGAGGCGATCAGGTGCTCGGCGTGCTGCAGCAGCTCGAAATCGGCGGGCGCACCGGATTCCAGGCGCACATTGCGCCGCACCGAAAATGCCTCGAAGGAGTGCCGGGCGCGGTCGGGCCCGAGATATTGCGCGACCGTGGTCTGGATGTCCTGCACCGTGACGGTGGTGCGCCAGCGGCGGAAGTTCGGGGAGATCGGCGCGAGCGTGTTGGGTACGAACAGATCGGCTTGCACCAGCTCGATCGAGGACGGCCGCCGCGCCAGCGACAGCAGCACATAGGTCAGGATGTTGAGCGACAGCGACCAGATTACGCCGTGCATCAGCGGCGGCAGGTCGGCGCCGAACAGCGCCTGCGGCCGCAGTGCCTCGATGCCGAACGGGCCGTGCTGGAGCAGCAGGATGCCCGCCGTCGAGGAATCCATGAAGCTCGGGATGAACAGGGTGTAGAGCCACACCGCGAAGCCGACCAGCATGCCGCCGATGGCGCCGCGCGCGGTGGCGCGCCGCCACAACAGCCCGCCGAAGAAGCTCGGCGCGAGCTGGGCGATGGCGGCAAAGGAGAGCAGGCCGATCGCCGCAAGCTGGGTGTTGCCGAGCGCGCGGTAGTAGAAATAGGCCATCACCATGATGGCGAAGATCGCAAGCCGGCGCGAGCGCAGCAGGAAGTCGCTGAAATCGGCGCCGCCGGTGCGCCCCTCCGGCCGCCGCTGCAGCACCAGGGGCACCACGAGGTCGTTCGAGACCATGATGGAGAGCGCGACGCATTCGACGATCACCATCGCGGTCGCCGCCGACAGCCCCCCGACGAAGACGGCGACGCTGAGAAGTCCCGCGCCGCCCTCCATCGGCAGCGCCAGCACATACATGTCCGGTTCGACCGCGCCGAACGGAAAGGTGACGAGGCCGGCGAGCGCGATCGGGATCACGAACAAATTGATGGCGACGAGATAGAACGGGAACAGCCAGCGCGCGCGGCTGACCTCGGCATCCGAGGAGTTTTCGACCACGCTGACGTGGAACTGGCGGGGCAGCAGCATGATCGCGCAGAGCGACAGCAGCGTCATGGCGAGGAAGTTGCCGATCGACGGCGAATAGTTGATGGCGCGCACCGCCTCCGGCGTCCTCATCGCGCGCTCGATCAATTCGTGTGGCGAGAACATCCAGAAGGTGACGAAGATGCCGGCGGCGAGGAAGGCGATCAGCTTGATGATGGATTCGGTTGCGACCGCCAGCATCAGGCCGTGCTGATGCTCGGTGGCGTCGGTCTGCCGCGTGCCGAACAGCACGGCGAAGGCGGCCATCGCCAGCGTCACCATCAGCGCCATGTCGCCGAGGATCGGGATGTGGGAGAACGCCTGGTCCTCGCTCAGGATCGTTTCGAGCGAGGAGGCGACCGCCTTGAGCTGGAGCGCGATGTAGGGCACCGAGCCGATGATCGCGATCAGCGCCACCGTTGCCGCCACCGCCTGGCTCTTGCCGTAGCGCGCGCCGATGAAGTCGGCGATCGAGGTGATGTTGTGCGCCTTCGCGAGCTGGATCACGCGGCGCAGGACGCCCGCGCCGAGCCCGATCATCAGGATCGGGCCGACATAGATGGCGAGGAAGTCGGTCGAGGCGCGGGTGGCGAAGCCGACCGAGCCGAAGAAGGTCCAGGAGGTGCAATAGATCGCGAGCGACAGCGGATAGATCAGCCCGGACGCGCGGCCGCGCCCGGCCGGCGAGCGGCGGTCGCCGTGGCTCGCCACCAGGAACAGGAAGCCGATATAGCCGAAGGCGGCAGCGATCACGCCCCAGTCGTGCAGCATGGCGAGCGCGCTTCTCCCTGGGCGCGAGGGCGCCCGTACTCATTTTCCCTGCAAATCTAGCGCGTTGGGCGGGCGCAAGCGACAGCGAAATGCCCTACCGGGGCGGGAATTGGGGTTGTCGTTAAGGTGCGGGCGAACGCGGATCCCGCTTACCCTCCCCTGGAGGGGGAGGGTCGATCGCGCGCAGCGCGAGCGGGGGGGGGGGATAGTTACACAACAGCACCGGCAGAGGTGGAGAGACAGTCCCCCCCCCCCCGGAAACCCAAAAA
>NZ_JBVVPO010000061.1:30416-47888 GCF_055811795.1 Bradyrhizobium sp. MI1.7
ACACGAGCAGCGTCAGAGGTGGAGAGACTGTCACCCCACCCCGTCTCCCATTTCGCTGCGCTCAATGTGAGCCGACCCTCCCCCTCCAGGGGAGGGTGGAGAAACGCCTACTCCGCCGCCAGCGACTTTTGCTTGAGCGGCAGACCGAGGCGGTCCCACACCTGCAGGAGCGCTTCGGCGAGCTGATCGATCAAGCCGTCGTCGTGATAGGGCGAGGGCGTGATGCGCAGGCGTTCGGTGCCCTTGGCCACCGTCGGATAGTTGATCGGCTGAATGTAGATGCCGTGCTGTTCCAGCAGCAGGTCGGATGCCTGTTTGCACTTCTCGGCATCGCCGATGAACAGCGGCACGATATGGGTGTCGCTCGACATCACAGGCAGGCCGGCGGCGTTGAGGATCGCCTTGACGCGGGCGGCGCGGTCCTGGTGGCGCTCGCGCTCCCAGTTCGAGGTCTTCAGATGCTTGATCGCGGCGGTCGCGGCCGAGCAGATCGCCGGCGGCAGCGCGGTGGTGAAGATGAAGCCCGGCGCGTAGGAGCGCACGGCGTCGATGATCTGGCCGTTGGCGGCGATATAGCCGCCGAGGCAGCCGAACGCCTTGGCCAGCGTACCTTCGAGAATGTCGATGCGATGCATGACGCCGTCACGCTCGGCGATGCCGCCGCCGCGCGGGCCGTACATGCCGACGGCATGGACCTCGTCGACATAGGTCATCGCGCCATATTTCTCGGCGAGATCGCAGATCTTGGCGAGCGGGGCGACGTCGCCGTCCATCGAATAGAGGCTTTCGCAGGCGATCAGCTTCGGCCGGTTCGGACCTGCGGCCTTCAACTTCTCTTCGAGGTCGGCGAGGTCGTTGTGGCGGAACACGACGCGCTCGCAGCCGGACTGGCGGATGCCCTCGATCATCGAATTGTGGTTGAGCTCGTCCGACAGGATCAGGCAGTTCGGAATGAGCTTCGCGATGGTCGCGATGCCGGTCTGGTTCGAGACATAGCCCGAGGTGAACAGCAGCGACGCTTCCTTGCCGTGGAGATCGGCGAGCTCGGCCTCGAGCTGCACCAGCGGATGATGGGTGCCGGCGATGTTGCGGGTGCCGCCTGCGCCGGTGCCGACGCGGGTCGCGGTTTCGACCATGGCGCCGACCACCTTCGGGTGCTGGCCCATGCCGAGATAATCGTTGGAGCACCAGATCACGACGTCGCGTTTGCCCTTCGGCGAGTGCCAGAGCGCATGCGGGAACCGGCCGGCGATGCGTTCGAGATCGGCGAACACGCGGTAGCGCCGCTCGGTGTGGAGACGATCGAGGGCGGTATTGAAGAACTGGGCGTAATCCATCGGCAAAACCTAAGACGGAACTGACCAAAAAGGGCGCATCTTCTTAGAGCTTTTCCAGCTCTAGAGTCTATGCGCTATCCCACATTTGGGCATGGGGAGCATTTGGGCAAAATGCCCTATCGTGCGATTTGAAACTTGATCCCGATCAAGTTCGCGCGAGAGGCAATGTTGCTTTGCACCATTGGCGGCGGTGCGGGTCTACCCGGCCTTGGCCTTCCTGCGCGGCTCGCTCCGCGCGTCCTTGACGGCGGCCACCGGCTTTAACCAATCCGAATTGCGCAAGGCATGCGCCACACAATCATGGATGTGGGTGTGCAGCACCTTGTTCGCGCCCTTGGCGTCGCGCTTCAGCGCCAGCTCTTTCAGCTCGCGATGCTCGGAAGCCGCCATCTCGCCGCGGAACACCACGGCGATCATCTGGTAGCGCAGATAGCGGTCATAGACCGCGGCATGCGCATCGAGCAGCACCTTCGAGCCGCAGGCCGCGACGAGCGCGCGATGAAACTGGAAATCGCACTGTTTCCAGCTCTCCGCATCGGATCGCTCGCCTGACAGTAGCAACCGCTCCATCGCCGCGAGCTTGTGATGCGCCGAGACGATGTGCGCTTCCCAGTCGAGATCGCCGGCCGCGAACGACTTCTCGATCATGTGGCTCTCGAGCAGCTCGCGCAGCTCCGCGATCTCCTGGAATTCGGTCGCCGAGATCGGCGCGACCTCGAAGCCGCGCTGGCCTTCGGCGACGACAAAACCTTCCGAGCACAGCCGGTTCAGCGTCTCGCGCAGCGTCGAGATGCTGGTGCCATAGGCGCCGCTCATCCGCTCGAGCTTCAGCTTCTGCCCCGGCGTCAGCTTGCCGAAGATCAGGTCGGTGCGGATGCGGCGATAGGCGCTGTCGCCCACCGTCTCGGCGGTCGTGTCGGGAAGGGTGTCCATGCCTCATCCTAGCGCTTTGGACTTGCGTTTTGCCAAATTTCGTAACTTTATCAAGCGTTTCTTGTAACATCATATAAAATCAAAAATATAGGTTGATTTATAATTCGTCATATAAGACGTTCCCGCCCCTAAGAACGAGATCAACAGGGGAGGGGGCGATGCCCGTTCGGTTCAAAGGTCTGGCTTTGGTGGCGGCGATCGGCGCGGTCGCCTTGGGCACGATGGGGCCGGCCTCGGCGCAGGCCATTCAGGAGCGCACCATCCGCTGGGGGCACCTCAACAACACCGACCATCCCGTCAGCAAAGGCGTGCAGAAATTCGCCGAGATCGTCGCGGCCAAGAGCGGCGGCAAGCTCAGGGTGCGCGAATATCCGGCCAACCAGCTGGGGAGCGAGATGCAGCAGCAATCGGCGCTGCGCGCCGGCACCCAGGAGATGCAGTCGCCGGCGACGACGTCGCTGGTCGGCATCGTCAAGGATTACGGCCTGATCGATTTCCCCTTCATCGTCTCGACGCCGCAGCAGGCCGACGCCCTGCTCGATGGTCCGCTCGGCGCGGCGCTGCTGGCAAAGCTGCCCGAGAAGGGGCTGGTTGGTCTCGCTTATTGGGATCTCGGCTTCCGCAACGTCACCAACAGCAAGCGTGCCATCACCAAGGGCGAGGACCTCGGCGGCATCAAGATCCGTGTGATCCCGAACCCGGTCTATCTGGAGACCTTCAAGGCCTTCAACGCCAACCCGGTGCCGATGAGTTTCTCGGAGCTCTACAGCGCGCTGGAGACGGGCACCGTCGACGGCCAGGAGAACCCGTTCTCCGTGATCCTGTCGAACAAGTTCTTCGAGGTGCAGAAATATCTCAGCGTCACCAATCATACCTATTCGACCAATATCATCCTGATCAGCAAGAAATTCTGGGACGGTCTTTCGCCCGACGAGCAGAAGATTTTGCAGGACGCGGCGATCGAGGCACGCGACTACCAGCGCAAGGTCAGCCGCGAGCAGGCCGCTGCCGCGATCGACGAGCTCAAGGCCAAGGGCATGGCCGTCAACGAGATCGCACCCGCCGAGCTCGATCGCATGCGCGAGAAGACCAAGCCGATCGCGGAAAAATTCTCGGCCGACTACGACCCCGCCATCGTCAAGCTGTTCAACAGTGAACTCGACCGCGTGCACGCGCTGAAGCCGTAAGCCGACGCGCAGCAGGACGGACATGATGAAAACGATGGTCGACGCCTATTTCTGGCTGCTCCGCGCGGTGATCGCGGTGCTGCTCGCCGCCATGGTGGTGCTGGTGTTCGGCAACGTCGTGCTGCGCTACGGCTTCAATTCCGGGATTGCGATCTCGGAAGAGCTGTCGCGCTGGCTGTTCGTGTGGATGGTGTTTCTGGGTGCGATCATCGGCCTGAAGGAGCATGCCCATCTCGGCGTCGATAGCCTCGTCAAGGTGCTGTCGCCGTTCGGCCGCAAGGTCTGCTACGGCCTCAGCCACGCGCTGATGCTCTATGCCTCCGTGCTGCTGACGGAGGGCTCCTGGAAGCAGACGGTGCTGAACTGGGATACGGTGGCGCCCGCCTCGGGGCTCTCGGTCGGCCTGTTCTACGCTGCCGGGATCGTGTTCGGCGCCTCCTCCTGCGTGATCATCGTGCACGAGCTCTATCGGCTCGTGACCGGGCAGGTCGCCGATGCCGATCTGATCGCCATCAGCGAGTCCGAGGAGCTCCCGCATTCTCCTGGCGCCGCGAGCGGAAAGCAGCAGGCATGACTGTCGCCGTCTTCACCTTCTCGCTGCTCGGCGCCATGGCGATCGGGATGCCGATTGCGTTTGCGCTGATCATCTGTGGCATCGCGCTGATGACCTATCTGGCGATGTTCGATTCCCAGATCATCGCGCAGAACGTTATCAACGGCGTCGATTCCTTCCCGCTGATGGCGGTGCCGTTCTTCATCCTCGCCGGCGAAGTCATGAACACCGGCGGGCTGGCGCGCCGCATCCTCAACTTCGCGATCGCGCTGGTCGGCCATTTCCGCGGCGGGCTCGGCTATGTCGCGATCCTGACGTCATGCATTCTGGCCTCACTCTCGGGCTCGGCGGTCGCGGACGCCGCGGCGCTCGGTGCGCTCCTGGTGCCGATGATGGCCGCCGCCGGCCACAATCGCGCCAGTGCGGCTGGCCTCGTCGCTGCCGGCGGGATCATCGCGCCCGTCATTCCTCCGTCGATCGGTTTCGTCATTTTCGGCGTCGCCGCCAATGTCTCGATCTCGAAGCTGTTTCTGGCCGGCATCGTGCCGGGCCTGCTGCTCGGCGTCGGCCTGTGCTTTGCCTGGTGGTGGGTGGTGCGCAAGGAGAATCCGGCGCGCCTGCCGCGCAAGAGTTTCACTGAGATCTGGCGCGCGCTGATCGACGGCTTCTGGGCCCTGATGCTGCCGATGATCATCATTTTCGGCCTGCGCTTCGGCATCTTCACGCCGACGGAAGCGGCCGTCGTCGTCGCCGTCTACTCGCTGGTGGTGGCGATGGGCGTCTATCGCGAGCTCAGGCCGGCACAATTGCCGGCGCTGCTGGTCTCGACCGCGCAGACCACGGCTGTCGTGATGTTCCTCGTCGCCGCGGCGCTGGTATCGTCCTGGCTGATCACGGTTGCCGAGATCTCCGACCAGATCGTGGCGCTCGTGCAACCGTTCGCGGGCAACAAGACCCTCCTCACCTTCGTTCTGATGATCATCGTCGTCATCGTCGGCACCGCGCTGGACATGACGCCGACGATCCTGATCCTGACGCCGATCCTGATGCCGATCGTCAAGCAGGCCGGCATCGACCCCGTCTATTTCGGCGTGCTCTTCATCATCAACAACGCGATCGGCCTGATCACGCCGCCGGTCGGCGTCGTGCTCAACGTCGTCTGTGGCGTTGCCCGCGTCTCGATGGATGATCTGATCCGGGGCGTCTGGCCCTTCATGATCGCGCAGCTCGTCGTGCTAGCCTTGCTGACGCTGTTTCCCGTTCTCGTCACCGGCCCGGCCAAATGGTTCGGTGGCTAACTTCTAGAAGGACCTGTCCATGAAGCGCGTGATGATCCTCAACGGTCCCAACCTCAACATGCTCGGCATCCGCGAGCCGCACATCTACGGCACGACCACGCTCGACCAGGTCAACGCAAGCTGCGAGGAAGCGGCTGCCAAGCTCGGGCTCAAGCTCGCCTTCCACCAGTCCAACCATGAAGGCGTGCTGGTCGATCTGATCCAGTCGGCGCGGCAGGATGCCGATGCGATCGTCATCAATCCGGCCGGTCTTTCCTTCACCTCGGTCTCGATCATGGACGCGATCAAGACATTCGAAGGCCCGGTGCTGGAGGTCCACATCTCCAACATCCATGCCCGCGACGAATATCACCGGCATTCGAAGATCTCGTTCGTGGCAACCGGTGTGATCTGCGGGCTCGGCCCGTTCGGCTACGTCGCGGCGATGCACGCGATCGCAAATATGAAGTGAGCCGCTTCCACAAACTCGTCATGCCCGGGCTTGTCCCGGGCATCCGCGAACTCGTTTCTTCTCGAAAGAACGTGGATGGCCGGGACAAGCCCGGCCATGACGCCGTGGCTCACGTCGTCCGGAACTGGAGCACGCCGTCTTTCGTCTCCGCCGTCAGCCGGCCCTCGACGATCATGTAATTGACGTGCGCAACGAGTTCGCCGGCGGCAAAGCCCATCTGGTGCTCGTCAAGCACGTGCTTGTTGAACACGACAGGCACCAGGGCGCGCGAGGTCTGCGGCACCTCGCTGCAGGCTTCCGCGATCAGGCGGCAGCGCTCCTCGTGGTGATCGGCGAGCTGCTTGATGCGGGTCTTCAGACCATAGAACGGCACGCCGTGGCCGGGCAGCACCAGCAGATCGTAGGGCAGGGTGGTGGTGAGGCTCGCGAGCGAGGCCAGATATTCGCCGAGCGAGTTCTGGTCGGGCTCGACCGCCCAGACGCTGACATTGGGCGAGATCTTGCTCAGCACCTGGTCGGCGGAGAGGAACAGCTTGTCGTCGGCGCAATACAGCATCGCCTGGTCGAGCGCGTGCCCGCCGCCGGTGATCACCTTGAAGCGGCGCGTGCCGATCACGACCTCGTCGCCATGCGAGATGCGGCGGTAGGACGGCGGCAGCACCGAGACGCGCTTGAGATAATCCTGGCCGCGGCCGAGCAGCTTTTCGGTGAGCGACTCGTCCATGCCGTGGCGGCGGAAGAACAGCCGCTGGGCTTCGCGCCGCTCCTCGGTGCCGCGGTTCTGGTGGTAGACCGATTGCAGATATTCGACCTGCGTCATCACCAGCGGGCAGTTGAACCGCTCGACGATCCAGCCCGCGAGGCCGACGTGATCGGGGTGCGAATGCGTGACGATCAGGCGCGTGATGTTGACGCCCTTCAGCGGCCCCTCGAACAGTCTGGTCCAGGCCTCGATCGTCTCCTCGTTGCCGAAGCCGGCATCGATCATGGCATAGCCGTCGCCGTCGGCGAGCAGGTAGATGTTCACGTGGTTGAGGCGGAACGGCAGTTTCAGCCGCGCCCACAACACGCCGGGACGCACCTCGACGATCTCTTCGGGGCCGGGATGCTGTTCCCAGGGATAGCGCAGGGCCTCGGCCGAGGACTGCACGGTGTCGGTTTTCGGGTTCATGCTACCGGCTTAAACCCGCCGGGCGCGGGGCGCCAGCCGAAAAAGGCCGGGCCGTGGTCTCCGCATGGCGGTCATACCTGCAGTTTTCCGCAGCCCGGATTACGCGGCGCTCCATCCGGGCTACGGGCCGGCGGCTTACGCCGCCCGCATGTTGTTGAGGAATGCGTCGATCTCTCCGCGCAGCATGTCGGCTTCGCGGCGGAGCGCGTCGGAGGCGCCCAGCACTTCGCTCGCCGCCGCGCCGGCTTCCGCGGACGCCGTGGAGACGCCGATGATGTTGCTGGAGACCTCGCTGGTGCCGCCGGCGGCATGCTGGATGT
This sequence comes from Bradyrhizobium sp. MI1.7, assembly GCF_055811795.1. Lineage (NCBI taxonomy): Bacteria > Pseudomonadati > Pseudomonadota > Alphaproteobacteria > Hyphomicrobiales > Nitrobacteraceae > Bradyrhizobium > Bradyrhizobium sp. MI1.7. Next base: position 37,667 of record NZ_JBVVPO010000061.1, read on the forward strand.
TGCGGGCGATTTCGCGGGTGGCCGCGCCCTGTTCCTCGACCGCGGCTGCGATCGTCGTCGTCACGTCGTTGATCTCGCCGATGATCCGGCCGATGCCCTGGATGGCGCCCACCGCCGAGGTGGTGACTTGCTGCATGCTGGCGATCTGGGTGCGGATCTCTTCCGTCGCCTTGGCGGTCTGGCTCGCGAGGCTCTTCACCTCGGAGGCGACCACTGCGAAGCCGCGGCCGGCTTCGCCCGCGCGCGCCGCCTCGATGGTGGCGTTGAGTGCGAGCAGGTTGGTTTGCGAGGCGATGGTCTGGATCAGGTCGACCACGACGCTGATGCGGCTCGCACTGTCGGCAAGGCTCTGCACCGTGGTGTCGGTGGCGCCGGCCTCGTCGACCGCCTTCCTGGCGATCGCGGCCGAGGTGACGACCTGCTTGCTGATCTCCTCGATCGAGGACGACAGCTGCTCGGTGCCTGATGACACGGTCTGCACGTTGACCGAGGTTTCCTCCGCGGCGGAGGCAACCGCGTTCACCAGTGCGTTGGACTGGTCGGCGGTGTTCGACATGCTCTGCGCGGTGGACTGCATCGAATTGGCCGACTGCGCGAGATTGTCGAGCGCGTTGCGTACCGCGCCCTCGAACTCGGCGATCTTCGCTTCCATGCGCGCGGCACGCTCGGCCTTGGCGACACGGTCCTTGTCCTGCTCGCTCGACATCGCGCGGGCCTCGATCATGCTCTCGCGGAACACCTGCAGCGTGTTCGCCATCACCGAGATTTCGTCATTGTGGTGCTTCGAGCGGTAGATCTCGGTCTCGAGGTCGCCGTTCGCGAGCAGCTGCATCGACTGATGCAGCGCGCCGATCCGCCGCAGGATGTTGCGGCCGACATAGAGCCAGACGAACAGCGCCGAGCCGACCAGCATCAGCGCGCCCAGCGCCAGCATCGCGGTGGTGGCGAGCGAGATCTCCTGGCGCGCCTGGAAGGTCGACGCGTTGGTCTCCTTCTGCACGCCGTCGACGAGCTGCTGCACGCTGATGCCGAGACCGACATTGAGCTTGCGGGTCTCGTCCAGAATGGTCTGGCCGTAGTCGATGGCGTCGAGCTCCTTCTGGCGGATCTTGAACACGCCGGTCTTGCCCTCGCCGAAGGCGAACAGCTTCTGCACGGCGTCGCGCACCGTCTGCATCGAGGGCATGTTCGGGAGATCCTCGAGGTTCGACTTGACGCGGTCGCGCGTCGCCTTGAACTCCTTCTCGATCGCTTCCAGCGTGTCGCTATTGTTGGCCGACAGCGCCGCCATCATGTCGGCGGCCATGAGATTGCCGTTGGCGGAGATTGTCGCGACCTGGGAGACGGTGCGGGCGGCCTCAGTCGCATCATCGGCGGAAACTTCCGCCGCGCCGAGGATCGCGTTCAAGCGTGTCTGTGCGTCCAGCATCGCAGGACCGGCCGCGCCGACGAAGGTGAGCTGCGCGTTGCGCAGCGCCTCATACTGCTTGTCATGCAGCGCGCCGGTCTCGAGCCGCTCGCGCGCGGCCGACACCAGGCTCTGGGTCGCCTCGTCGATGCTCTTGGCGGTGTCGCGCAGCGCGGTTGCGATCTGCTTGTCGGCGCCGAGCTCGATGATCTCGCCGAGCTTGGCCATGGCGAGCTGCCGGATGTCCTTCACGCTCTTGGTGCGTTCCTTCAGCGCCTCGTCGGAGGGCGATGCCAGCAGGCCCGGGCCTTGCGCCGCGAGCGTCGCGCTTTGCGAGGCAAGCTGCAGGCTGGCGGAGAGGCGCGGGATGTCGCGGCCGCTCAGATCCATCATGGTCGCGCCGAGGTGATTGAACACGAAGCCGGCGCCGGCTGCGATGACGAGGCCCATGCCGGCGATCAATGCGAAGGCGGCGAACAGGCTGCCGCGCACGCCCCACCTTGGCATCTTGAAACGAGGCTTGAGACGGCCAAGGACACGGCCAGCACCCAGACGGATCGCCATCGAAATTCCCCCACGCGTGATCTTTATATTTTCGCCGCGGAGTATCCCTGGGTCGGGTTAAAAAATCGCAAGTTGCACAATCGGTTGCGCCTGTTCCGCACAGCGAAAAAAGAAAGGGCCGGCAGAATTGCCGGCCCTTGATTGCGAAGAGATTTTTGAGGCGCGATCAGTAGCGCGCGACCGCCGAATTGGCCCAGTTGAAGCGGTAGTTGACGCCCGCCTTGAAGGTGTGGTCGTCGGTCGTGAAGTTGCCGGTGCCCACCAGCGGGCCCGCGGTGAAGTGTGCGTCGCCGAAATTGTAGTACTGGTACTCGGCCTTGGCCGACCAGTTCGGGGCGAACATGTATTCGAGGCCGGCGCCGACGGTGTAGCCGTTGCGGTGATCGCCATCGATGATGAAGCCGGTCGGCACGCCGCCAATCGTCACCTTCTCGTTGTTGTCCGAATAGGCGTAGCCGCCCTTCACGTAGAGCAGGCCCGGACCCCAGGTGTAGCCGACGCGGCCGGTGATCGAGCCGAGGCCACGCTGGTCGTTGCTGTAGGCGACGCCGCCCGGGAACGCCGCACCGACGCTGCCGGAGAGCCAGGAATACTGGCCTTCGACGCCGACCAGGAAGTTCGGGTTGAACTGCCAGTCAGCACCGACCTGCACGCCGCCGAGGAAACGGCCGTTGCCGTTGTTGCCGGTGGAGAGGCCGTTGAAATTGTTGTCGCTGGAGAACGCGCCGCCGACATGGCCGCCGACATAGAAGCCCGTCCAGTTGTAGATCGGCGCGGCATAGGCCGGCGCAGGCGCCTTGTAATAGTTGCGGTTGCCGAGATCGGCGCCGACGGCCGGCGCGGCAGCGCCCACCACGAGCAGCCCAACGGTCGCAAACAAAATCTTCTTCATCGTCTTGAACTCCAGCACTTTGGTCCCCGGCAGACGCGCTGTCCGCGCCGTCGTTGGTTTTGCAGATAGCTCGCTTTTGACGAAAATGCTGTCACATCCGTGGCACAGCGACAGCCAACCTAACTTATTGGGCTGTAAATGATTTTCGTGCTTAATGGCGGCTTAAGAAGTGGTGAAGGAAGGCTTAACGTCGCACGTCTCGGGTAACTTGCGCACGTCTCTCGTTAACCAAGCCGCCGCCGTACCTCATCGCGCATCTGCGCGCGGAAGGCCGCGCGCCTTGCAGGCCGGTCTTCCTCGCGGACGTCGTGGCGATCGAAGACGTCGAACTTCTCCATGATCGGATAGCGCTCGCTCGCCATCGCCAGCACGCGCAGCACCTTGGTTGCGGACGGCGTCGGCCCGCTCACTTCCCAGCGCCGGATGGTGTCGGCGCCGCCCTTCTCCGGCAGTCCGCAAAGCTTGGCCATGTCGGCCGCGGTGAGCTTGCGCTCGAGGGCATCGGAAAGGTCGTTGCGGAGCTGCTTCAGTTCGGGGCCGGTCATGCTGCTTGCGTCCAGGGAAGTCACTGAAGGCAATGCACTAGCGCTGATTCGGGTCCATCCGAAGGCGAGTGGTCGTGATAGTGTGTCCATGCCGGTCGAGCGTCAGCGAGGCGAAATCGCATGCCTGTGTTCAAGCTGCCCCTGTCGGGGGATGTCGTCCAGTCCATTTATCCGTCGTTCTTCAGTCCCACCGGCGGCCAGTTCGGTCTCGTCAACATCACGGTGGGGCAATCCTCGGCGCCAGATGTCGAGAAGGACGTGCTGTCGGATGTCGCCGGTTACGGCAAGCAGATCGGACAGATCGCGGACGCGCTGCTGGCCGTGGTCGAGCATCTGGAGTCGCGGCCCGACCACGCGCTCGCTGACGATCCGGCGATCGTCGCCTTCAAGGCGCTGATGCACTCCGTCGCGACAGTCAAGGAGCGACATGGCCGCAAGGCATGTCGTCCGAAGCGACGATGACCACGGCAGCGGTGTCCGGGTCAGGCACATTCGGGCGTGCACGAAGTTATGAACGGGTACCCATGGAAATTCCGCGTTGAATGAACACATGGCACAATGGGCTCGCAGCCAATGAAGGGAACCGCCATGACAAGCATCAAACCCGCCATTGCCGCACTCATCACTGTCGGACTGCTTGCCGCGCCTTTTGCAGCCGAAGCGAAGAAGGCCCGGCCGAGCCGGCATCACTACAGCACGAGCGTGGTGGCCCCGACCTATGGCGCCGCCGCATTGCCGGTCGCGCAGCCCAGGACCTCTTACGGGTCGTCCGGACAGACGGTCGGGACAGTCACGGCGCCCTCGATCGGATCGTACAATTGGCCGTCGGTCGGCGTGACCAATTCGGTGCCGACCTGGAGCAACACCACGAGATAGAGAACACGCCGCCAGGCGCGCCGGCGACTGTCAACGCACACCCGGCGCGAGGCCTGAGAGCAGGTAGAGCGCGACCAGCAATGTCGCGACCGACAGCATCGTCGTGACCGAGACGGTGGCCGCGACCAGCTTCTCCTCGACCTTGTGCTCGTGCGCCAGCACATAGACGGTCTTCGCCGTCGGCACGGCCGCGCATATGACGGCGGCGACCGTGTAGAGCGGGTTGAGGCCAGTGACCACGCAAAGTCCGTAGACGATCAGCGGCATCACCACCAGCTTCACGGTCGCGAGCGCGAACGATGCTTTCAGGTTGGATCGCAGGCCGTCGACCGACAGGCCAAGCCCGATGGCAAACAGTGCGCAGGGCGTGAGCGCGGCGGCAATGATGTTCAGATAGGCCGCGACGGGCGCCGGAATCGGCAAGCCCGTGATCGCCCAGACGAGACCGATCAGCGTCGACAGCACCATCGGATTGAGCAGGATCTGCTTCACCAGCCCGGCGGAATGGGCAGGGCTGCGCACGTCCCTTTCCAGCAGGATGACCGTGAGCGGAAACATCACGCCGGCGACGAACACCGTCGCCACCGCGGCGGGCAAGACGGCGGGCTGGCCGTAGATCGCGTGCAGGATCGGGAGCGCCACGAAGCCGGTATTGGTCATGGCCGCCGCCATGCCATGGATCGTGCTGCTGGCGAGGTCGTGCTTGCCGTCCGCACGGACCGCCAGGAAGACCAGCGCGAAGCAGAGGAGGGAGCCGCCGCCGAACGCGAGCAGGAAGCGCCATTCCAGCAGGTTGCGCGCCGGCTCCTGGGCGATCGTGACGATCAGCAGCGCCGGCATCGCCACGTTGTAGGCAAAATGCACCAGCGCGTCCGCAAGCGAGCGGGAGAGATAACCGAGTTCGCCGGCAAGCCAGCCGGTGACGATGATTGCGAACACGGGAAGAACGAGGCTGGCGACCTCCATCCGGCGTCCCCCTCTGCCAAGCAGCGTCGCCATTCTAGCCTGGCGATGCATGCTCGTCACGGTTCAACTGGATGGCGCCGTCCTCGACCAGACGGCCTGTGGCCTCAGGCGCCCCTGCCGGTCTGTTGACCGAACACGCAGCGCCATCCAGCCAGGCGTTCGGCCGGATGCTGGTTCATCCATTCGGCGAGCTGCGGCGCGCCCATCAGGCAGGACTGCATCGAGACGTTGGCGAAGTCCGAGGTGGTGACGATCTGCTCGTGACAATTTGCCGGAGAGGAGAGGCTGCAGAGCACAGCGATGATCTTGATCACGCCAGATTTCCTGCGTCGCCGTTGGCCGCGCGACCGATCGTCGCCTTGCCCTGCGGCTCGCCGCTCGGATCAGCCGGCGGAAAAATGCTGTCGTAGATCGCGCGTGCCTCCTGAATGAGGCGAACGCGCTCGCGCTCGGATTTCGAGATAAACTGAATAACCTGGCCCATATCGGCTCCAATGGATCGGAAGTCCATCATCAGATGATGGAAATCATTCCATGCGAATCTGGGGTGTCGGCCTCTGTTTCGCATCTGTGCGGCCGGTCACGAGGGATAAAAAGCCCGTGAGTGTTCCGTCGCCCGAAGAGGAGCGGAATACCTTGGCTGATGCGCTGGCCTGACGTTGCCGGCGCGCGCTGCTTGCGTCCCGGGACCGCTGCAAGCAAGGCACGACATGCGAGCATCCTCCGTGCGGCGGCGAGCCAATGCGCCGGGAGTGCGCCCGTGCGCCCCTGTTCGGCTGGAGCTGCTCGTCGCGCTATCGTGATGGAGCGCCAGGCCCTGCAGTGTGATCGTATTGCGGCACATTTTCACGCGCGTGGAGTTGTAAGATTGCTCAGTGCACGAGTGGTTCGACGAGCGAACGGCCGACGCGACTGAGACACCGCGCCCGAAAGGATTAGCCATGACAGGAACGAGACGCTCGATTGCGGTACTTATCGCGGTCGGATTTGCGGCATCGCCATTCGCTGCAGGCGCGCAGACGTCTGCGGCGGGCACCCAAGGCAACACGGGCGGTCTTTCCGGAGCGCCAGCAACGCAAGGCACGACCTATGGAAGCTCCGGACAGACCGTCGGGACCGTCACGGCGCCGTCGGTCGGAACGTCTAATCAACCATCGGTCGGCGTGACCAACTCAGTCCCCACCTGGAAGAACACCAACCCTCCGGGCAAGTAGCAACCGCGATCGGCCGACTCACGCCGCCGGCGCGGGCTCTTTCCGCCCGGGCACCGCCGCCAGCAGTTCGCGCGTATAGGCGTGCTCCGGCGCGGCGAACAGTTGTGCGGTCGGCTTCAATTCGACGATGGCGCCGCGCTGCATCACCGCGATGCGGTCGCAGATTTGCGCCGCGACGCGCAGATCGTGGGTGATGAACAGCATCGAGAGGCCAAGGCGCGCCTTGAGGTCTTCGAGCAGTCGCAACACCTGCGCCTGCACGGAGACGTCGAGCGCGGAGACGGCTTCGTCGGCGACGATGATCTCGGGTTCGAGCGCGAGCGCGCGCGCAATGCCGATGCGCTGACGCTGGCCGCCGGAGAATTCATGCGGGTAGCGGTCGAGCGCGCCGGCGTCCAGTCCGACCATCTTGAGGAGATCGCGGGCGCGGTCGAACGCCACTTTCGGATCGATGCCGGCTGCGATCGGACCGTCGGCGATGATGTGCCCGACCTTGCGGCGCGGATTGAGCGAGGCGAACGGATCCTGAAAGATCATCTGGATGCGATGGCGCTCGGCGCGGAGCGCCTTGCCCGACAGCGAGGTGAGATCGGTCTCGCCGATCCGCACCGTGCCGCGGTCGGCTTCGATCAGTCGCATCACCAGACGCGCTACCGACGATTTGCCGGAGCCGGATTCGCCGACGAGGCCGAGCGTCTCGCCCTTGAGGATGTTGAAGTTGACTTCGCGCGCGGCATCGACGCGGCGGTCGTCGCGAAACCAACCGCCTGATGTGACGTAGGTCTTGTCCAGCCCGATCACCTCGACGGCCCTGGCCTGGTCATCGAGCGGCTCGCGCGCCGGCGGGTCCATCGACGGCACGGCGGCGAGCAGCGCCTTGGTGTAGTCATGCTGCGGATTGTTGAAGACGGAGCTAGCGGGGCCTTCCTCGACGACCTTGCCATGCCTGAGCACCACGACCTGGTCGGCGATGTCGGCGACCACGCCGAAATCATGGGTGATGAACATCACCGCCATGTTGCGGTTGCGCTGGAGGTTGCGGATCAGTTTCAGGATCTGCGCCTGCGTGGTGACGTCGAGCGCGGTGGTGGGCTCGTCCGCGACCAGCACTGCGGGCTCGAGCGCGAGCGCCATCGCGATCATGGCGCGCTGGCGCTGGCCGCCGGAGAGTTGGTGCGGATAGGCGCGGACAATGCGCTCGGGGTCGGGCAGGCCGACCTCGCGCGCCAGCGATAGGGCCTTGGCGCGCCGCTCCTTCGGCGTCAGCAGGCCGTGGGCCTCGAACATCTCCGCCATCTGGTCGCCGATCCGCATCAACGGATTGAGCGCGGTCATCGGCTCCTGAAAAATCATCGCGAGGCGGCGGCCGCGCAGATCGCGCCAGCCGTCGTCGTCGAGCTTGAGCAGGTCGCGGCCTTCGAACTGGATCTCGCCGGAGGTGACGGTGACCGTATCAGGCAGAAGGCCCATCAGCGCATGCGCGCACATCGACTTGCCGGAGCCGGATTCGCCGACGACGCAGACGATCTTGCCGGGCCGCAAATCCAGCGAAACGCCGTCGACCGCGAACGGACGCTCGGCGCCCTTGGGCAGCGCGATCCGCAGATTCTTGATCGAGACGGCGGGCGGGGCGGTCATCATCAGCGGCCCTCCCGCGACAGGCGCGGATTGAGCGCGTCGTTGAGGCCTTCGCCGATCAGGTTCAGCCCGAGCACCGAGATCAGAATGGCGACGCCGGGAAACACGGTGATCCACCAGGCCTGGCGGATCACGGTGCGGCCGGCGCCGACCATGTAGCCCCAGGAAATCAGATTGGGATCGCCGAGCCCGAGGAACGCCAGCGAGGATTCCAGCAGGATGGCGGTCGCCACCATCAGCGAGGCCAGCACGATCACCGGCGACAGCGCGTTGGGCAGGATCTCGCGCAGGATGATCCAGGTGTTGCTCTGGCCCGTGACCACCGCGGCCTGGACATATTCGCGCGTGCGCAGCGACAGCACCTCGCCGCGCACGAGGCGGGCGACCGGCGGCCAGCTCACCACCGCGATCGAGGCCACGATCGAATAGATCGAGGGCTGGAGGATCGCGACCAGCACGATCGCGAGCGCAAAGCTCGGAATGGTCTGGAAGAACTCGGTGAAGCGCATCAGGGCGTCGTCGACCTTGCCGCCGAAATAGCCGGCCATGGCGCCAATGGGAACGCCGACGACCAGCGCGACCAGCGTTGAGACGAGACCCACCAGCAGCGAGACGCGCGCGCCAAAGATCATGCCGGCGAACACGTCGCGGCCGAGCGCGTCGGTGCCGAGTGGCACGGTCGAGAGCGTGAAGGGCGGCAGGAACGGCCGCTGCACCATGCGCCAGGGTGAATTCGGGAACAGCATCGGCCCGAACACCGCGATCGAGATCGCAAGGACAAGGATGACGAGCCCGACGACGCCGCTCGGGCTCTTCAGCATCGATTTCCAGAACTGTTTCATGAAGCGAATTCGATGCGCGGGTCGACCAGGCGGTAGACGAGGTCGGTGATGAGGTTGAAGATCAGCACCATGGCGGAGCAGATCACGAAGACGCCGAGCAGGAGGTTGTAGTCGCGCTGGAGCAGCGCGTCGTACATCAGACGCCCGATGCCGGGCCAGGCGAATACGGTCTCGGTGATGACGGCGCCGCCGATCAGCGTGCCGGAATGCACACCGGCCAGCGTCACGACCGGCAGCAGCGCGTTGCGCAGCACGTGGCGACGCTGGATCACGGCATCGGAAAGGCCCTTGGCGCGCGCGGTCTTGACGAAGTCGAGGCGCTTCACCTCCAGCATCGAAGCGCGCGTCATGCGGGTATAGGTCGCCATGAAGAACAGGCCGAGCGTCATCGCCGGCATGATCAGGTGCTTTGCGACGTCGACTGCGTGGGCAATGCCGGTGAGGTTGGCGCCGACGGTCTCGTAGCCGAAGCTCGGCAGCCAATCCATGGTGACCGAGAACAGGAGGATTCCCATCAGCGCCACCCAGAAGATCGGCATGGCGTAGAAGATCAGCGCGAACACGGTGATGGCCGTGTCGAGGAAGGTTCCGGCAAAGCGCGCGGCGAAGGTGCCGAAGAGAACGCCGAGCATGAGCGAGATCGCGAATGCGGTCAGTGTCAGCAGCAGCGTCGCCGGCAGCCGCTCGCCGATCAGCTTCACGACCGGCGCCTGCTGGCGGAAGGAGAAGCCGAGGTCGAGCGTGACGACGCCCTTGACGTAGATGAAGAGCTGCTCGGGCAGCGGCTTGTCGAGGCCGAACTTTTCCCGGAGCTGCTTGACGAAGACCTGGTCACTGGCACCGGCCTCGCCCGCCATCACGACCGCGGGGTCGCCGGGCGCAAGCCGGATCAGGCAGAAATTGAGAACGACGATCGCGAGCAGGACGATCACGCCCTTCACGATACGCTGAGCGACGAAGGAGAGCATATTAGAGAGTCATCTCTTGTAGCGTGACCTGGAGCCACGGAGACACTGGGCTCCCTCGCCCCGCTCTTGTCCGCCGAAGCCTCGACGAAGGCGGATGCGGGGAGAGGGTTGGGGTGAGGGGGACTCTCCGCGGGGACGGTGATAGTTGGACTCGCGGAGAGGGGGGGGGGGGGGGGGGGGGGGGGGGGGGGGGGGGGGGGGGGGGGGGGCGGGGGGGGGGGGGGCGGGGGGGGGGCGGGGGGGGGGGGGGGCGGCGGCGGGGGGGGGCGCGGGGGGGGGGCGGGGCGGGGCGGGGGGGGGGGGGGGGGG
>NZ_JBVVPO010000061.1:47898-50684 GCF_055811795.1 Bradyrhizobium sp. MI1.7
CCCCAACCCTCTCCCCGCATCCGCCTTCGTCGAGGCTTCGGCGGACAAGAGCGGGGAGAGGTGAAGAGGGCAGTCATCACTTGTCCAGCCATGCGTCCTTGAAGCCGTCATTGACGCCGATCCCCGTGGTGATCAGGTTCTTGACCTTGCAGCGGGTGATGGTCGGGAATTGCAGTTCGAGCATCCAGGCCACCGGCACGTCCTCGACCAGGATTTTTTGCGCCTTCTCGTAGATCTCCTTGCGCTTCGAGTCCGGCGTCGCGGTCGCGCCGTCGGCGAACAGCTTGTCGATCTCCGGGTTGGAGTAGCCCTCGACGTTGTTGAAGACCTGCCCCTTGGCGATGTTGCTGGAGATATAATTGCGGCCGACGCCGAGCGCGGGATCGCCATACTGGTAGAGATAGGTGAAGGCGATGTCGTAGTCCCAGTCGCCGATCTTCTGGTTGCCGCCGGCAACGTCGGTGGCGATCGTCTCGATGTTCATGCCGACGTCCTGGAGGTTCTGCTTCACGGCTTCACCCCAGCGCTGCCAGGTTTCGCCATAGGCGAGCGGCAGCAGGCGGATCTTCTCGCCCTTGTAGCCGGCTTCCTTCAGCAGCGCCTTGGCCTTGGCCGGATCGTAAGGGTATTTCGGCACGTCGTCGGTGTAGAACCTTATGGTCGAGGCGGACGGGCCTGTCGCCACCTTGCCGAGCCCGTTCCAGATCACGTCCTTGGCGAAATCGCGGTCGATCGCGAACATGATCGCCTGCCGCACCCGCTTGTCGGCGAGCGGACCCTGGCGGTTGTTGAGCCATAGCCAGGCGAGCGGCGAGAAGAACTCCCAGCCGGCGCCGGTGACGCAGGTGTCCTTCAGCTTGGACAGCCGCGGCACGTCGAAATTCTCGACCGAGCCGCCGGGCAGCACGTCGACCTTGCCGGTCTCGTACGCCACCGAGCGCGCGGCGGCGTCGGGAATGATCTGCCAGTAGATCTCGTCGAGATAGGGCTTGCCCTTTTCGTGGTAGTTCGGGTTCTTGACCAGGCGGATGAACGAGCCCTTCTGCCACTCCTTGAACATGAAGGGGCCGGTGCCGACCGGCGCGTTGTTGTAGGGGTTGGTCTTCCAGTCGGTGCCTTCATAGAGATGCTTCGGCACCATCGGCATCGAGCCGACCTCGAAGATGCCGAGGAACGGTCCGAACGGCTGCTTCAGCGTGAACACCACCGTATAGTCGTCCGGCGTCTCGATCTTGTCGACCTGCGCCAGATTGGTGCGGGCACGCGCATGCGTCTGCTTCAGCATCTCCATCGAGAACAGGACGTCGGCGGCGGTGAAGGGCTTGCCGTCATGCCAGGTCACGCCCTTCTTGAGCTTGAAGGTGTAGGTCTTGGCGTCCTCGCTGACGCTCCAGCTTTCGGCAAGCTCCGGCAGCGGCTCGAGCTTGGGGCTGTAGCGCAGCAGGCCCTCGAAGATGTTGCCCGAGACCATTTGAGTCGGGCCGTTCTGGACCTGCGCAAGCATCAGGCCGGGCGGCTCGGGCTGGATCACGGCGTTGATCACGCCCCCCGTCCTCGGCTCTTGCGCCAGCGCCGAGGCCGTGAGGCCGCAAGCCAGGAGGGCACCAAGCAACACTCGTTTTGGCATGTCGTATCTTTCTCAAGCGAGACCGGCCGAGAACGCTTCGCACGTCATGGCGCGCAAAGCTCCGGCCGGCCCATCCCAGTCCCCATCCGGTATCGAGGCTCACACAGTCTCATTCGGGGCCGCAAGATGAAAGTCTCGACAGTGTTCGCACAAAAAATGTACAGCGCGTCCTGTTTTCACTTGATTCATTGTCTTGTCACGGAGACAAGTCGGCCATGGACAATGCCAGCCGCTCCGAACGATCCCGTAACGCCGCACTCGAAGCGGCCATCGCGATCATCGCGCGCGCCGGGCCGGGCCGGCTGACGCTGGATGCGATCGCGCGCGAGAGCGGACTCAGCAAGGGCGGCGTGATGCATCAGTTCCGCACCAAAGAAGCGGTGCTGAAGGCGTTGCTCGACCGGCAGATGGCGCATTTCGAGGAGTTCGCCACCAGCACCATGGCAAAGGTGAGCGCGACCTCCGCGAATCCCAATCTGGCGACCCAGCTCGCGACCGTGCGCGAAGCGGCCACCTCGCCGAATTCTGCCGCGCTGGCGCTGGTTGCGGCCATGGTCGAGAATCCGAGCCTGATGGCGCTGCCGCGCGAGCGCGAGATGGAGAGGATGGCGGCGATCAGGGAAGAGGCCACTGATCCTGATCTCGCGATGCTGCGCTGGGCCGGCGCGATGGGACTCCTGCTGAGCTCGTTGTTCGGCATGTCACCGCTCAGCAAGGACGAGCACCAGCGGCTGTTCGCGCGTCTGCTCGACGACGCGCAGTGGACCGGCCTCGCGCAGCCGGGCGCCAAGCGCACCGCCAAATCCGGCGCGCCTTCGGCGGCAAAGGCCGCAACGCCGCGCAAGCGCGCCTGATTCATCGTTAACGATTTCCCGCCGATCGCTGCCCAAAGCCGCGCCTGCGGCCAAATGTGCCATGCCCGCGTTTTTGAACTTTACAAACCGTCTAGTCGGTTTTATAAATCGACACACTGAGACGACTCAAGGCTTCCGAGATGGCCCCGGACGAAGCCTTGGGTTGGCACTGGTGAGCGCCGCCCCCCCGGGTGGGGCCCGAACCGGCGGCGGTGGCCCCAGCCGGGGGCGCAAACCCCGAGAGGGGTGTGGGATTTATAGCACGATCGCCCAGCGCGGCGGGGTCTTTTAAACAACAACCCGCC
>NZ_JBVVPO010000062.1:0-50026 GCF_055811795.1 Bradyrhizobium sp. MI1.7
GACCAAGGGCGGGATCGTAGGGTGGGCAAAGCGAAGCGTGCCCACCGTTTCTCCTCAATCGCGGGAGGATGGTGGGCACGGCGCTGACGCGCCTTTGCCCACCCTACGGCTGGAGCCTTACTCCGCCGTCCAGCCGCCGTCGATCGACAGGTTGGTGCCGGTGATCTGCGCGGCATCGTCGCCGCACAGGAACAGCGCGAGGGCTGCGACCTGCTCGGAGGTGACGAACTCCTTGGTCGGCTGCGCGTCGAGCAGCACGTCGTTGATGACCTGCTCGCGCGTGAGGTTGCGCGCCTTCATCGTGTCGGGGATCTGCTTCTCCACCAGCGGCGTCCAGACATAGCCGGGGCTGATGCAGTTGCAGGTGATCTTGTGGGTCGCGACCTCGAGCGCCACGGTCTTGGTCAGGCCGGCGATGCCGTGCTTGGCCGACACATAGGCGGACTTGAAGGGCGAGGCGACCAGCGAGTGCGCCGACGCCGTGTTGATGATACGGCCCCAGCCCTTCTTCTTCATGCCGGGCACCGCCGCGCGGATGGCATGGAAAGCCGAGGACAGGTTGATCGCGATGATCTGGTCCCATTTCTCAACCGGGAATTCCTCGATCGGCGAGACGAACTGGATGCCGGCATTGTTGACGAGGATGTCGACCGAGCCGAACGACTTCTCGCCGAGCGCGATCATCCCGGCGATCTCGGCGGGCTTGGTCATGTCGGCCGGCGAATACACCGCCTTCACGCCGAAGTCGGACTCGATCTTGGCGCGTTCCTTCTCGATGTCCTCCGGCGAGCCGAAGCCGTTGATGACGACATTGGCGCCGGCGGCGGCGAAGGCGCGCGCATAGGCGAGCCCGATGCCGCTGGTCGAACCGGTCACGACGGCGTTCTTGCCTGACAGACTACCCATGTTATTCGCTCCTTTTTGGCGGGGGCGCGGTGACGTCCCCCGTGAGATCGTAGGTCACCATGGTCTCGCCGGACTGCGGCCGCTCGAGCCAGTCCTTGTGGCGCATCGACAGATGCACGTCGCGCACGCCGGCTTCCCAGTGCTCGACCATGGCGACATGCGAGAAGTCGTAATCCTTCGACGAGGATTCGTAGTTCTTGCTGCGATAGATCAGATGCACCACGGTGACGGTGCTTTCGCGCGATACCTTCGCGAGGAATTCCACGGAAGGATCATTCTTCAGATAATCGGGCAATTTGGAAATCAGATCGCGCACGGCCCGGCGGGCGTTGTGGATCTGCTTGTTCTTGTCGGTGTTCATCCGCGTGCGGCTGGAGAAGCGGATGTCCTTCTCGCGCTCGGTCGCCTCGAGCAGCGAATTCGGCAGATCGCCGCGGGCGCTGAACAGATCGACCTGGAAGATCAGCATGTCGCGAGCGACCTCGGCATCGAGCACGTAGTCGAGCGGCGTGTTGGAGGCGATGCCGCCGTCCCAATAGTGCTCGCCTTCGATCACGACGGACGGAAATCCCGGCGGCAGCGCGCCGGAGGCCATGATGTGCTCGGGGCCGATGGTCTTGCCGAGCTTCTTGAACTCGTAATTGTCGAAATATTTGAAGTTGCCCGAGGTGACGCCGACGGCGCCGACCGACAGGCGCGTCTTCAGATCGTTGATGCGATCAAAATCGACCAGGCGCTCCAGCGTCTTCTTCAGCGGCGCGGTGTCGTAATAACTCTCGGCCTGCTTGGTGCCGGGCGGCCAGAGCGGCGCGGGCGGAATGCGCGGCGTGAAGAAACCGGGCACGCCGAAGGTCGCGATCAATGCGGCACTGGTCGAATTGAACAGCTCGCGGCTGTGATCGCTCTTGCCGATCGGCTTCCACGGCACCGGCGCCGACACCATCTCCCAGAATTCCTTGAGCCGCTTGACGCGGGTCTGTCCCTCGTTGCCGGCGATGATGGCGGCGTTGACCGCGCCGATCGAGATGCCGGCGACCCATTCCGGCTCGAAGTCGAAATGGCACAGCGACTGGTAGGCGCCGGCCTGATAGGAGCCGAGCGCCCCACCGCCCTGGAGGACCAGGACGCGCTGCGCCTTCGCGGGGACTGTTGCGACTTCCGGGCTATGATCTGTCATCTGGGAACAATAGCAAAAGGCGAGCCACCGTGGCGACAGTCCGCCGCGGCGTCAATGCATCCCGGGATCAAGTCTGGCTTATCGGGGGTCGGTCGAGGCCAGGATCATGGTCCAGAACACCTTGTATTTGGTGCCGGGAGCATAGCCCGCCGCGATGCCCAGTTTTGTGACACCGCTCTTGAGCATGTTGGCCCGGTGCGGAGGCGAGTCGCGCCAGCCGGAAAACGCTTCCGCCAGCGTATGATAGCCCGCCGAAACGTTCTCGACCGCCACCGTCGCCGGATAGCCGCCCGCGCTGAGGCGCTTGGCCAGCGGGGCGCGGACATCATGGTCCATCTTGTTGGCCGCCGCCATGGCCTGGGACTGGGATTCGGCGAGCCGCATCAGATCGGGGTCGATCACGACGGTGCCGAGGGCGTTGTTCTGGCGGTATTGCGAGATCATGATCGCTGCCGCCTGCGCATCGAGCTTGGTGCCCGGGACCGACATGTCGGCATACATCGACGGCTGCTGGACCGGTGCTTCGTTGCCGGCGCAGCCGGCGAGAAGCAAAGTGATGAGTATTGCGGCCGCAGCGCGCATGTTCAGGGGCCCCCAAATGAGGGGCCGTTGTTGCATACCAACCGTGGCTGAAAGGTGAATATTGAGGAAGATTTGAGCTTTCGGCCGAGGCGCCTACTAGCCCGCAAATATCCGGTAGCGGCGCGGTTCGAGGCCGATCGTGTCGCCGGCGCGCAGTTCCCTGTCGCGGGGGGCGTCGATCTCGATGGTCTCGCCGCCGGATAGCGCCACCTCGGCCCGCTGCACGGGGCCGAAATTCCGGACGTGCTGCACAGCGCCCTCGAAGGCACCGCTTCCGGGCGGGCCGACCAGCATATCATGTCGCCGCACGAACAGTTTTGACGCGCCAGACACCAAGCCGTCTGCTGCAAGATTGAGTGGGCGGTCGCCGAGCCTGATGACGCCGCCTTCGACCTGGACCGGCAGCTCGATGGATTCGCCGATGAAGCCGTGGACGAAGGCGGTCGCCGGGCTTTCATAGACGTCGTCGGGCGAGCCGATCTGCTCGATCCTACCCTTGTCCATCACCACGACGCGGTTGGCGACTTCGAGCGCCTCCTCCTGGTCGTGGGTGACGAAGATCGAGGTGACGTTGATCTCCTGGTGCAGCGAGCGCAGCCATCGGCGCAGCTCCTTGCGCACCTTGGCATCGAGCGCGCCGAAGGGCTCGTCGAGCAGGAGGATGCGCGGCTCGATCGCGAGCGCGCGGGCGAGTGCGATGCGCTGGCGCTGGCCGCCGGAGAGCTGGCTCGGATAGCGGTCGGCGAGCCAGTCGAGCTGCACGAGATCGAGCAGCTCCTTGACGCGCGCACGAATGGTGGACTCGTCCTTACGGCTGGCGCGCGGCTGCACGCGCAGGCCGAAGGCGACGTTCTCGAACACCGTCATGTGGCGGAACAGCGCGTAGTGCTGGAACACGAAGCCGACGTTCCGTTCGCGCGCGCCCCGCGCCAGCGCATCCTCGCCATTGAAGGAAACCTCGCCGGAATCGGGCCAGTCGAGGCCGGCGATGATGCGCAGCAGCGTGGTCTTGCCGGAACCGGACGGACCGAGCAGCGCCAGCAGCTCGCCATTGTCGACCTTGAGATCGACGCCGTCGAGGGCTTTGAAGCTGCCGAACTGCTTGACGAGATTCCTGACTTCAATGGTCACTTGCGTCGTGTCCTTCGTCGAGGTGACGTTCGAGAACGGTCTTGGCGATCAACGTGATCAGGGCCAGCATCGCCAGCAGCGAGGCGATCGCAAACGCAGCGACGAACTGGTACTCGTTGTAGAGAATCTCGACCAGCAGCGGCATGGTGTTGGTCTCGCCGCGGATGTGTCCGGATACCACCGACACGGCGCCGAATTCGCCCATCGCGCGCGCGTTGCAGAGCAGGACGCCGTAGAGCACGCCCCATTTGATGTTGGGCAGGGTGACGCGGAAGAAGGTCTGCAGGCCGGAGGCGCCGAGCGAGATCGCGGCCTCCTCCTCCTGCGTGCCCTGCTCCTGCATCAGGGGGATCAGCGCGCGCGCCACGAACGGGAAGGTCACGAAGGTGGTGGCGAGCGCGATGCCGGGCACCGCGAACAGGATCTGGATATCGTGATCCCTAAGCCAGCTGCCGAAATATCCCTGCGCGCCGAACAGCAGCACGAAGACGAGGCCCGAGATCACCGGGCTCACCGAGAACGGCAGGTCGATCAGCGTGATCAGGAAGGTCTTGCCGCTAAACTCGAACTTGGCGATGGCCCATGCCGCGACGAGGCCGAATACGAGATTGAGGCCGACCGAGATCGCCGCGACCAGCAGCGTCAGCTTGATCGCAGCCAGCGCCTCCGGCTCGGCGAGCGCGGACAGATAAGCGAGAACGCCTCTCGAAAAGGCCTGCGCGAACACCAGAACCAGCGGCAGCACGACGAAGACGCTGAGGAAGACCACCGCCAGCGCAATGATGGCGATACGTATTGCGGGCGGCTCGGTGCGGAGGCTGTCCCGGGCGGCGGCCGCGTGGGCACGCGCGCGCGCATCGGTCGAAGGCAGCGAGACGGAATCTGCGATCTGCATCGTCATGATCTGCCCTCAGCGCGCCGGGATCCGGCTCTGCGCCCAGCGCTGGAGCCGGTTGACGGCGAAGATGATGACGAAGGAGACGACGAGCATGACCACCGCGATAGCGGTCGCGTCGGCATAGCGGAATTCGGACAGCCGGATCACGATCAGGAGCGGCGCGATCTCGGAGACATTAGGCAGATTGCCGGCGATGAAGATCACCGAGCCGTATTCGCCGACCGCGCGGGCGAAGGCGAGCGCGAGGCCGGTGAGCAGCGCCGGTCCGAGCGAGGGCAGGATCACGCGGATGATGGTCTGCCAGCGGCTGGCGCCGAGGCTGCCGGCGGCCTCCTCGATCTCGGGGTCGAGGTCCTGGAGCACCGGCTGCACGGTGCGCACCACGAAGGGGATGCCGATGAAGATCATGGCGACGAAGATGCCGATCGGCGTGAATGCCACCTTGATACCGAGCGCTGCGAGCGGCGCACCCAGCCAGCCCGTCTCGGCAAACAGCGCCGTCAGCGCCACGCCGGCGACCGCCGTCGGCAGCGCGAACGGCACGTCGACGATGGCGTCGAACAGCCGGCGCCCGGGGAAGCGGTAACGCACCAGCGCCCAGACGATGATGCTGCCCATGACGAGATTGACGCAGGCCGCCGCAAAGGCGAGGCCGAAGGAGACGCGCAAGGCGTTGAGGGTGCGGCGGCTGGACAGGATGTTCCAGAATTGCTCGGGGCTCAGCTCCAGCGATTTCAGGAACAGCCCGGCCAGCGGAATCAGAATGATGATGGAGAGCCAGGAAAGCGTCAGTCCCATCGTGAGACCGAAGCCCGGCAATGTCCGTCGTCGTGCTGCAACTGCGCTCACCAGGCCCCCTGCTACTCCTAAGACGGCGCCCGATCAGTTCTTGTAGATCTGATCAAAGACGCCGCCGTCGGCAAAATGTTCCTTCTGCGCCTTGGTCCAGCCGCCGAAAACGTCGTCGATCGTGAACAGTTCGACCTTGGCGAAGGAGTTTTCGTACTTCTTGGCGATCTCGGCGTCGCGCGGACGGTAGAAATTGCGCGCGGCGATTTCTTGACCTTCCTTGGTATACCAATACTGGAGGTAGGCATCGGCCGCGTTGCGGGTGCCTTTTTTATCGGCAACCTTGTCGACGATCGCGACCGGCGGCTCGGCGAGGATCGATTGCGGCGGCGCCACGATCTCGAACTTCTGCGCACCAAACTCCTTCAGGGCGAGATAGGCCTCGTTCTCCCAGGCCAGCAGCACGTCGCCGACGCCGCGCTCGACGAAGGTCACGGTGGCGCCGCGCGCACCGGTATCGAGCACCGGCACCTGCTGGTAGAGCTTTCCGATGAAGTCCTTGGCCTTGTCGGCCGAGCCGTATTTCTTTTGGGCAAAGCCCCAGGCGGCGAGATAATTCCAGCGCGCCCCGCCGGAGGTCTTCGGGTTCGGCGTGATCACCGAGACACCGGTCTTGAGCAGATCGTCCCAGTCCTTGATGCCCTTCGGATTGCCCTTGCGCACCAGAAACACGATGGTCGAGGTATAGGGCGATGAATTCTGCGGCAAACGCTTCTGCCAGTCGGTCGCGGTGAGGCCCTTGTTCGCGACGGCGTCGATGTCATAGGCGAGCGCGAGCGTCACCACATCGGCCTGCAATCCGTCGATCACGGCACGCGCCTGCGAGCCGCTGCCGCCATGCGACTGCTTGATCTCGACGCTCTTGCCGGTTTCCTTTTGATAGGCATTCGCGAACGCCTTGTTGAACTCGGCATAGAGCTCACGCGTCGGATCGTACGACACGTTCAAGAGATTGATGTCAGCGGCGAGAGCCGAGCTTGCCAACAATCCAGTCAAGAGCAGCCCTGCCGCGAGCGGAACGATACGGCGCATCATGTCCATCTCCATTTACCTCGACGACGTCATCGTCATCGATGGCACGCGGGCATAACTCGGGGCGAAACGCTCTCAAGTCAACGGAACCGGATTTTCTTGTTCGTAGCCGGACAGCTCGACTGTGCTACGAAGTCTTCATCGTGTGGATGCCGCATTCTGTCTTGGCTCGGCCGCGCCAGCGACCGGCGCGTGCATCCTCGCCCTCGGCCGTTCTGCTGGTGCAAGGCATACACCCAACCGACAGGAAACCGGACTCCACCAACGGATGACGCGGCAATTTGGCGCGGACGAAGATGGCTTCGAGTTCCTCGCGCGAGACATTGGCAAAGGGGTTGAACTTCAACCGCGCGCCATCATCCTCGACCACCGGAATGTCGGTGCGCGCATTGCCCTGAAAGCGCTTGCGGCCATTGAGCCACGCATCGAACGGCTTCAGTGCACGCGCCAGCGGCTCGACCTTGCGGATGCGGCAGCAGGCGTCTGGATCGGAGAACCAGAGGTCGCGGTCGGGATCTTCGCGCGACAGCGTCTCCTCGACAGGCTTGATCGAGCGGACGTCCTTCAAGCCGAGTTCCGCGATCAGCGTGTCGCGATAGGCCAGCGTCTCCTCGAACAGCCAGCCGGTGTCGAGGAAGATCACGGGGATCGCCGGATCGACGTCGGCCATGACCTTCAGCAGCGTCGCCGATTCCGTGCCGAAGGACGACACCAGCGCAAGCTTCTCGCGCCCAACCGCCTTCAACGCCGCGGCAATGACTTCCGCAGGCGAGGCATCGCGCAACGCGCGATCGAGCTCCTCCGCCGAGGGCAGCGCGGACGCGGACACCGAAGCGACCTGGGGCGCGATTGCGTTCACGTGCCGACACCTTCGGAGTGACGCAGCTGCATCCGCCGGTGCAGCGCGGTGATGCGGCCGTCGCCGGTCGGCTGATAGAACACCGAATAGCGCTTCGCGGTCTGCATGAAGGCTTCCGCGTCGGCCTGCTTCTTGACCTCGAAGGAATCGAAGCCGGCACGCAGCATGAACACGAACTGATCGCGCAGCACCTGGCCGGTGGCACGCAAATCGCCGCGATAATTATAGCGCTCGCGCAGCAGGCGCGCCTGGCTGTAGGCGCGGCCATCGCGGAAGCTCGGGAACACCAATGCGACGACGGCGATCTTGCCGAGATAGGGCACGAGCTCGGCGATATCGCGATTGTTCGGCCAGATCACGCCGACCTTGCCGCCGCGCTTGAGCAGCGCGTCCGCATCGCTGAGGAAGCGCTCGGCCGGCACCAGGATGTCGCCGCCCTCGGGCAGCGGCGTGTCGACGGCAAGCTTGACGAAGCTGTCGTCGGCGATTTTTCCGCCGTTAACGAGTGGCATAGACGCGCTCCTTGAAGGGTTCGACGCCGAGGCGCTTCACCGTGTCGACGAACAGCTCCTCCGGCCGCTC
Organism: Bradyrhizobium sp. MI1.7; assembly: GCF_055811795.1. Lineage (NCBI taxonomy): Bacteria > Pseudomonadati > Pseudomonadota > Alphaproteobacteria > Hyphomicrobiales > Nitrobacteraceae > Bradyrhizobium > Bradyrhizobium sp. MI1.7. The sequence continues at coordinate 8,017 of NZ_JBVVPO010000062.1, forward strand.
GCGCAGCGCCAGATAGGCTTCCACGATGTCCTCGACGACGTCAGCGACCTCGTCAAACTTGACGCCGGGGCCGATCAGATTGCCAAGCGCGGCGCTCTCGTCGGCACGGCCGCCGATGGTGATCTGGTAGACCTCCTCGCCGTTCTTCTCGACACCGAGAATGCCGATATGACCGACATGATGATGGCCGCAGGCATTGATGCAGCCGGAGATGTTGATATGCAGCCGCCCGATCAGATTGGCGAGCTCATGGTTGGCAAAGCGCCGCGTCAGCTCCTGCGCGATCGGGATCGAGCGCGCATTGGCCAACGAGCAATAGTCGAGCCCCGGGCAGGCGATGATGTCGGTGATCAGGTTGACGTTCGGCGTCGCCAGCCCAAGCTTGTCGAGCGCCTTCCACAGCGCCGGCAGGTCGCGCTTGGCAACATGCGGCAGCGCCAAATTCTGCTCATGACCGACGCGGATCTCGCCGAAGGAATATTTGTCGGCGAGATCGGCCAGCGCATCCATCTGCTCGGCCGTGGCATCGCCCGGAGGCGCGCCGATCGGCTTCAGCGAGATCGTGACGATGGAGTAGCCCGGGTTCTTGTGCGCGGCGACCGAGTTCTTGCGCCACGCCTCGAAATCGGGATCGGCCGCTGCCTGGCGCAGCTCGTCCGGCATGTGCGGCAGCTTCTCGTAAGCCGGATAGATGAAGCGCGAGCGGATGTCCTCGATCACCTCGTCGTCGATCTGAAGCGAGGAGTTGCGGATATGCTGCCACTCCTCCTCGACCTCGCGGGAGAACTTCTCGATGCCGAGCTCGTGCACCAGGATCTTGATGCGCGCCTTGTAGATATTGTCGCGGCGGCCGTACTGGTTGTAGACGCGCAGGATCGCCTCGATATAGCTCAGGAGATCGCGGCCGTGGACGAAGTGCTTGATGGTCTTGCCGATGAACGGCGTGCGGCCGAGACCGCCGCCGACCAGCACCTCGAAGCCGGTTTCGCCCTTCTCGTTCTTGATCAGCCGCAGGCCGATGTCGTGGACCTTGATCGCAGCGCGGTCGTGATCCGAAGCGGTGATCGCGATCTTGAACTTGCGCGGCAGGAACGAGAACTCCGGATGCAGCGTAGTGTGCTGGCGGATCAGCTCCGACCAGATGCGGGGATCCTCGATCTCGCCCGGCGCGACGCCGGCCCACTGATCCGAGGTGACGTTGCGCATGTTGTTGCCGGAGGTCTGCATCGCGTGGATGCCGACCTCGGCGAGATCGGCCAGCGCATCCGGCAGGTCCGAAAGCTTGATCCAGTTGAACTGGATGTTCTGGCGCGTGGTGAAATGGCCGTAGCCGCGGTCATATTTGCGCGCGACATGGGCAAGCTGCCGCAACTGGTTCGACGCCAGCGTTCCGTAGGGAATCGCGACGCGGAACATGTAGGCGTGCAGTTGCAGATAGACGCCGTTCTGCAAGCGCAGCATCTTGAATTCGTCCTCGGTCAACTCGCCCGAGAGACGGCGTTGCACCTGGTCGCGGAATTCCGAGACGCGCTCGTTGACCAGCGTGCGATCGATTTCGTCGTAAGCGTACATGATTAAAGTGCCTTACAGCCCGACCTGCGATTAAACCGGCAAGTCGATGGTCACGCCATCGCGGCGGATCTGCTCGCGCAGATTTCCGGGCACGATCTTGCCGTCCTCGCCGATCTGGACCGGAGCGATATAGGGACCAATCGCGCCGACGTCATCGGCCACGGCCTCGGCGAGCAACGCTTTCGCCTCATCGGAGTTTCGCACGATCGCGGCGTCTGCGAGGTCAGCCGACCAGCCCTTGGCAGCGGTGCGGTAGACGACGACGCCATCCCAGGTACGGTTAGCGGTCACGACGGAGGAATCGCTGATTTTAAGTTTCTTTTGCAAGGGAGAGGTCATTCGGCAGCATCCAGGAGGTCAGAGATGATTTGTTTGGGTGTTTCGCGGCGAAGCGAGCCGGCATGCCGGACCACGTCGCCGATGATGAGGATGGCGGGACCGCCATGGGTCCGCCGCACGAGCTCGGGCAGGTCGCGCAGCGTGCCGATCGCGCCTTGTGCATCCGGCCGCGTGACGCGGGAGAATACGCCGACCGGCGTCTCCGGCGAACGGCCGGCCGCGAACAAGCCTTCGCGGATCGCCGGGGCCGCGGTCATGCCCATGTAGACCACGACGGTCATTTTGGTGTCGGTCAGCGTCGACCAGTCCACGTTCTCGGCATCGCGCGCCTTGTGCGCGGTGAGGAAGGTGATGCGGGTCGCCTCATGACGATAGGTGAGTGGCACCTCGAAATCGGAGGCGCCGCCGAGCCCTGCCGTGATGCCGGGAATGATCGAATAGGCGACGCCGGCCGCGCGCAGCGCTTCGACCTCTTCGCCGCCGCGGCCGAACACCAAGGGGTCGCCGCCCTTCAGCCGCACCACGCGCTGGCCGGATTGCGCGGCCTCGATCATGCGCTTGTTGATGGCGTCCTGGCCGATGCCGGGCTTGCCGACGCGCCGGCCGACCGGAACGCGCGTGGTGTCGCGGCGGATGCGGTCGAGAATTTCGCCCGAGACCAGTTCGTCATGAAAGACGATGTCGGCATCCTGGAGCGCGCGCAGCGCCTTGATGGTGAGAAGATCAGGATCGCCGGGCCCGGCGCCGACCAGCGCGACCGAGCCTTCCGGCTTGTCGGCACGCGCGAATGCGGACGGATCGGAGATCGCCCTGATCGCGGCGTCGGCCTCGCCCTTGCGGCCCGCGAGCACAGACGCGCCGATCGGACCGTCGATGACGCGCTCCCAGAAGCGGCGGCGCAGCGGAAACTCGGCGATGCGCTCGTTGATGGATTTGCGGAAGCCGCCGATGAACTCGGCAAGCTCGCCGATGCGGGCCGGCAGCAGCGCCTCGATCTTCTCGCGCACGCGCCGCGCCACCACCGGCGAGGTGCCGCCGGTGCCGACCGCGACTACGACATCGCCGCGATCGACGATCGCCGGGAAGATGAAGCTGGAATGTTCGAGATCGTCCATGACGTTGACGGGCAGGCCGAGCGCCTTGGCGCGGACCGACATGGCAACGCCGACATCGCCCGCGCCGGCGCAAACGATGGCAATGACGCCCGAGAGATCGGCGGTGAGCGGATCGCCAGTCGCGATTTCAATCCGCGCCGCGTCTTCGGAGCTGAGGCTCAGGTCCTGATTGCCGTCGATCGCATGCACGCGGATGCGCGCACCGGCAGCGGCGAGCACGCGCAGCTTAGCGCGCAAAAGCTCACCCGCGCCGATGAGGACCACCGGACCGGCCTTGAGATCGAGGAACACCGGCAAGAACCGCATGCGATACTCGCTTCCCCCACATCCGGGGTTGACTGGAATTATTTTCTATATATGTGTCGTTTCGAGCGCGCAAAGAGAAAATTTTTTCTTCTCTTCTGCACCGCAACTATAGAAAATTCGCCTCCAAACGCAAAGTGGCAGAGATGCATCTTCTCAGGACCGATTCCGGTGCAGATGGACGGGACTTCCGGGCTCCCGTTTCCGAGCAAATTCCCGTCGGGCTGACCGCCCCCAACATGGACCATTTGGACCAGCTTGAGGCGCAGAGCATCTACATTTTCCGCGAGGCCTTCGGCCGCCTGAAGAAGATCGCCCTGCTGTGGTCGCTCGGCAAGGACTCCAACGTCATGATCTGGCTGGCGCGCAAGGCGTTCTTCGGCCGGCTGCCGTTCCCGGCCCTCCACGTCGATACCGGCAAGAAGTTTCCGGAGATGTATCGCTTCCGCGATCACTACGGGAAAGAGTGGGAGCTCGACCTGCGCGTCGAACCCTGCCCGCCGATCGATGCCGTCGACCCAACGCTGCCGCCGGCGGCCCGTTCCGCTGCGCGCAAGACCGAAGGTCTGAAGATGGCGCTCGCCAAATTCGGCTTTGACGGCCTGATCGCCGGCATCCGCCGCGACGAAGAGGCGACGCGCGCCAAGGAGCGCGTGTTCTCGCCGCGCGGGCTCGAAGGCAATTGGGACGTGCGCGATCAGCCGCCGGAGTTCTGGGACCATTTCAACGCCTCGCCGCCGCAAGGCGCGCATTTGCGCATCCATCCGATCCTGCATTGGACCGAGGCCGACATCTGGGCCTACACCAAGCGCGAGAACATTCCGATCATCCCGCTGTATCTCGCCAAGGACGGCAAGCGCTATCGCTCGCTGGGCGATCAGGACATCACCAATCCGGTCGCGTCGACCGCGTCGACCATCGACGAGATCCTGGTCGAGCTCGAGCAGACCAAGGTGCCGGAGCGCGCCGGCCGTGCGCTCGACCACGAGACCGAGGACGCCTTCGAGCGTCTGCGCGTCGCCGGCTATCTCTGATTCAAGGACGCAACGCGGCTATGAACATGATCGTCACCCCCGCTTCGCCCGCCACTCCGAACGGCACCACGCGTCCGCAGGTCCGTATCGTGATCGTCGGCCATGTCGACCACGGCAAGTCGACGCTGGTCGGGCGCCTGCTGCACGAGACCGGCAGCCTGCCCGACGGCAAGCTCGAGATGCTGAAAGCCGTCAGCGCGCGGCGCGGCATGCCGTTCGAATGGTCGTTCCTGCTCGACGCGCTCCAGACCGAGCGCGATCAGGGTATCACCATCGACACCACGCAGATCCGCTTCCGCACCAATTCGCGCGACATCGTGCTGATCGACGCGCCCGGCCATGCCGAATTCCTGCGCAACATGATCACCGGTGCGTCGCAGGCGGACGGCGCGGTGCTGATCATCGACGCGCTCGAAGGCGTGCGTGACCAGACCCGGCGGCACGGCTATCTGCTGCACCTGCTCGGCGTGAAGCAGGTCGCGATCGTCGTCAACAAGATGGACCGCGTCGATTTCAGCGCCGAGCGCTTCAAAGAAATCAGCGACGAGATTTCGGCGCATCTCAACGGCCTCGGCGTGACGCCGACGGCGGTGATCCCGATCTCGGCCCGCGATGGCGACGGCGTCGCGGAGCGCACCGACCGCATCGGCTGGTACAAGGGTCCGACCATGGTCGAGGCGCTGGACCAGCTCGAGCCGGCGCGTCCGCTGGAAGCCCTCGCCCTGCGCCTGCCGGTGCAGGCGATCTACAAGTTCGACGACCGCCGCATCGTGGCGGGCCGCATCGAATCCGGCAGCCTCATTGCCGGCGACGAGATCGTGATCATGCCGGCCGGCAAGATCGCCAGGATCAAGACGGTCGAAAGCTGGCCGGTAACGCCGGTCGCCGGACGGCAGGGCGCGGGGCGCTCGGTCGGCATCACGCTCGACCGCGAATTGTTCATCGAGCGCGGCGACATCGTCGCGCATGTCGGCTCCGCACCGCGCGAGACGCGCCGTCTGCGCGCGCGCATCTTCTGGCTGCACGACAAGCCGCTCGCCAAGGGCGACCAGCTGCTGGTCCGCTGCGGCCCGAAGGAAAGCCGCGCCACCGTCGTCGCCATCGAGAAGGCGGTCGATCCCGGCGAGCTGTCGAGCGTCGAGAACAAGGCGATCGGCCGCAACCATGTCGGCGAGATCGACATTTCTCTTTCGAGCCCAATTGCCGCCGATCCCTACACCGAGAATCCGCGCACCGGCCGTCTCGTGATCGAAGTCTCGGGGCGCATCGCCGGCGGTGGTCTCGTGCTGTCGGTCGATGCCGGCCAGCGCGCCGTGCCGGTCGACATCGTGCCGGTGGAATCGGCGCTGCGGCCCGACGAACGCTCCGCGCGCTACCGCCACAACGGCGCCGTGGTCTGGCTCACCGGCCTGCCGGCGTCCGGCAAGTCGACGCTGGCGAAGGCGCTGGAACGTCGGCTGTTCACCAATGGCGGCTCGCCGATCCTGCTCGACGGCGACACGCTGCGCGCCGGGCTCAACAACGATCTCGGATTCTCCGCCGCCGACCGCAGCGAGAACATCCGCCGCCTCGCCGAAGTCGCGACCCATCTCGCCCGCAACGGCCACATCGCGATCGTCGCCGCCGTCTCGCCGGCACGCGAGGACCGCGCCACCGCGCGCCGCATCGCCGACACCGCGTTCCGCGAGATCCATGTCGCGACGCCGGCAGAGGTCTGCGAGGATCGCGATCCCAAGGGCCATTACAAGAAGGCCCGCGCCGGCGCGCTGGCGTCGTTCACCGGCATCGGCAACGACTACGAGCGACCCGAGGCTGCCGAGCTCGTGATCGACACGTCGGCCCGCACGGTTGCCGACGCCGCGGACGAGATCGAACGGATGCTGAAGACCACCGGCGTGCTGTTCGACGAGCTCGTGGACCTCGCCGCGAATATTTGAGCGCGCGCTCTCCACGAGAGACGCCGCGCTCTGTCCCCACGCTCTACTGCGTTCCCTCCCCCCTTGCGGGGAAGGGCTAGGGAGAGGGGTCCACACGGGGACTCTCTCCATCAGCGCGAGCACTCCGCTCCGTCGAATTCAGGCACACCTTTTCCTGGGCTACCCCTCTCCCCCGCCCTCCCCCGCAAGGGGGGAGGGAGCGCATCTGTGCGCGTGGCGCTAAGCCGGGCTGAAGCGTTTGTAAAACGAGCCAGACCCACACCTCGCCTTGACATTTTGACAACTTTTGGAGGCCTTCTCACGGCCCCGATTTTGGGGCTAATAGGCCCTGAAAGCTGCCCCTTATGGGCGCATTTTGCTGCTGTCGGGTCAAAAGCAGCCAAAAAACAGCCATTTCCAACAAGAAAGCCCATCATGAAACGCGTCGACGCCCACGGATTGAAGATCGCTCCCGTCCTGTTTGACTTCATCGCCAAGGAAGCGGCCCCGAAAACGGGGATCGCGCCGGATGCGTTCTGGGCCGGGGTCGCCGCCATCATCAAGGATCTGGGGCCGAAGAACCGCGCGCTGCTGGCGGTGCGCGACACGCTGCAGGCCAAGATCGACGACTGGCACCGCGCCAACAAGGGCAAGGCGTTCGACCTCGATGCCTATACCGCGTTCCTGAAGGAGATCGGCTATCTCGTCCCGGAGCCGGCGACGCAGAAGGTCGAGACCGCCAATGTCGATGAAGAAATCGGCAAGATCTGCGGCCCGCAGCTCGTCGTGCCTCTCACCAACGCACGCTATGCGCTGAACGCGGCGAACGCGCGCTGGGGCTCGCTCTATGACGCCTTCTACGGCACCGACGCGATCCCGCACGACGCTGCCGAGAGCGGCAAAGGTTACAACAAGGCGCGCGGCGACAAGGTGATCGCCAAGGCCAAGGCGTTCCTCGATGCCGCCGTGCCGCTGGCGACCGGCAGCCACACCGACGTCACCGCCTATAGCGTCGTCGCGGGCCAGCTCGCGGTGAAGCTGAAGAGCGGCAATGCCACCGCGCTGAAGAACGCCGCGCAATTCGCGGGCTTCCAGGGTGATGCCGCCGCGCCGTCCGCGGTGCTGCTCGCCAACAACGGCCTGCACGTCGAGGTCAAGATCGACCGCAGCAGCGTGATCGGCAAGGACGATCCCGCCGGCGTCGCCGATATGATCATGGAGTCCGCGGTCTCGACCATCCTCGACATGGAAGACTCGGTCGCCGCGGTCGATGCCGAGGACAAGGTGCTGGTCTATCGCAACACGCTTGGCCTGATGAACGGCACGCTCTCGGCCGATTTCGAGAAGGGCGGCAAGACGCTGACCCGTTCGCTCAACAGTGACCGCAGCTACAAGACGCCGGACGGCAAGGGCGAAGTGAAGCTGCATGGCCGCAGCCTGCTGCTGATGCGCAATTGCGGTCACCACATGTTCACCGACGCGGTGCTGGACGAGAAGGACGAGGAAATTCCGGAAGGCCTGCTCGACGCCGCCGTCTCGGGGCTTCTTGCGATTCACGACATCAAGGGCAACTCCAAGGTCAAGAACAGCCGCACCGGATCTGCCTATATCGTCAAGCCGAAGATGCACGGCCCGGATGAGGTGTCGCTGACCTGCGAGATTTTTGACCGCGTCGAGAAGATGCTGTCGCTGCCCGAGAACACGCTCAAGGTCGGCATCATGGACGAGGAGCGGCGCACCACCGTCAACCTCAAGGCCTGCATCCAACGCGCCTCCAAGCGCATCATGTTCATCAACACCGGCTTCCTCGACCGCACCGGCGACGAGATCCACACCTCGATGGAAGCGGGTCCGATGATCCGCAAGAACGAGATGAAGGCGCAGGCCTGGATCAAGGCCTATGAGGACTGGAACGTCGACATGGGCCTGATCGACGGCCTGCCCGGCCATGCCCAGATCGGCAAGGGCATGTGGGCCGCGCCCGACAAGATGGCGGACATGCTGCAACAGAAGCTGGCGCATCCGCAGGCCGGCGCCACCACCGCCTGGGTGCCCTCGCCGACGGCGGCAACGCTGCACGCCCTGCACTATCACCAGGTCAACGTCACCGCGCGTCAGCAGGAGCTGACCAAGGGCGGTCCGCGCGCGAAGCTGTCCGACATCCTCACCATTCCGGTGTCGAAGTCGAACTGGGCGCCCGACGACGTCAAGCAGGAGATCGACAACAACTGCCAGGGCATCCTCGGCTATGTCGTGCGCTGGATCGACCAGGGCGTCGGCTGCTCCAAGGTGCCTGATATCCACGATGTCGGCCTGATGGAAGACCGCGCCACCTTGCGCATCTCCAGCCAGCATCTCGCCAACTGGCTGCATCAGGGCGTGATCACCGAGGCGCAGGTGATGGAATCGCTCAAGCGCATGGCCGTCGTGGTCGACAAGCAGAACGCCGGCGATGCGATCTACAAGCCGATGGCGCCCGCCTTCGACGGTGTCGCGTTCAAGGCGGCCTGCGACCTGATCTTCAAGGGGCGCGAGCAGCCGAACGGCTACACCGAGTACATCCTCACCGCCCGCCGCCGCGAGGCCAAGGCTGCGGGCTAGAGCCCGGTCATTCAAACACCAAAGCCCCGGCTCGCGCCGGGGCTTTTTTGTTTTCGGGCCGTAGCCCGGATGGAGCGAAGCGCAATCCGGGACCGGCGTTGCTTGGGGCAGGCCCCCGGATTTCGCTGCGCTCCATCCGGGCTACACGCCCTACCCCGCTAAAACACCGTCAGATATTTCAGCAGCGACACGACGCCGATGATGATGACGACCACACGCGCGATTTGCTTGGCGCGACCGTCCATGGGCAGCATGTTGATGAGATAGAGCACGAGAATGACGACGAGAAAGGTGACGAGTACGCCGACCAGCATCGCAAGGACCCCCCTTCAGGCAAATTGCTACGGTGTTCTAACGCCTATCTCCAGCGCAGGTTCCATCACGGCAACCCACTGCAACTTCTAGTAAATACGTACTTCTACGATCAGCCGGCCTGCCTAAAACTTTACCCTTTTCGTTTCAGATGCAGAAACCGTTTGGGTGATGCGCCGCAAACGGCATGCGATTGCCGATCTGCCTGCCCCTCCGTTTTGATGTTGCCGGGGCGTCTCGACGAACTTTGCAATGGGAATTTTAGGAGGCTTCGATGCTGAATCGTCTGACCGTGTCCGCGCTGCTGAAGGCGGTGATCGCCATCACCTCGGTCTGCGTGGTGATTGCGCTCTCGCTCACCGCCTACGCCTCCTGGGACCGCCTCAAGACCGCTAACCGCATCTCGCAGATCGCCGACGCCTCCGCCGATCTGTTCAAGGCGATGCACAATCTGCGCACCGACCGCTCGACCACGTCCCGGCTGCTGAACGCGACCGAGCCGATGGACTCCGAGATCGAGAGATATCTGCGCGCGCTGCGCGATGCCCAGATGCCGGCGATGGCCCGCGCGCTCGAGCTGCTGCCGAGCATCGACTTCCCGCAATCGGGCGCGCTGGTGCCTGAGCTCGCGCGGCTCTACAAGCTGCTGGGCGAAGAGCAGAAGCAGTTCTGGGAGGATGTTGCCAAACCGAAGGACCAGCGCCGCGCCGGCCTGACCAAGGAATACATGGAGACGACGCAGGGGCTGCTCGACGTGCTCGACAAGCTCTCGGGCGTCCTCGCCGCCACCGTCAACCACCAGGATGCCGTGATCGACCAGCTGCTGTCGATCAAGCAGAGCGCCTGGCTGCTCCGCAACACCGCGGGCGAGGCCTCACTGATCGTCTCGACCGGACTTGCGGCCGGCAAGATCTCGCCGGAGGGCCGCTACAACTATACCCAATTTGTCGGCGGTACGGCCGCGATGTGGAAAGCGCTGGAATTGTCGACCTCGGGCATGCAATTGCCGCCCGCGCTCGCCTCGGCCATGACCACGGCCAAGACCGCTTATTTCGAGCCGCAATATCTCACCCTGCGCGACCGTCTCGCGGACACCCTGGTCAAGGGTGAGAAGGCCGAGCTGACGGCCAACCAGTGGAGCCCGCTCACGGTCGGCCGTATGGCCAGTGCGGTCGCGGTGGCCGAAGCCGCGCTCGACGCCGCCCGGAGCTACACGCAGGAGCAGCGCAGTACCGCACAGCGCGCGCTGATCGTGCAGCTTGCACTCCTGGCGCTCGCCATCGGCCTCGCCGTCGGCGCGGTCATGCTGGTCAGCCGCCGCGTCATCCATCCCCTCAACACCATCCGCGACGCCATGCTCAAGGTCGCCGGCGGCGACCTCGCCGTCGACAGCGGCTATCTCGACCGCCAGGACGAGATCGGCGCGCTTGCCGGCGCGCTGGAAACCTTCAAGCAGCAGGCGACCGAGAAGCTCAAGATCGAGGCGCAGGAGCGCGAGCGCAATGTCGGCGCGGCCGCGCGCCAGCGCGCCGTCGAGACCTATGTCGGCGAGTTCGAGGGCGCGGTGCGCAAGACGCTCGGCGAACTGAGCGAGGCGTCCGGCGAGATGCGCAAGACCTCGGGTGATCTCTCCGCGGTGTCGCGCCAGACCAACGACCGCGTCCAGGTCGCCGGCAAGGCCTCCAACGACGCCTCCATGAGCGTCGACAGCGTCGCCGCCGCCGCCGAGGAGCTCTCCGCCTCGATCAACGACATCAGCCAGCAGGCGGCGCACGCCGCGGGCATTGCCAGCCGCGCCGTCAACCAGGCCCGCGAGACCGACGGCACGGTGCAAGGGCTGGCGCAGTCCGCAGGACGCATCGGCGAGGTCGTCGGCCTGATCAACACCATCGCGGCGCAGACCAATCTGCTCGCGCTCAACGCGACGATCGAGGCCGCACGTGCGGGCGAAGCCGGGCGCGGTTTCGCGGTCGTGGCCTCCGAGGTGAAATCGCTGGCGAGCCAGACCGCCAAAGCCACCGAGGAAATCTCCGGGCAGATCGCCGACATCCAGAGGGTGGCGAGCGACGCCATCAACGCGATCCAGACCATCGGTGGCATCATCGGCGAAGTGAACGAGGTCGCCACCGCGATCGCCGCCGCCGTACAGGAGCAGGGCGCGGCGACCCAGGAGATCACGCGCAGCACGCAATTTGCGGCGCAGGGCACCAGGAACGTGTCGGACAACATCAACGGCGTGAAGGCCGACGCGGATGCTGCCGCCGGTGCGGCGGACAACGTCAAGCAGGCCTCGGAAACGCTGGAAACCCAGAGCCGCCAGCTCGGCCAGCAGGTCAGCGACTTCCTGGGGAAAATCCGCGCGGCGTAGGACTGCGGATTGGATAGAAAGCTGCCGCTACACCTTCAGTGTCGTCTCGGCGAACGCCGGGACCCATAACCACAGGGAGAAGTTGTCGCGCGAGCTGCTAACCACGTGCCTTCGTCAAACCGCTTCCTGTAGTTATGGATCCCGGATCTGCGCTCCGCTTGTCCGGGACGACAGTGGAGATCGAGGCGCTAGCGCCGCAACCCACTTGAGGCCGCACCGCCCCTACTCCTTCGCGACCACCGGCACCTGGCGGAACCTGGCGCGCACCGACTCCGGCAGCGGCGAAAAATTCATCGCGACGCCACGGCGGTCGTTGGCGTTGCGGTTGGCGACCACCAGGCCATCGCTGCCCGCGACGATGTCACCCTTGCGCAAGGTCGGATCGTCCTCGACCTTGACCTGGGCAAGTCCGACCGGATCCTTGCCGTTGCACGTGCAGCCCGCGACGATCTCGTTGCGGAAGCGGAACGCGTTGGGCAGGTCGGAATAGGATTTTCCCTTGTCCGTCGTGGCGTCGTCGATGTTGCTGCCATAGACCAGCGAGGTTTCGGACGTCGGGCAGAAGCTCTTGCAGGATTTCGCCTTGCTTTCGGCGTCGTTTCCTTGCGCCGGGAAGTAGCGGCCATCGCAACCGCGCACGCAATAGGCGATGCCGCCGCCATAAGAGGCCCGCTGGCGCGGCGTGTCGTAGCGCGGCATGTCATCGGTCGGGAACGGCATGCGGATCTCCGGCGCGGAGCGCGCGCGGAAGCCGCCGAACAGCGCCGAGAAGAAGTCTTCCGCATGCGCCGACGGCGTCAACGCGAGGCCGAGCGAGGCGACGGCGAAGCACGCCGCCGCGCCACCGGCCAGTTTGCCGATCGAACGTCTCTTCATATGACCTCGCTCAACTCTCAGTTCACTGCCGACGTCGTGATGTTCAGCGCCTGCCGTCCCGAAGGCAGCGTCGTCACCGGCGGGCGCTTGCGTACGGGGTCGCCGCCCTTGTCGTATCCCTTGGCCATCAGCGGCGCGTTCTTCGGCAGCACCACCACCTTGGCGCCGACATTGACGCGGCTGAACAGGTCCGTGACGTCCTCGTTGGTCATGCGAATGCAACCGGAGGACACGAACTTGCCGATCGTGGTGGGATCGTTCGTGCCATGGATGCGGTATTCGCTCGAGCCGAGATACATCGCGCGAGCGCCGAGCGGATTGCCGGGACCGCCGGCGACGAAGCGCGGCAGATAAGGCTGACGCGCGATCATCTCGGCCGGCGGATGCCAGTCCGGCCACTCGGCCTTGCGACTGACGCTCTGCACGCCGGCCCAGGTGAAACCTTGTCGGCCGACGCCGACGCCGTAACGGATCGCGCGGCCATTGCCGAGCACGTAATAGAGGTAAGTGTTGCCGGTATCGATGACGATGGTCCCGGCCGGCTCGTTCCGGTCGAAGCTGACGATCTGCTTGCGCAGCCGGTCGGGCAGCGCGGCATCCTCGTCGGCGGCCTGCGGCGCCGCGTTGACATAACCCCGCGAATAGCTCGGGTCCTGCGGATATCCCTGCGGCTGCATCGGCGCGTAGCCGAGCGTCTGGGCCTGTGCCGCGAAGGGCACGGTCAGCAATGCTGTCGCGAAGGCAATGGCGGTGGTGGCGCGCAGCGAGAAGCGGCGACGGACTGGAGAGAACCTTGTCATGTGCTGCCCCATTGGATGTGCATCAGGTGATGCGGCTCCCAACAAACGCAGCTGGACCGACTCAAGTTCCACCGCTCGCTGCGGCGGCGAGGTCACAGTCAAGCGAGCAAAACTTCACGAAACCGCGATGGAACCGGAACGTCCGCCCGGACGTTCTACTGCCAACAATGGGCGCGCGGAGGCTTCCGTGCGGGAGGAGATATTGTGCGCGTCCTTCCCACTGAACGTCTGATTTCCGGCAATAACGAGGGCGCCCCGCTTCCCGACAGCCATGTCGAGCTGCCGCCGGTGATCCGCCGCACCGAGTTCGTCGCCTTTGCGCTCGCCGGTCTGTTCCTGATTGCCGTGGTCGCCGTGCTCTACGTCGCCAGGGCATTCTTCCTCCCGGTCGTGATGGCGGTCGTCGCCGGCACCATGTTGTCGCCGGCCGCGAGCTTTCTCGAGCGGCGGCATGTGCCGCGCGCCTTCGGCGCCGTGCTGATCGTGATCGCGGTGACGACGGTGGTCGCCTTCGTCGTCGCGCTGATTGCCGTGCCAGCGATGGAGTGGAGCTCGCGCCTGCCGGAATTGGGCGCGCAGTTGAAGGAGAAGATGCACGTCTTCGACCGGCCGCTGGCGCTGTGGAAGGAATTGCAGACGATGGTGGGCGGCTCGGAGGGGCTGCCTAGCCTTCCGCTGCCGAAAACCGAATGGGTGCAACCGACGCTGGAATTCCTGTCGCCGACCTTCGCCGAATTCCTGCTGTTCTTCGCCACGCTGATCCTGTTCATCGCGAGCTGGCGCGACCTGCGGCGGGCGCTGATCATGAATTTCGGCGATCGCGATTCGCGGCTGCGCACGCTGCGGATCCTCAACGAGATCGAGGTCCATCTCGGCAACTATCTTTTGACGGTGACGCTGATCAATGTCGGCGTGGGTATCGCAACCGGTCTCATCTGCGCCGTCACCGGCATGCCCAATCCGGCCGGGCTCGGCGCGCTTGCGGCGGCGCTCAACTTCATCCCGATCATCGGACCGGTCGCGATGTTCGTCATCCTGGTCGTGGTGGGGCTCGTCGCCTTCCCGACCATCGGCGGCGGACTGATGGCGGGGCTCGCCTTCGGCGGCATCACCTTCCTGGAAGGACACTTCGTCACGCCGACCATCATCGGGCGCAGGCTTTCCCTGAACGCGCTTGCCGTCTTCATCGCGCTGGCCTTCTGGACCTGGCTGTGGGGGCCGATGGGCGCATTCCTGTCGTCGCCGCTCCTGATCGTCGGGCTGATCCTGAAGGAGCATCTGCTGCCGGAGAATTCGCCGCAGCTGCCGCAGGCATGACCGGTTTCCCGAACGGAACTTACCCGGGCACGAAACGTTTTCCGGCTATCTCAGCCGCCAACAGCTTTGGAGCTCCTGATGTCAACCAATGGCGAAACCGGGATGAGAGACTGGACCGACAAAGCCACCAGAGAACGCCTCGAGAAGGATGTAGCAGCCGTGAAAAGCGATATCGCCGCCCTCACCGATCAGATCACCGACGCGCTCAACACCTTTGCCAATTCCACCAGCAAGCAGGCCCGCCGCGGCTATCGCCAGGCCCGCGAGAGCGTGGATTCCGCGGTCGACGACATGTCGGATCGCGGCAGCGCCATGATGGAAGCTGCGCAAGACGCCTACGGCTCGATCGAGGAAACGCTGGAAGATGCCATCACGCAGCGGCCGCTCGCGACCGTCGGACTCGCGCTCGGCATCGGCTTCCTGATCGGTGTCGCCTGGCGCCGGTAGCGTGGGCGCAGGACCTTGACGTTGTTACGGCGGCGCTGTCGCGCCGTCGCTGCCGGCTTGCGGGGATCTGAGGAGCAAGGCCATGTTACAGCGCATCATCGACGGCATCAGCGCATCGACGGGCGCGACCGTCCGCCTGACATCGCTCGCCGCGGGCGCGGCACTCGCGCTCTTCATCACCACGGGCTTTCTCTGCGCGGCCGCCTTCATCTCGGTCCTTCAGACCTATGGACCGGTGCAGGCCTGCCTCGCCGGCGCCGGCATCTTCTTCCTGCTGACGCTTGCCGCGGCGGGGAGCTATTGGGGCTACAAGCGGGAGATGCGGAAGCGCGCCCGGATCGCCGCCGAGCGCGCCGCGAAGTCGGCCGCTTCGAGCATGCTCGCCGACCCCATGCTGCTCGCGACGGGCCTCCAGATCGTTCGCGCCATCGGAATCAAGCGGCTGCTGCCGATCCTGGCGATCGGCGGCGTCGCCCTCGGAATCATGGCGAGCCGCGCCGGCGCATCCGACGAAGCCTCGGCTGAACCGGCCGAATAGCGGTCGAAGCGCTAAGATAATTTCGTCGTCGGCAGAACGGGCGAGCTTGCGGGAATTCCATCCGGCGATCATGCGCAATTTTGCGCCAGATTGGACAATTCCAGCCCCCCTCACGCAAACGCTACTCGGATAGGCGGGCGGTTGCCGCTAAAAGCAGCGCCCGTGATTCCAAAAGTCATTTTCCGCGATGAAACCGTCCGTCAAGGCGAACCTCGCCGCATTCCATCACGATGCCAGATTGTATTTGACGCTCGGCATTGCCAACTGGTCGGTGTTCGTCGACCACATCCCGAACAACGTCGTTAATCTCCTGACGCTGCGAAATTTCGGCTTCAGCGGCGCCGCTGACCTGTTCGTGTTCGTGGTGGGTTATGGCGTCGCCATCATTCACGGCAGGATGGCGCTGGAGCGCGGCTACGTCGTCGCGGCGACGCGCATCTTCCGCCGCGTCTGGCGGCTCTACGCTGCCTATGTCGTGCTCTTCGTGATCTATATCGACACCATCGCCTATGTCGCCTCGCAATCGATGGCGCCGGAGATCATCCACGAATACAACATCTCGGGCATTCTCGATCATCCGCTGCGCATCCTGATCCGCGGCCTCGTGCTCCAGGAAGAGCCGCTGAACCTCGACCTCCTGCAACTGATGATCCCGCTGATGGCGTTCTTTCCGTTTGCGCTATGGGGTTTGTTGCGGCGGCCGAACCTGACGCTGGCGGCATCGGTCGCGCTGTACGTTGCGGCGCGCTGGTTCGACTGGAATTTCCGGGTCTATCCGGACCAGGACTGGACCTTCAATCCGCTGTGCTGGCAGATGCTGATGGTCCTCGGCGGCTGGTTCGCCGTAACAGGCGCCTCCGGACGCGCGTTGCACGGCATGTCCTGGCTGCGGATCCTCGCGGGTGCCTATCTCATCTTCGCGATGGCGGTCACCTTGATGCGGCATTCGCCCGCGCTGGCCGTCTATTTGCCGGACGTCGTCGTCAACAGCATCGCGCCGACAGACAAGGAAAACCTCGCGCCCTATCGCGTGATCCATTTCCTCGCGCTCGCCTTCCTCGCGACCCATCTCATTCCGGCCGACCACCCCGGCCTGAAGTTGCGGCCGCTTCAGGCGGTGATCACATGCGGCGAGGAATGGCTCGCGGTGTTCTGCGTTGCCGTGTTCCTGTCCTTCGCCGGCCATCTCATCCTGATCACCGGACCGAACCTCGTGGTGATGCAGATCGCGGTAAGCCTCGTTGGCTTCGCGGCGATGACGGCTGTGGCCTATTACATCTCGTGGTCGAGGCGGCAGGACCTTCCGGCCGCCCTGCGGCAGCAGGCCTAGAGCTCCGTTCCGATCTAATCGGAACGGAGCTCTAGATTCCTGTCTTGACGCGTTTTCTTCACGCGAACCGGTACCCACTTCGCTCGAGCCAAATAATCGTGCGATTCTGCTAGGCCGAGACCTGTGGCTGCGCTATGCGGGGAGCCTCTGCGTGAGGGGACCGGGCGTGGCGATGGCAAAGGGCGGGGGTGATGAGGCTGACAGCGCGCCCCGGCGCGGCCGGCCGCGATCGATCGAGACCACCAACGCCATTCTCGAAAGCGCCTATGCGCTGATGGCCGCCACCGGCCTTGCCGCCACCTCCATCGACGCCGTCGCACGCCACTCCAGCGTCTCCAAGATGACGATCTACAAATGGTGGCCGTCGCGGGAAGCGCTGCTGATCGACGCCTTCCTTCATCATGCCGCGCAGATGCTGCCGCTGCCGCCTGCGAGCTCCGGCAGCCCCGCGGCGCGCGCACGCCGCCATGCCGCGGCCTATGCCGAGGCGCTCCAGGGCGAGTTCGGCAAGGTGCAGCTCGCCGTCGTCTCCGAATGCATTTCCAAGACCGGCTCGGCGGAGCTGTTCTATGCCCGCTACCTGCAATTCCGCCGCGACGCACTGGTCGAGATGATCGCCGCTGGCCAGACGGATGGCAGCATCCTGGCGGAGGGAGCGCCCGAGTATCTCTACGACGCCATCTATGGCAGCCTGTTCTACCGCTACGTCTTCGGCATTGCACCGATCACGCCGGCCTACGCGCGCAATCTGGTCGACCTGGTGCTGCGGCCGAAGGGTTAGAGCATGATCCGGAAAAGTGCGAAGCGGTTTTCCGAAAAGATCATGCTCAAAGCAACAATCTGAAGCTCGACCTCTATCGCACCGGCCTGACCGGCGCCGAGATCTTGTCCGTGCGGTCGCGCTCGGACATGTCGACCACCGTCTCCATCGGCGCCGTCAATTCATAGACGTAGGAGGCGTCGGTGAAGTAGCGCTTGGCGGTGCCGCCGAGCGCTTCGGGCGCGACACGGTCGAGCAGGATCAGACCGAAATCGGAATCCGGGCGGCGCGTCGCCTCGCTGGTGTTGAACTCCTCCCAGCGGAAATGGAAGACCTCGTCGGTCCCCTCGCCCGTCACCGTCCAATTCGCGGTGATGTGCGGATGCTTTCCGACCAGCGACAG
This sequence comes from Bradyrhizobium sp. MI1.7, assembly GCF_055811795.1. Classification (NCBI taxonomy): domain Bacteria; kingdom Pseudomonadati; phylum Pseudomonadota; class Alphaproteobacteria; order Hyphomicrobiales; family Nitrobacteraceae; genus Bradyrhizobium; species Bradyrhizobium sp. MI1.7. The sequence goes on from NZ_JBVVPO010000062.1 coordinate 26,048, forward strand.
ACCTTCGTCGGAGTGCGAGGCGAGCTCGAAGAACAGGAGCGACAGGCTCTGCGCGGCGCGCGCGCTGACCGCGATGTCGGGGCCGGTGACGGCGATGCGATCGGCATGCGGGATGGCGCGCGCCTCGAACAGGCCCTTCAGCTTGACGCCCTGCCACTGGCTCTCGCTGAGCAGCGAGACCACGTTGGACATGGCGTGGATGCGGCCGATCAGCAGTTCACGCGCAACGTCGATGTCCGAGCCGTGGCGCAGCGTGCGCGTCACGATCGACTGGATCACCGCCAGGATGTTCTTGACCCGGTGGTTGAGCTCGTCGATGACGGCGGTCAGCCGGCGCTCGAAGCCGATCCGCACCTGGATTTCCCGGCTGAGCCGCAGATTGTTGTAGGCGACATAGCCGAACAGGCCGCACACCATCGCGGTGATGGCAAAACCGATCGCCGCCACGATGATCGCCGTCTGCTCAGCGCGCCGCGCCGAATTGGTCTTGGCGTAGTAGCCGAGATGCCAGTCGCGGCCGCCAAAGCTCACCGTGCGCGTCGCCGACGGCGCCGGCCCGTCCGCTGCCGTCATGCGTGACGAGACCACGCCCTGGTCGTTGGCAACGAGCTCGCCACCTTCCCTGCGCGGATCCTTCAGCGCGACCGAGAACAACGACATGTCGTCATTGGTCAGCATCAGGGAGGCGAGCTCGTAGGAAAACGTGACGAAGCCGGCCGGCTCGGTCGCGCCCTCGGGAATGACGGGCGCGGCCACGATGATGCCGATGGGCCCGCCGCCACGCAGCAACTGAACCGGGTCCGAGGCGACCGACCTCTTCTCGACACGCGCACGCGTCAGCATGGCGCTGCGCACCTGATCCTGCTCGTAGCTGCGGCCGGGCAGCGCCTTGGTCTCGTTGCTGCGCGGTTCGAGGTCCATCAGCACGTCGATCGGCTGGGTGACCTTCGCAAGATCGATCGGCTTGTCGTCATACGTGCGAATCTGCGGATTGGGGAAGCCGGCGCTCGCGATCGCGTCCTCCGCCGGGAGAAGCTCGTTCGGCTTCAGCCGGGCGACCCACCCGGCGACCACGAAATCGGTCTTGAAGGCGTAGATGGCCGAGCGCAGCGGCTCCAGCATGTTCGGCTTGATGACCGACGGCGCACGGAACAAGCCTGAGGCGACACGCGCGAGCAGCTCGCGCTCGGTCAGCCGGTCCTGGACCAGGCTCGCGTGGACGTCGATCGCGCGCGCCAGCGCGATCCGGTCCAGTGCCAGCTCCTGGTCGTGGACGCGATAGGCCGCGAGCCCGGAGAGCAGGGCTCCGAGCAGGGCGATGAAACCGATGATAAAACCCAGCCGGACCACTTCGACTACTCAGGCGAAAACAGCAGGTCGGCAATAAACACGGAGCATATCAACGCCGCTCGAACGGCCATGTGCCGAAACAGAGTGGACCCCAGTAACGGAGATAATGAAGGAGGAGGCATCAGTACGCAACTTCGGTCGCCTGAAAAGCTTAATTCGCCCGGCCGATGGTCTGGCCATGAAGGCTTTGCTCCGGGCACCGGAGGTAGTTAATCGCCGTGTCCGAAATTTGTTCCGCGGATGCGGCTTTTGCCCCAGACGTTAACGGCGGAAAACGCCTGCGCCACGTCGTCGCGCCGTCAGCCCGCCCGTTTCAGGCCGCCTTTGGCCTCGATGAAGCCGACGATCTGGTCGAGCCCCTCGCTCTTTTTCAGGTTGGTCATGACGAAGGGGCGCGCGCCGCGCATGCGCCTGGCGTCCGTCTCCATCTTCTCCAGGGAGGCGCCGACATGGGGCGCGAGGTCGATCTTGTTGATGACCAGGAGGTCGGAGCGGGTGATACCGGGGCCGCCCTTGGACGGGATCTTGTCGCCGGCCGCCACGTCGATGACGTAGATGGTGAGGTCGGCGAGCTCCGGGGAAAAAGTGGCAGCCAGATTGTCGCCGCCGGACTCGATCAGCACGAGGTCGAGCCCGGGGAATTTTGCGCGCATGTCGGCGACCGCGGCCAGGTTCATCGAAGCGTCCTCGCGGATCGCGGTGTGCGGGCAGCCGCCGGTCTCGACGCCGGCGATGCGGTCCGGCGTCAGCGAGCCCGAGCGCACCAGGAATTCCGCATCCCATTTGGTGTAGATGTCGTTGGTGATCGCCGCAATGTCATAGCGCTCGCGCATGGTCTTGCAGAGCAGGTCCATCAGCGCGGTCTTGCCCGATCCGACCGGGCCGCCTATTCCGACGCGCAAGGGGCCGTGAGATTTCGACATGTCACTCGCTCTCTCTCGATGGATTAAAGGCCGCACCGCTCACGAGCGAAACAGCCGCGTATATTGCGTCTCGTGCCGCAGGCTGGCGAGATCGGCGCGGAAGGTCGCGCTGCCGAGGTCATCCAAGTTCGCATTCAACGCACGATTGGCGGTCGCGGCAACGGCGGCTTCCAGCTTCACCAGCACCCGCTGGCTGTCGGTCTGGCCGAGCGGAATGAGGCGGCTCGCCGCCGAAATCCAGTTCGAGACCAGCGCATGCAGGAAGGCGTGCAGCGTCGGCGCCAGCGGCACGCCGTGCACCGCGGCAACCACGCCGACGGCGACAGGATAGATCAGTGCCGTGCGACATGCCGCCACCATGGCATTCAGCCCGTCGGCATCCCACGCGGCGCGGGAGATGTCGATGAAGGCGCGGCCCTGCGAGGTCGTCTCGAGCTGCCGCTCGCGCGACGGCACGAAGGCGGCGGCGAGCTCCGCGATATCGTTCAAGGTGGTGTCCTCGCCCAATTCAGTGGCGCGATAGGCGTGGACCAGGAACGTCGCATCGCAAAAGCCGGAACCATCGCCCAGCATGGCGTCGAGCCAGTCGGCCAGCGTCGCGGTGTCAGCGATGTCGCCCGCCTCGACCGCCCATTCGATGCCGCTGGAATAGGAGAAGCCGCCGACCGGAAAGGCTGGCGACAGCCACGTCATCAGCCGGTACAGCGCCGCCGCCTCGCGCTCGGCGAGGTCACCGGCACTCACCGGCTCATTTGTGGTCATGAGCATGCTTGTGGCCGTGGTGGTGGTCGGGGTGGTCGCAATGCTCGTCGTGGTGATGGTCGTGGCCATGGTCATGCGCGGCATGATCATGGTGGTCGTGGTGATCGTGACCATGATCATGGTGATGATGGTCGTGATCGTGATGCCCGTGATCATCGTGACCATGTGCGTGGCCGCCGTCGGCGTAAGCGCCGCCCTCGGGATCGAACGGCGCCTCGATCTCGATCACGCGCGCGCCGAGACCCTTCACCATGGCCTCGATGACATGGTCGCGGCGGATGCGCAGGCTCTTGGCCATGATCTGCGTCGGCAAATGGCGATTGCCGAGATGCCAGCCGACGCGAATGAGGTGGTGCGGATCGCGGCCGCGGATCTCCAGCAGCGGCTCGGGCGCCGCGACCACTTCGACCAGCCTGCCGTCCTCCAGCACCAACGCATCACCGCCGCGCAGTGCGACGGCATTCTCCAGGTCGAGCAGGAATTCGAGGCCCCGCGTCCCCGTCATCGCCATGCGGCGGCGGTGCCGGTCGTCGAAATCGAGCACCACCGTATCCGCCGGCGTCTCCGTGAAGCCGTGCTGTCCCTTAACCTGCGTCGCCCGGATCATGCTTTTACCCCGTTACCGTGTCTCGACCTTCTCGGGCGTGATCACTTCAATCTTCGGCGGCGCCGTAAAACACTTCACCGCGACGCGGCCGAACGTCTTCATGTGCTCCATGGCGCGATGCGGCACCAGCGCCTCGGCGCTCTCCCACTGCTCGACGAACACCATCTTGGCGGGATCGGTGACGCTCTCGTGCAAATCATAGGCGATGTTGCCGGGCTCCTTCCGCGTCTCCTTGATGCAGGCGGTGGCGGCCGCAATGAATTCGGCGCGCGTCTCGGGCTTGATGGTCAAGGTGGCAACGACGTAAATCACGAGAAATCCTCCCGGCTTTTCTTCTAAGGTAAGATACCGGGCGGGACCTTAGACCAGGCGGGGTCGAACGCAAAACCGGAAAAGCCGCCCCAGGACATGCAACAAGACATGCAATCGGGACATGCGCCGGGGACATGCATCCAGACGCTATTTCAGTACATGAAATATCGCTGCGCCATCGGCAGCACCTCGGCGGGCGCGCAGGTCAGCAGTTCGCCGTCGGCGCGCACCTCGTAGGTCTCGGGATCGACCTCGATATTGGGCGTGGCGTCGTTGTGGATCATGCTCTTCTTCGAGATCTTTCCGCGGGTGTTCTGCACCGCATAGAGCTTCTTGTCGATGCCGAGCTTTCGCGCGAGGCCGCCGGTGACCGCCGCCTTCGAGGTGAACACCACGGACGACGCGGTGCGCGCCTTGCCGAAGGCACCGAACATCGGCTGATAGTGCACCGGCTGCGGCGTCGGGATCGAGGCGTTGGGATCGCCCATGGGGGCGGCGACGATCGAGCCGCCCTTGATGATACAGTCCGGCTTGACGCCGAAGAAGGCCGGCGACCACAGCACGAGGTCGGCGAGCTTGCCCTTCTCGACCGATCCGATCAGCTTCGACACGCCGTGCGCGATCGCAGGATTGATCGTGTACTTGGCGATGTAGCGCTTGACGCGGAAGTTGTCGTTGTCCTTGCCTTTGTCCTGGTCGAGCGACCCGCGCTGCTTCTTCATCTTGTCCGCGGTCTGCCACGTCCGGATGATGACCTCGCCGAGTCGGCCCATGGCCTGCGAGTCCGAGGACATCATCGAGAGCGCGCCGAGATCGTGCAGGATATCCTCGGCCGCGATGGTCTCCTTGCGGATGCGGCTCTCCGCAAACGCGAGGTCTTCCGCGATCGAGGGATCGAGATGGTGGCACACCATCAGCATGTCCAGATGCTCGTCGATGGTGTTGCGGGTGAAGGGCCGCGTCGGGTTGGTCGAGGACGGCAGCACATTCTTCAGCCCCGCGACCTTGATGATGTCGGGGGCGTGACCGCCGCCGGCGCCCTCGGTGTGGAAGGCGTGGATGGTACGGCCCTTGAAGGCCTTGATCGTATCCTCGACGAAGCCGGATTCGTTCAGCGTGTCGGAATGCAGCATGACCTGGACGTCGTAATCGTCGGCCACCGACAGGCAGTTGTCGATCGCAGCCGGCGTGGTGCCCCAGTCCTCGTGCAGCTTCAGCGCGCAGGCGCCGCCCTTGATCATCTCGACCAGGGCGGCGGGCCGCGACGCGTTACCCTTGCCGGAGATGCCGAGATTGACCGGGAAGGCGTCGAACGACTGGATCATCCGCCCCATGTGCCACGGTCCCGGCGTGCAGGTGGTGGCGAACGTGCCGTGCGAGGGACCGGTGCCGCCGCCGAGCATCGAGGTGACGCCAGACATCAGCGCGTGCTCGATCTGCTGCGGACAGATGAAATGGATGTGGCTGTCGAAGCCGCCGGCGGTGAGGATTTTTCCTTCGCCCGCGATCACGTCGGTGCCGGGGCCGACGATGATGGTGACGCCCGGCTGGATGTCGGGATTACCAGCCTTGCCGATCGCCGAAATCATGCCGTCCTTGATCGCAACGTCGGCCTTCACGATGCCCCAGTGGTCGACGATCAGGGCATTGGTGATGACGGTGTCGGCCGCACCCTGCTTGTTGGTGACCTGCGACTGGCCCATGCCGTCGCGGATCACCTTGCCGCCGCCGAACTTCACCTCCTCGCCGTAGGTGGTGAAATCCTTCTCGACCTCGATGATGAGATCGGTGTCGGCCAACCGCACCTTGTCGCCGGTGGTCGGGCCGAACATGTCGGCATAGACGGAACGCTTTATTTTGACGGACATCACAAGCCCCGTTTGCGTTTGAATTTTTGGTTGTTCACAGCGAAGCCCTCGCTGCGCTTACGGCATCGTCGAATTTTGCATCGAGCCACGAATTGCCGCCACGGCATCCGGCGACGACCTGCTCAGCCCAGCCCGTGTAGTCGGCGAGATCGTCGCGCTCTTCGGCGGACGGGTCGGAATGAATGCGCGCGCCGATGTTGCTGATCTTGTCGGCGATCTTGATGAGTTTTGCTCCGGCAGATTTCTTCGGCCCATCGACGATCTGCCGGCGTCGCCGCTCTGGTTTGGGCAGGCTCATGTCGTCAGTGCATTCAACGACGAGAGAGGCGACGCGATCAGAGAATTTCTGTGCGAGCTCCTCGCGAGTGGTGTCGGTGTCCTCGATCACGTCGTGCAGCCACCCGGCCGCGACCAGCTCGGCATCCGCGCCATCGGTCGCCGTCGCCAGCAGGTTCGCGACCTCCGCGAGATGGTTGATGTAAGGCTCGTTCCCCCGCCCCTTGCGCGCCATGCCGTTGTGCCGGCGCGCGGCCAGCTCAGCAGCTTCGGAGACGAGGCGGACGGCGGGGAGCATGGACTCACAGCTTCCCCATCACGTCGCCGCGAAAACCGTAGATGGTCTTCTTGCCGGCCACGGCGACGAGCTGGACGTCGCGGGTCTGGCCGGGCTCGAAGCGGACGGCGGTGCCGGCGGCGATGTCGAGGCGCATGCCGCGGGCTTTCTTGCGGTCGAATTTCAGCGCCGGGTTGGTCTCGAAGAAATGGTAGTGCGAGCCGACCTGGATCGGGCGGTCGCCGGTGTTGGCCACCGTCAGCGTCACGGTCTTGCGGCCGGCATTGAGCTCGATCTCGCCGTCCTGGATGAAGAGTTCGCCGGGAATCATGCTCTCGCTCCTACCTGATCGGCTCGTGCACGGTGACGAGCTTGGTGCCGTCCGGAAAGGTCGCCTCGACCTGGATGTCGTGGATCATTTCGGGAATGCCCGGCATCACCTGGTCGCGGGTGAGAACCTGCGCGCCGGATTGCATCAGCTCGGCGACGGTACGGCCGTCGCGCGCGCCTTCGAGGATGAAGTCGGAGATGATCGCGATCGCCTCGGGATGGTTGAGCTTGACGCCGCGATCCAGCCGGCGGCGGGCGACGATCGCCGCCATCGAGATCAGGAGCTTGTCCTTTTCGCGGGGAGACAGGTTCATGCAGCATCTCTTCCGTTCAATGCATCAATTCAGCAGCCATCAACTCAGCCACAGCCGCGGCAGCGCCGCGCCGGTCCGCGCCAGCACCGCCATCATATCGGCGCGCAAGCGCGCGGCATCTTGGGCACAGAACCGCGCCATTGCAAAGCCATTCCAGGCGGAGATTCCGACCTCGCCGGCGAATGACTCCGAGGCCTCGCGGATACGCTCGATCAGCGGCTCGTCGCCGGGAACGATCAGCGCCGTGCCGATCGCGGCACCGCCCTTGGCCACCGCCGATCGCCCTAGTTTTGCACCGATATTGCCGTCGAGCCTGACGGTTTCGGCGAACACCAGCTTGCCACCACGACGCAGCCGCCAGCGATCAATGAACTCGCCCTGCTCCATCCGCTCGCCCATGGCGGTGCGGCCAAACACGACGATTTCGCAAAGCAGAAGCGAGGCGGCCTCGTCCAGCTCGATGTCGAAGCGACGATGGACCCGGGCACGATCGAACAGGATCGTCTCTTGGGGCAACCAGCCGAGGTGCGCGCCCGCGGCGACCTTCAAGGCGATATTGAGCTGCGCCGCCGCCCCGGGCGCACGATAGACCTTCTCGGCCGCAGCGGTGGTCAATGTCAGGCGCGAGCCCTGACCTGCCGCGATCTCGATGTCAAAACTGTCTCCGCCGGCAACGCCGCCAGCCGTGTTGACGAACACGCCGGAGAGCCCCTCGCCCTCCGGCGAGGGAAAGCGCACGCGCAGGGAGCCGGACTCATGCAAGACGCCCCGCCGCGTCACCCCATCGCGGGCATGGACGTCGAAGCGCACCGCGCCGCGGGCGCGGTTCGCCTCGAATACCGAAGATGTCGTCAAAGCGTCGCTGCGCATCCGTCTCCCCAGCCGGCCGCGGCAGAAATTTTCGGATTACAGCGCCATCTGGCGGCTGATTTCGGCCGGATCGAGATTGGATCGGTCGCAGGAGAATTTCACCGCGCCGCGATCCATCACCGCGAAACTGTCGCCGAGTTCGCAGGCAAAGTCGAGATATTGTTCGACCAGTACGATGGCGATGTTGCCGAGGTTACGCAGATACGAGATGGCGCGACCGATGTCCTTGATGATCGACGGCTGGATGCCTTCGGTCGGCTCGTCGAGCAGCAGCAATTTCGGCCGCATCACCAGCGCGCGGCCGATCGCGAGCTGCTGCTGTTGGCCGCCGGAGAGGTCGCCGCCGCGCCGGCCGAGCATCGATTGCAGCACCGGGAACAGCGAGAACACGTCGTCCGGAATGTGCCTGTCCTCGCGCTTGAGCGGACCGAAGCCGGTCTTGAGGTTCTCCTCGACCGTCAGCAGCGGAAATATCTCGCGGCCCTGCGGCACGAAGCCGATGCCCTTGCGCGCCCGCTCATAGGGCTTGAGGCCCGTGATGTCGCTGCCGTCGAGCACGATCGCGCCCGAAGAGATCGGGTACTGCCCGACCATGGCGCGCAGGAGCGAGGTCTTGCCGACGCCGTTGCGCCCGAGCACGCAGGTGACCTTGCCGGGCTCCGCGGCGATGGAGACGCCGCGCAGCGCCTGCGCCGCGCCGTAGAACAGGTTGATGTCCTTGACCTCAAGCATCGCTCAGCGCCCCAGATAGACTTCGATGACCCGCTCGTTGGACGAGACCTGGTCGATGGTTCCTTCCGCAAGCACGGTGCCTTCATGCAGGCAGGTGACCTTGACGCCGAGCTCGCGCACGAACGTCATGTCGTGCTCGACGACCATCACGGTGTGGGTCTTGTTGATTTCTTTCAGCAGCTCGGCGGTGAGATGGGTCTCGACGTCAGTCATGCCCGCGACGGGCTCGTCGACGAGCAGCAGCTTCGGATCCTGCGCCAGCAGCATGCCGATCTCGAGCCACTGCTTCTGACCGTGGCTGAGGCTGCCGGCGAGCCGGTTGCGGGCATCGGTGAGGCGGATCGTCTCCAGCACCTTGTCGATGCGCTCGGACTCCGCCCTGCTGCCGCGCCAGAACAGCGTGCCCTTGACGCTGTGGTCGACATTGAGCGCGAGCAGGAGGTTGTCCTGCACGGTCTGGCTCTCGAACACGGTCGGCTTCTGGAATTTGCGGCCGATGCCGAGCTCGGCGATGCGGGTCTCGTCCAGACGCGTCAAATCGGTGACGCCGTCGAACAGCACCGTGCCCTCGTCGGGCTTGGTCTTGCCGGTGATGATGTCCATCATCGTGGTCTTGCCGGCACCGTTCGGGCCGATGATGGCGCGCATCTCGCCGGGCGCGAGCGTCAGCGACAGATTGTTGATGGCGTGGAAGCCGTCGAACGAGACGTGCACGCCGTCGAGATAGAGCATCGCGGAGGTCGCGCGTGTATCCATCACGTTCATTGCGCCTACTCCGCCATCTTGGGTTCGGTGACGCCATCTTCGGCCGCGGCGCTCGCGCTGGCTGCGGTGCGTTTTTCTTTGGACGACTCCCACCAGGCATTGAAGGTGCCGACGATGCCCTTCGGCAGCAGCAGCGTCACCAGGATGAACAGCGCGCCCAGCATGAACAGCCAGTAGGGCGCGAGCATGCCCGAGGTGAAGAACGTTTTTGCATAGTTAACGACGACGGCGCCGAGTGCCGCGCCGATCAGCGTACCGCGCCCGCCGACCGCAACCCAGATCACCGCCTCGATCGAATTGCCGGGTGCGAATTCGCTCGGGTTGATGATGCCGACCTGGGGCACGTAGAGCGCACCGGCAACGCCGGCCATGCAGGCCGACAACGTGAACACGAACAGCTTGTAGGATTCGACGCGGTACCCGAGGAACCGGCTGCGCGATTCCGCGTCGCGAATTGCGATCAGAACCTTGCCGAGCTTGGAGGACACGACGGAGCGGCAGATCAGGAAGCTCAGGATGAGCGCCAGGCAGCTCAGCGCAAACAGCGCGGCACGGGTGCCCTCGGCCTGGACGTTGAAGCCGAGGATGTCCTTGAAGTCGGTCAGGCCGTTGTTGCCGCCGAAGCCGAAATCATTGCGGAAGAAGGCAAGCAGCAGCGCATAGGTCATCGCCTGCGTGATGATCGACAGGTACACGCCGGTGACGCGGGAGCGGAAGGCGAGCCAGCCGAAGCAGAAGGCGAGCAGGCCCGGCACGAACAGCACCATCAGCGCCGCAAACCAGAACATGTCGAAGCCGTACCAGTACCAGGGCAGCTTCGAATAGTTCAGGAACACCATGAAGTCGGGCAGGATCGGGTTGCCGTAGACGCCGCGGGTGCCGATCTGCCGCATCAGGTACATGCCCATCGCGTAGCCGCCGAGCGCGAAGAAGGCGCCGTGGCCGAGCGAGAGGATGCCGCAATAGCCCCAGATCAGATCGATCGAAAGCGCGAGGATCGCGTAGCAGACATATTTGCCCCAGAGCGCGACCAGATAGGTCGGCACCTGCAGGAACGAGCCCGCGGGCAGCAGCAGGTTTGAGAGCGGGATGAGGATGCCGCAGACCGCGACGATGGCGAGAAAGATCGTCGCGCCGCGGTCCAGCGATCGGGTCAGCATGTGAGGGGTCATGCTTCCACCGCACGGCCCTTGAGCGCGAACAGGCCGCGCGGCCGCTTTTGAATGAACAGGATGATGAGAACGAGGATCGCGATCTTGCCGAGCACGGCGCCGGCGACCGGCTCCAGGAACTTGTTGGCGATGCCGAGTGTGAAGGCGCCGACCAGCGTGCCCCAGAGATTGCCGACGCCGCCGAACACCACGACCATGAAGCTGTCGATGATGTAGCTCTGGCCGAGATTGGGGCTGACATTGTCGATCTGCGACAGCGCTACGCCTGCGATGCCGGCAATACCGGAGCCGAGACCGAAGGTCAGCGCGTCGACGCGCGAGGTGGCGATGCCCATCGAGGCCGCCATGCGGCGGTTCTGCGTCACCGCGCGCATCTCGAGGCCGAGCGCGGTGTAGCGCAGCATCGCGAGCAGGATCGCGAACACCGCGAGCGTGAAGACGAGGATCCAGAGCCGGTTGTAGGTGATGGTGATCTGGCCGAGCTCGAACGCGCCGCTCATCCAGGAGGGATTGCCGACCTCGCGGTTGGTCGGGCCGAACATGGTGCGCACCGCCTGCTGCAGCACCAGCGACAGGCCCCAGGTTGCCAGCAGCGTCTCCAGCGGACGGCCATAGAGGAAACGGATGATGCTGCGCTCGATCAGCACGCCGATGCCGCCGGCGACGAGGAAGGCGAGCGGCACGGCGATCAGCAAGGAATAGTCGAACAGGCTGGGATAGCGGGTGCGGATCACCTCCTGCACCACGAAGGTGGTGTAGGCGCCGATCATCACCATCTCGCCATGCGCCATGTTGATGACGCCCATCACGCCGAAGGTGATGGCGAGGCCGATCGCGGCGAGCAGCAGCACCGAACCGAGTGAGAGGCCGTACCAGGCATTCTGCACCGTGGACCAGACCGCGAGCGAAGACTGGATCGAGCTGATTGCGCTCGCAGCGGCCTTGGTCACCGAGGCCGGCTGATCGCCCATGCCTGTCAGCAGCGCCATCGCCTCCTGGTCGCCGCGCGCCTTGAGGGTCGCGACCGCCTCGAGCTTCTCGACCTCGGTGGCATCGGACTTGAACAGCAGGATCGCGGCGCGGGCATCGCCGAGTGCGGCCTTGACCGATTTGCTGGTTTCCTTGGCGAGCGCGGCATCGACCGGCTCGAGCGCGGTCTCCTCGTGCGACTTGAAGACGGATTGCGCCGCCTGGAGGCGCGTTCCGACATCCGGCGACTGGAGCGTCAGGCTGCCGATCGCAGCGTCGACGCTGCGGCGCAGGCGGTTGTTGAGGCGCACAGCGCTGGCGCTGTCGGGAACGCTGGCGACGGGCTCGCCGGTCGCAGCATCGATCGACTTGCCGTCGGCACCGGTGACGTAAACCTTCTTGCTATCAGGGTCGGCCATGAGGCGACCGTCCTGGAGCGCGCTGATGATGGGGAAAGCCAGCTTGTTGCCGCTGCTCGCGACCACGCCGATCGCCTCATCGGTGTCGGAGAAATCGTCATTGGCGAATTTGGCGACCGCATCCTCGAACGGACCGGCAAAGGCCGGCAGTGCGAACGCGATCAGGAACAACGAGAGGACGAAGGTACAGAGACGAGCGGACAAATTGGTTGGCACTTTGAATCACCCCGGCAGAAGTGGGGAGAAGGCGGCGGAATAGCCGCCTCCTCCCGTCGTGCAATGAACCGACAGATCGGGATCAGGAGCCCGAGCCGAGGCACTTGTTGGTCTTGGTGTTGAAGTTGCCGCACTTCTTGCCGACCCAGTCGCCGACCAGGTCCTTGGAGCCATCGAGCTCCTTCGACCAGGCGTCGCCTGCGACAAGACCCGGGGTCTTCCACACCACGTCGAACTGGCCGTTGGCTTTGATTTCGCCAATGAACACCGGCTTGGTGATGTGATGGTTCGGAAGCATCTTGGAGGTGCCGCCGGTCAGGTTCTTGGCTTCGATGCCGGGCAGCGCGTCGATCACCTTGTCCGGATCGGTCGACTTCACCTTCTCGACCGCCTTGACCCACATGTCGAAACCGATGACGTGCGCTTCCATCGGATCGTTGGTCACGCGCTTCGGGTTCTTGGTGTAGGTCTGCCAGGCCTTGATGAACTTCTCGTTCTCGGGCGACTTGATCGACTGGAAGTAGTTCCAGGCGGCGAGATGACCGAGCAGCGGCTTGGTGTCGATGCCGGCGAGCTCTTCCTCACCCACCGAGAACGCGACCACCGGGATGTCCTTGGCCTTGATGCCCTGGTTGCCGAGCTCCTTGTAGAAGGGAACGTTGGCGTCGCCGTTGATGGTCGAAACCACCGCGGTCTTCTTGCCGGCCGAGCCGAACTTCTTGATGTCGGCCACGATCGTCTGCCAGTCGGAATGACCGAACGGCGTGTAGTTGATCATGATGTCTTCCTGGGCGACACCCTTCGACTTCAGGTAGGCCTCCAGGATCTTGTTGGTGGTGCGCGGATAGACGTAGTCGGTGCCCGCGAGCACCCAGCGCTTCACCTTCTCGTCCTTCATCAGATAGTCGACGGCGGGGATCGCCTGCTGGTTCGGCGCAGCACCCGTGTAGAACACGTTGCGCTCGCTCTCCTCGCCCTCGTACTGCACGGGGTAGAACAGGATGCTGTTCAGCTCCTTGAAGACCGGGAGCACGGACTTGCGCGACACCGAGGTCCAGCAGCCGAACACGACCGCGACCTTGTCCTTGGTGATCAGCTCGCGCGCCTTTTCAGCGAACAGCGGCCAGTTCGAGGCAGGATCGACCACGACGGCTTCGAGCTTCTTGCCGTTGACGCCGCCCTTCTTGTTCTGCTCGTCGATGAGGAAGAGGATGGTGTCCTTCAGCGTGGTTTCGCTGATGGCCATGGTGCCGGAGAGAGAATGAAGGACGCCGACCTTGATGGTGTCGTCCGCGGCCTTGGCGCCAGTCAATGAAGCCAGACCCATCATCAGTCCGGCGGTCGCGGCGAGAACGCCACGGCGGCTAAATGACGCCGCTATATCGTGAGTGGATTTGTTAAACATGGATGTATCATCTCCCTGACGCAGACGTGAAAAAGACGCTGCGAAACGGCCCCACGGCCGCCTGCGATTAATGGAATCGCAAGAACCATGCCATGGGCTGGGCACATGCCAACCTATTGGTCAGATTATATAATTTCGCTGCAATCCAACTTTCGCCGCAGTCCGATTGCCCAAATCTTGGGCGAATAAAATGTATGCCAATGCGGCAGACAGGTTATTTTTTAAGCAAAACAATAACCCTGTCTAAATTTCCGGCATAACTATTTCTGCACTGCAATCACGGTTTGAGGCCGCGTTGCCTTGAAACCGCCCCCTGAATGTTCCATATGGAGGTTCGAGACCTCTTGCGAATCAAGGGGTCGTAGCGAGCCGCGTGTTCTTAAGCCCTTTCCGGGCCTCTGGCTTGCCCCATCCCATCAAGCCATCCGACACCCCAAACACGCAGGTGTCCATTCGACACCCTTATTGCGCGTGCCCCGCTGATTGCGCCGGGCGCTCGCTTTCGACATGGAAAGAACCCATCTTTTGACTTCCTTTCAGGACTTCGGCCTTGCCGAACCCATCGCGCGTGCTCTCGCCGAAGAGAATTACGTCACCCCCACCCCCATCCAGGCCCAGACGATTCCCACGGCACTGACCGGCCGCGACGTCGTCGGCATCGCCCAGACCGGCACCGGCAAGACCGCGTCCTTCGCGCTGCCGATCCTGCACCGCCTGCTCGAGAACCGCATCAAGCCGCAGCCGAAGACCTGCCGCGTGCTGGTGCTCTCGCCCACCCGCGAGCTGTCCGGCCAGATCCTCGACAGTTTCAACGCCTACGGCCGCCACATCCGGCTGTCCTCGACGCTCGCCATCGGCGGCGTGCCGATGGGCCGCCAGGTTCGCGCGCTGATGCCTGGCCTCGAGGTCTTGGTGGCGACCCCCGGCCGGCTGCTCGACCTCGTACAGAGCAACGGGCTGAAGCTTGGAAGCGTCGAATTCCTCGTGCTCGACGAGGCCGACCGCATGCTCGACATGGGCTTCATCAACGACATCCGTAAAATCGTCGCCAAGCTGCCGATCAAGCGGCAGACGCTGTTCTTCTCGGCCACCATGCCGAAGGATATAGCCGAGCTCGCCGACGCGATGCTGCGGGACCCCGCCCGCGTTGCGGTCACCCCGGTGTCCTCGACCGCCGAGCGGATCAACCAGCGCATCATCCAGGTCGATTTCTCCGCCAAGCCCGCCTTCCTGACCAAGCTCCTGAAGGACGAGCCGGTCAATCGCGCGCTGGTCTTCACCCGCACCAAGCATGGTGCCGACAAGGTCGTGAAGACGCTTGAGAAGGCTGGCATCGCCGCCAGCGCCATCCATGGCAACAAGTCGCAGAACCATCGCGAGCGGACGCTCGCCCAGTTCCGTTCGGGCGAGATCCGCACCCTGGTCGCCACCGACATCGCCGCCCGCGGTATCGATGTCGACGGCATCAGCCACGTCATCAATTTCGACCTGCCGAACGTGCCGGAGACCTATGTGCACCGCATCGGCCGCACCGCGCGCGCCGGCGCCGACGGCACCGCGATCTCGCTGGTCGCCGGCGGCGAGGAACTCAGCTATCTCCGCGACATCGAGCGGCTGATCAAGGTAACGCTATCGCGTGAGGATCACCGCACCGATGCCGGGCGCCGCGATGCGGGTCCGCCCCCGCCGCAGCAACGACAGGGCCGGCCGGGCCGCCCGGGCCAGCGTCCGCAAGGCGCAAGGCATGGTGAGGGACGTCACACTGACGGACGACGCACCGACGAAAGGCATGCCGACGGACGCCACCATAGCGCCGCCAAGCATGGCGACGGAAGGCCCGGCGAAGGTCGGCACGGTGACGGAAGGCATGTTGACGGACGTCCCGGTGGTAGCCAGAAGGTCTCGAAGGGGTCTCGCCGCCAACGGTCCGGTGGTAAGACGCATTCTTCCCCAACCGAGCGCCCGGAACAGCGTTCCGCGCATAGCGCCGGCAAGCCCGATGGGATACAAGGCGTGGCCTTTTTACGCCGCGAGAGTCGGCCGATGGGCCAACCGACCCGCAAACCCTATTCGCACTAGCCGTCCACGACCTGGAGAAATTCATGGCTAAGGAAGAGCTGATCCAGTTCGAAGGACTGGTCACCGAAATCCTCCCCGACGCGCGCTACCGCGTGCAGCTCGACGCCGGGCACGAGATCGTCGCCTACACCGCCGGCAAGATGAAGAAGAACCGCATCAAGACGCTGGCGGGTGACCGCGTGACCGTGGAAATGTCGCCCTACGACCTCGAGAAGGGCCGGCTGATTTTCCGCCACAAGGACGAACGTCCGAGTGGCGTGGGCGGGCCTCCCCGTCCCGGACAGCGCGGTGGCCAGTTCCGCCGCCGTTGATCCGCTTCCGGCATCTCGGCTGCGAAAGTAAAATTCTGACCTGTATGCTGATCCGCCGTGTCGATCGCGGCGGATCAAAAAATCGTGCACGTCAGGATTGTTTTGGTGCCTTAATTCCAATAAAATCACTCATCGATTTTCGGCCGGACGACATTGGCATCCACCGGTACAGCCGGTTCAGACACGCTGACGACCCTTCCAGAAACTCGATCTAACCCGCCTGCGAAAGTAGGCTTCGACACTGCACATCTGAGAAGGAACTACCCCGTGAGCATGGGAACCGTGAAGTGGTTTAACGCGACCAAGGGCTTTGGCTTCATCCAGCCCGACGATGGCGGCCAGGACGTCTTCGTACACATCAGCGCCGTCGAGCGCGCCGGTCTCGGCACGCTGCGTGAAGGTCAGAAGGTCTCTTACGAGATCGTGGCCGACCGTCGTTCCGGCAAGTCGGCAGCGGACAACCTCCGCGCCGCCGGTTGAGCCCACGGGCCGTTGGCCCGGACGGCTCTAGCGAGCAAGCAAAAGGAAAAGGCCGTGCGCAACGCACGGCCTTTTTTTTATGTCCGAAAGAGCGGATGGACTCAGCAGATCGTACCGGCCGCATCCGCGCTGTCGTGGACGCTGGACAACGCGTCGGTCTTGCCAGTTCGTCTTGCGAGCTCGTCTTGCTAGTTCGTTTTGGCGGCCGCGCCGGCATTGCCGCTGGCGTTGTTGCTCAACGAACCGGCCTGGCTCATCGTGTTGTTGAAATAGTTGTCGCTGTCGCCGAGCGTCACGCGGCGCTGGCACAGCGGCATGCAGCTGTAGGACTCGCGCTCGACCCCGCGATAGACGGTGACGAGCCGGTCGCTCGGACCTTCGACCTGGATCTGACGGTCGACCAGGATCTCACCGCCCCGATCAAGTGCGATGAAATTGGTGGCACCATAGCCCTTCCCGGTCACGACGATCATGCCGCCGGGCTGGAGCGTGACGTCGGCGATCAGGGGATTGCCGACCACGATGGTCGCCACCTTGCCGGGCAGCCGGACCAGCTTGGCCTGGTCGACATTGACGGCGATGGTGTCGGCGGTCGCCTCGGCAAGGCTGGCGGCCGGCGATGCCAGCACCGCAGCCGCAACCAGAAGACAAACGCGCGCATGACGGCGCAGCAACTCTTTACGCATACTCTTACCCCCGGGACGTCACAAACCGGCAGAAGCGATTCGATACACAGCGGAGCCGGTGCCCGACCCGGCTAACCTGCCCTTAATTCGTGAACGTTCCGCAAACTCGCCGACTATTGTTTGAACGGACTGGCGCTTTGCTGCCTCGGAAGATCCCTTACTGGCGGAACGGATAGGCGAGCTGGCCCCCGATCTCCTTCGGCATGGTCGCTTCGTCCTTGCCGTAGTCCTGCGGCAGTTTCCCCTCCGGCATGCGGAAGGTGCCGAACAGCACGTCCCAGATCGGAAACGTCCCGGCAAAATTGGTGTCACCGCCCTCTTCGAGCGCGGTGTGGTGCCAGCGGTGGAACACCGGCGTCGCCAGCACATATTTGAACGGCCCGAAGGTCCAGTTCAGGTTGGCGTGCACGAACGCCGAATGGAAGGTAGTGAACGGACCGAGCCAGATCATGACGTTCGGGGAGATGCCGGCCATCAGCAGCACGACGTCGACGCCGATCGTCCCGAGCATGAGATTGACGGGATGGAAGCGGGCTGCGGAAATCCACCCGATCTCCTCCGACGAATGATGGATGGCGTGGTACTTCCAGAATCCGCCGTCGTGGAACAGCCGGTGCAGCCAGTACAGCATGAAGTCAGACAGCACCAGGAACAGTATGGCCTGTACCCACAGCGGCAACTGCGCCAGCGGGCCATGGCCATTGTCGTAGAAGGCAATCAGGTCGTCGGCGTCGTGGATGTTGAAGATGGCGCCGGCACCGACGATCAGGAGTCCGATCCGCATGGTGCGGGCGAACACCGGAACGAAGAACCAGTAGCAGATGTCGGTGAGGATCTCGCGCTTGCGCCACCACGGCGCGCCGGGATTGCAGGCCCAGAAATGCTCGAGCACGGTGAAGACCGCCGCGAGCACGAAGGTGACGGGGACCATCTTCTGGATGGTCTCGCCGAGCATCAAGGCGACTTGCATGGGCAGGCTCGACATCGTCGCCTCTCTTCCAAACTTCTGATCCCGCTTAGGCCTACTCCCCGAAATTTAAGGGAGGGTGAAGTCCACGGCGCGCTTGGGGCGCATTTGGAACAGGAAGAATTTCGATTGCATCCTTAAGGCCAAATTCACTCTGGGCAAAAGCATCGGGCTGGAAGCGGGTTTGCCCGATCGAATTAACTCTACCGAAAGAGCTCGGATCTCATGTTTATCGCGTCAAGCACAGCGCCGAACGAGGCGATCACACCCCAGACGGAGTTTAGTTCATGAAGAACCTGATTGCGCGTTTCGCGAAGGATGAATCCGGCGCCACCGCCATCGAATACGGCCTGATTGCCGCCGGCATCGCACTGGCCATCATCACCGTCGTCAACAACCTCGGCAGCTCGCTGAACACCAAGTTCGGCTCGATCAGCTCCTCGCTGAAGTAAGCGACCGACCAACGACGGCAAAAGCCCCGGACTTCCGGGGCCTTTGTTTTTCTGAATGCGGCGAGTTCCAGTGGCGTTGCGCGAGTACAGAACGAAAGCCGCGGTTGCGGCGAGCGAGGCGGAGGCGGCCGAGACCTCTTCGCCAGCGTACTGGGTTTGCCTTGCGCTGCTGCTCGCGACGGCCGTCCTCGCCGCGCGCATTGCCAGCATCTGGTGAGTGCGCCTCCGGCAGGTCCCTGCTCGCAGCGCCGCTGCCGCCGTTGTCGGTTTGTTTAGCACTGCCGGCTAGCATGCGGCGACACCCCGATCCCGCGATGAACCCAAGCTCAAGACGCCGCCCATGATCCTCGACCTTGCGCGCCTTCTGCTCTTCCCGGCCCTGATGGCCTTCGCCGCCGCGAGCGATCTCTTCACGATGACCATCTCGAACCGCGTGTCGCTGGCGCTGATCGCGGGCTTCTTCGTGCTCGCGTTCGCTGGTGGCATGGCACCTTACGAGATGCTGAGCCATGTCGGCGCCGGCGCACTGCTCCTCGTCGTGGCCTTCGGCTGCTTTGCGATGGGCTGGATGGGCGGCGGCGACGCCAAGGTCGCGGCTTCGGTCGCGCTCTGGTTCGGCTTCGCGCAATTGATGGATTTCCTGCTCTACGCCTCGCTGTTCGGCGGAGCGCTGACGCTGCTCCTGCTCCAGTTCCGGCAATGGCCATTGCCTTACGGGCTGGCGGGCCAGGCCTGGCTGGCGCGGCTGCACGACAAGGAGAGCGGCATTCCTTACGGCATCGCGCTCACGCTCGGCGCGCTGATGGTCTATCCGGAGACCGAATGGGTGAAGGCGATCGACCTCGCTCACCTCGCACTGCGCTGAACCCACCGGGTAAGCCGGCGTTAAGCCGATTTAGATACGCCTCATTAACCATGCTTTGACGAATAGCTGGTCAACTGCCGATTACGGCGGCGGCTGCGTCGCGGCGTTTTGTGGAAAGTGAAGCGTATGAATAGGGCACGCATTGTCGTCCTGACGGTCGCCATCTGCGCCGGCGGTGTCGCCGCGTACCTGGCGAGCGGCTCGGACTCTGCGCCGCCACCGGCGGCTCCGGTCGCACAGCTTCCGACCGTCGACGTCCTGGTCGCCAAGAACGACATCGGCCTCGGCCAGACCGTGAAGCCGGAAGACGTGCAATGGCAGACTTGGCCGGCTGCGACCGCGAGCTCCACCTTCATCCGCCGCAACGAGCGCCCCGAGGGCGCAACCCAGGTCATCGGCTCGATCGCCCGCGCGCCCTTCATCCAGGGTGAGCCGATCCGCGACCAGAAGCTGGTCAGGGCCGAAGGCTCCGGCTTCATGGCGGCGATCCTGCCGACCGGCATGCGCGCGATCTCGACCGAGATCTCGCCGGAGACCGGCGCGGGCGGCTTCATCCTGCCCAACGACCGCGTCGACGTGCTTCTGACGCGCCGCCTCAAGAACGCCGACCAGGGCGCCGGCGCCCAGGACATCGTCACGTCCGAGATCATCCTGGCCAACGTCCGCGTGCTGGCCATCGACCAGGCGCCGAAGGAAAAGGACGGCCAGAACGCCGTGGTGGGCAAGACCGTCACGCTCGAGCTCAATCCCGCGCAGACGGCGACGCTCTCCGCGGCCCGGCAGAGCGGCACGCTGTCGCTCGCGCTGCGCAGCATCGCCGACGTCAAGATGAGCGAGATCACGCTCGATGATTCCGCGAAGCGCGATGGCGTTTCGATCATTCGCTACGGCATCCCAAGCGCGACGGCGAAGGCACGATGAGGACTGTCGATATGAAATGCAGGGCAGATTTGGCGACGATGCGAACCTCAATGGTCCGCGCCCTGTCGTTTTCGGCCGCCTTCGCGCTGACGCTCAACCCGGTGCTCACCCCGGCGATCGCCGCCGACTACCGCCCCGTGGCGCAGGTCGCGGCCGACGGTCAGATGAACGCACGCTTCCTCTCGCTCGGCGTCGGCAAGTCGATCGTGATCGACCTGCCGCGCGACATCAAGGACGTGCTCGTCGCCGATCCCAAGATCGCCAATGCGGTGGTCCGCTCGTCGCAGCGCGCCTACATCATCGGCGCCTCGGTCGGCCAGACCAACATTGTGTTCTTCGATTCCGCCGGCCAGCAGATCGCGGCCTATGACATCGCGGTCAAGCGCGACCTCAACGGCCTGCGCGCAGCGCTCAAGCAGGTCCTGCCCAATTCCGACATCCAGATCGACGGCCTCGGCGACGGTGTCGTCCTGACAGGCTCGGCGGCGAACCCGCTGGAAGCGCAGCAGGCCAATGATCTCGCCGCGCGCCTCGCCGGCGGTGCCGAAAAGGTGGTGAACTCGATCGTGGTCCGCGGCCGCGACCAGGTCATGCTGAAGGTGACCGTCGCCGAAGTCGCGCGCACCATCATCAAGCAGCTTGGCATCGATCTCACGGCGAACCTGAACTACGGCACCTCGGTGGTGAGCTTCACCAACTCCAACCCCTTCACGGCTCTTGGCAAGAACCTGGTGGACGGCAACGCCCTGACCACGAAGTTCGGCGCGACGCCGTCGGTGCAGGCGACCCTGCGCGCGATGGAGAGCGCCGGCGTGATCCGGACGCTGGCCGAGCCGAACCTGACCGCGATCTCCGGTGAGTCCGCGACCTTCATCGCCGGCGGCGAATTCCCGGTACCGGCGGGCTATGCGTGCGATCCCACCACGCATGTCTGTACCACCCAGATCAGCTTCAAGAAGTTCGGTATCTCGCTCAACTTCACCCCCATCGTGCTGAGCGAGGGCAAGATCAGCCTGCGCGTGATGACCGAGGTCTCGGAACTGTCGAACGAAAATTCGATCACGCTGTCGCAGGCTGTGACCTCGAACTCGGTGAACTCGCTGACGGTGCCCTCGATCAAGACCCGCCGCGCCGAAACCTCGCTCGAAATTCCCTCCGGCGGCGCGATGGCCATGGCCGGCCTGATCCAGCAGCAGACCAAGCAGGCGGTCAGCGGGTTGCCGGGACTGATGCAGCTCCCGATCCTCGGTACGCTGTTCCGCAGCCGTGACTTCGTCAACAACGCGACCGAGCTGGTGGTGATCGTGACACCTTATGTCGTTCGCGCCGCGTCGCCAAAGGACCTGTCGCGGCCGGATGACGGCTTCGCCGCGCCTGCAGACCCGCAGGCCGAGCTGCTCGGCAATATCAACCGCATCTACGGCGTGCCCGGCCGGACCGAACCGGCCAAGAACTACCGCGGCACCTACGGCTTCATTACCGACTGAGGCGGAACGGGGATTTCACGATGATCACAGCACCACCCCAGATTCGCAAACGCGCCATCCGTTTCGGTGGCGCGCTCGTCGGCTTGGCGCTCGCCCTCGGCGGCTGCCAGCACAACGAAGCGGTCACGGCCTCCATCCCCGACGATTACAAGCAGCGCCATCCGATCGCGATCGAGGAGCAGAACCGCTCGATCGTCGTCTTCGTCGGCCACGCCCGCGGCGGATTGACCGCCGCCCAGCGCGCCGACGTGATGGGCGTCGCCTCGGCCTGGCTGCACGAAGGCACCGGCGCCATCCGCATCGACGTGCCGTCCGGTACGCCCAACGCGCGTCCGGTCGCGGACACGATGCGCGAGATCCAGGCGATGCTGGCGGGCGCGGGCGTTCCGCCGCGGGGCGTCAACATTCGCCCCTACCAGCCGGAAGACAGGCGCTTCCTGCCGCCGATCCGGCTCACCTATTCCAAGATCGCCGCGATCGCCGGTCCCTGTGGCCTGTGGCCGGACGACATCGGCCCCTCGATGAAGAACAAGAGCTGGTTCGAGAACAAGGACTATTACAATTACGGCTGCGCCTATCAGCGCAACATGGCGGCGATGATCGACAATCCGTCGGACCTCGAGCAGCCGCGGCCTGAAACGCCGTCCTATACGGCGCGTCGCACCACGGCCTTCGAGAAGTATCGCAAGGGAACGACGACGGCGACCACCTATCCTGAGGCCGAAAAGGCCAAACTCAGCGACACCGGCAAATGATCAGCTACGCTCGCCAGACTCAACAAGAGCAGTCCGAGGCGCCGACGCCGGTCGAGGAGCATATTGCTCCCTCACCGCGCGTGTCGGTCCAGGCTTTCTGCGAGACCGTCGAGACCGCTGCCGCGGTGCAGTCGGCCGGCGAAGACCGTCGTCTCGGCAAGGCCCATCTGAAGATCCAGATGGGCGGCATGGCGGCCGCGATCGAAGCCTACCGCTCGGCGCCGACGCCGAACGTGATCGTGCTCGAGAGCGACGGCCGCAACGATCTTCTGACCGGCCTCGACCATCTCGCCACGGTCTGCGACGCCGGCACCCGCGTGGTCGTGATCGGCCGCATCAACGACGTCACGCTCTACCGCGAGCTGGTGCGCCGCGGCGTCAGCGACTACGTGCTCGCGCCGGTCGGCGCGATCGACGTCGTGCGCTCGATCTGCAACCTGTTCTCGGCGCCCGAAGCCAAGGCGGTCGGCCGCATCATTGCCGTGGTCGGCGCCAAGGGCGGCGTCGGCGCGTCCACCATCTCCCACAACGTCGCGTGGGCGATCGCGCGCGACCTCGCAATGGACTCGGTCGTCGCCGATCTCGACCTCGCCTTCGGCACCGCCGGGCTCGACTACAACCAGGACCCGCCGCAAGGTATTGCGGATGCCGTGTTCTCGCCGGATCGCGTCGACACCGCCTTCATCGACCGCCTGCTGTCGAAATGCACCGACCATCTCAGCCTGCTGGCGGCGCCGGCGACGCTCGACCGGGTCTATGATTTCGGCACCGACGCCTTCGATGCCGTGTTCGACACGCTGCGCTCCACCATGCCGTGCATCGTGCTCGACGTTCCGCATCAATGGTCGGGCTGGACCAAGCGCGCCCTGATCGGGGCGGACGACATCCTGATTGTGGCAGCGCCTGATCTCGCCAATCTGCGCAACACCAAGAACCTGTTCGATCTGCTGAAGGCCTCGCGGCCCAACGATCGGCCTCCGCTCTACTGCCTGAACCAGGTCGGCGTCCCGAAACGGCCCGAAATTGCCGCCGCCGAGTTCGCCAAGGCGATCGAGAGCCAGCCGGTCGTCTCGATCCCGTTCGAACCGCAGATCTTCGGCTCGGCCGCCAACAACGGCCAGATGATCGCGGAGATCTCCGCCAACCACAAGTCGATCGAAATGTTCCTTCAAATCGCCCAGCGCCTGACCGGCCGCAGCGAGACGAAGAAGCAAAAGTCTTCCTTGCTTTCACCCCTGATTGACAAGTTGCGGGGAAAATAAGCCGCCGCATGGAGTTGTTAAGTGTTCGGTAAGCGTAGCGGAACAGACACCGATACTCGGGCTCCCAAGCCCGGCGCCGTGTCGCCAGAGCCTGCCCAGGCTCCGGCGCCCGCGGTGTCGCGCGCGCCGCCCCCGCCGGCCGTCGCC
>NZ_JBVVPO010000063.1:0-11481 GCF_055811795.1 Bradyrhizobium sp. MI1.7
GAGAAGGCGCTCGGTCCGTTTCCGCAGACGCCCGTGAGGGCCGCGAGCTGACCGGATCGAGGACCATCTCGTCCGCCGACCGGTGCCGTCGGCCCCGTTCGGCGATGGTCGTGTCGATCTGGCGCAGGCTGATAGCGATCGTCCATGTCAGGCGCGAGCGGTCCCGGGCCCGGTGCCAGCTCGCCGCCATGAGCGAACGGGAGCTTCAGGACTGCGGCATGACCCGGGCGGAGATCGCGTACGAACTGAGGAGACCGGTGCGACGGAGTTAGACAAACGGACGAGATCCAGGCGCCGCCTGCCTCCCATTTTATCGTAGCCGGCGGAACCTTCGGGTTCCGCCGGGCGTTTGCTCGGTTCGGGGGCAATCGCGCCCCGGCATTGCACGCGTTTGGGACATTTCATGCTGGCTGGGGTTTCGGACGTTTCAACACAGGTGGGCCGCAGCTTTTCCGGACTCCGCGAACGATTGAGAGATGCGACTGCGAATGCGCACCGGGAGCTCGATGCGCAGCTTTCGTCGTTCGACCTCACAGTCCTGTCCGGTTACCGCCGCTTCCTGCAAGCCAGCGCCGGCGCACTTCTTCCGCTCGAAGCTGCGCTTGTGCAGGCCGGCGTCGCCAAGATGTTTCCGGATTGGCGGGAGCGGGCGCGTAGCGCCGCGATCGCGGCGGATCTCGCGCAGCTCGGCAGCGCCGCGCAATCCACCGTGTCCGTGCCGCCGCTGACGCGCAGTGGCATGCTCGGCACGTTGTACGTTCTGGAGGGCTCCCGGCTCGGCGCAAAGTTTCTGCTGAAGGCGGTTGCCGATGCGGGCGATCCGCGCATCGGCGAGGCCACCGCCTATCTCAGCCATGGCGCGGGCAAACGGCTCTGGCAGAGCTTTCTGGCGAAACTTCAAAACGAAGGGGCATGCGACGAGGACGAGGCGATCGAGTCGGCACGTCTCGCCTTCGCGGCCTTCGAGCAGGCGGCGGACCGCGCATGAACGAGGCGGTCAATCTCACCAATTGCGATCGCGAGCCGATCCACATCCCCGGCAGTGTCCAGCCGTTCGGCTTCCTGCTCACGGTGCTGTCGGATTTCACGATCTGCATGGCCTCCGACAATGTCGACAGCTTTCTCGGGACTGACGTCGCCGACCTGCTCCAGCAGCCGTTGTCGCGCGTCATCTCGGAAGCCGCGGTCGAGACCATTCGCAGCCGCGTCGATCATCTCAGCGGCCCCGATACGACCGAGCGCATGTTCGGTGTCGAACTCCAGGCCGGCAAGCCGCCTTACGATCTCTCCATCCACTTCTCCGGCGCCTATCTGGTCATCGAGGCGGAGCCCAGCGTCAACGAGCCCGGCGTCAATTCCGGCGAGCTCGTCCGCCTGATGCTGGAGCGAATCCGCAAGACGCGCGGCATGACCGAGCTCGCCCGCGAGGCGGCGCGCCAGCTCAAGGTCCTGACCGGATTCGACCGCGTCATGGTCTATCAATTTCACCCGGACGGATCGGGTGAGGTGATCGCTGAAGCTGCGGAAGCCGGCCTCGAACGGTTCCTCGGCCTGCACTATCCGGCCTCCGACATCCCCAAACAGGCCCGCATCCTTTATCAGCGCAACTGGCTGCGCATCATCGCCGATATCAATTCGAAACCAGCCGCGTTGTTTTCGACGGCCACGCACAATGCGGGGCTGCTCGATCTCTCCATGAGCGTACTGCGCTCGGTCTCGCCGATCCACATCGAATATCTGCGCAACATGGGCGTCGGCGCCTCGATGTCGGTGTCGATCCTGCGTGACGGCAAGCTGTGGGGCCTGTTCGCCTGCCATCATTATTCGCCGCGCTACATCTCGTTCGAGAAGCGCACCGCGTCCGAGCTGTTCGGGCAGATGTTCTCCTGGATCGTGGAGGGGCGCGAGCGCGAGGGCAATGTCGCCTATGAGATGCGCGCTCACCAGGTGCAGGAGCGGTTGATCGAGACCGCGGCCTCGCATGAGCACAGCCGGCGCGCGATCGTCGACTTCCTCGGCGACTATCGCGGGATGATCGATTGCGACGGCGTGGCGGTGTGGTCCGACAACAAGATCACGCTTCAGGGCCAGACGCCGACCGAGGACGAGGTGAAGGATCTGGTTGCCTTCATCAACCGAACCTCGCCGGGACGGATTTTCGCCAGTGCCGAGATTGCCAAGGTCTATGCCGCGGGCCAGTCCTTTCGCGACCGCGCGGCGGGATTTCTCGCCATTCCGATCTCACGGACTCCGCGCGATTGCCTGATCTTCTTCCGGCGCGAGGTCGTGCGCTCGGTGAACTGGGCCGGCGCGCCCGACAAGGTCTATGACGAGGGTCCGAACGGACCGCGGCTGACGCCGCGCAAGAGCTTTGAGCTCTGGCAGGAAACGGTGGCGGGCCAGTCGAAACCGTGGTCCACGGCCGACATCCGCATCGCCGAGAGCCTGCGCGTCACGCTGCTCGAAGTGATCCTGCAACTGTCCGACCTTGCCGCCCGCGAGCGTCGCGGCGCGCAGGAGCGGCAGGAGCTGATGATCGCCGAGCTCAATCACCGCGTCCGCAACATTTTGAGCCTCGTCCGCGCGCTGGTGGCGCAGAGCAAGGACACCGCCACGTCGGTCGAGGAATTCGCCGGCGTGCTCGGTGGCCGCATCCAGGCCTTGGCTCGCGCCCACGACCAGATCACCAATTTGAACTGGGCGCCGGTTGCGCTGCGCTCGCTGGTCGAGTCCGAGGCCGGCGCCTATCTCGGCGCGCGCGCCGGCCGCGTGAAGATGGGCGGGCCCGACGTCGCGCTCGATCCCAAGGCGTTCGCGACGCTGGCGCTCGTCGTGCACGAGATGATGACCAATTCCGCCAAATATGGCGCGCTGGCCGATTCCACCGGCAGCGTCGAGGTGGTGTGGCGTCTCGATCCGTCTTCAAGCCTTGTCATCGAATGGAAGGAGAGCGGCGGTCCGCCAGTGCAGCCGCCGTCGCGCCGCGGCTTCGGGACCACCATCATCGAGCGTTCCGTCCCCTTCGACCTCAAGGGCGAAGCCGAAATCCGCTTCGACCTGCTCGGGGTCCAGGCCAAGTTTATCATCCCGCCCAATTTTGTCGAACTGGTGCCATCAATCGGAGGAGCCGCCATGCGCGTCGAGGAGCAGCAACCCGCCCGTCCGCGAATTTCCGAGACGGCACTGATCGTCGAGGACAATCTGATCATCGCCATGGCGGCGGAAGTCATCCTGCTCGATCTCGGTGCCCGCCATGTCGATACTGCGGCGAGCGTCGACCAGGCGTTGCGCGCGATCGAGCGCACGCGTCCGGGTTTTGCGCTGCTCGATCTCAACCTCGGTAACGAGAGCAGCATCAAGGTGGCCGAGAAGCTGAAGGAGATCGGCGTGCCCTTCATGTTCGCGACCGGCTATGGCGAGCGCGCGCCGATCCCGGAAGAGCTGGCGTCCGCGCCGGTGGTCCAGAAGCCCTACACGCTGGAAGTCGTCGAGAACGCGCTCGGCAAATTGCAGGGGACGGTCGCCCAATAGACATCCATCCCGGCGACGCGTGCAGCGCTCTGCAAGCGGCTGCGGGCTTTGCGCCGAAACCTGCGCAACTGCCGATAAAATCAGCAGGTCTTGGGCGGGCCGGCGCACACATGCGCGAAAAATCGGAAGGTTCAATTAACGAGTGT
The DNA here is from genome assembly GCF_055811795.1 of Bradyrhizobium sp. MI1.7. NCBI lineage: Bacteria > Pseudomonadati > Pseudomonadota > Alphaproteobacteria > Hyphomicrobiales > Nitrobacteraceae > Bradyrhizobium > Bradyrhizobium sp. MI1.7. The sequence continues at coordinate 3,678 of NZ_JBVVPO010000063.1, forward strand.
CCCTCATTGTACCGCGGTGCAGCGTGGGTGCCGAAAAGCGACTCGCGGCTGCCGGGGGTGGCCGTGACGATTGCCGGGGTCGTTCGTCCGCCCGAATTCACATGCACCTGGGTGGACAGTGGGAATGCCGAACTTTCGTTTGCGGATCAGGGGGCGCCTGTACGCAGGCTTCATGGCCTTGGTGGCGGTTGGTCTCGTGATGGCGGTGGTCGCCATCTGGAATTTGCGGTCCGTGCAGGACCAGGTCGCAAAGGCTTCGGCGTTTTCGGACAGCACGGCGCGTGTCCTGGAGGTCTCGACCCATCTTCAGGCGATCCAGCGCGCCAATCTGCGCTACATCTACGACGCCAGCGAGCCCGCAATGAAGGAGGCCGCAGAGCGGGAGACCGCGGCGACCGAGCTGTTGAAGGTCGGGGCGCAGGGGACGCTCTCCGAGGAGCGGCGGAAGCTCTACAACGATCTGATCGCCGACATCGCGAAAATGCGAAGCCTGCGTGACAATCTCGGCGACGCCGTCAACGAGGCGCGGACCGGCAAGGCGACGCTGCTGCCCAGCGGTGACGAACTGACTGTCAAGATGGGCAAGCTGGTCGATGTGGCGCGCGCAGCCGTCGACGAAGACACCGGGGCCCTCGTTGCGGATCTCGAATCCAGGCTCCTTCTCGTCCAGATCGCGAACTGGCGTTTCCTGGCCCTGCGCGACAGCAAGGGGCCCGCCAACTTCAGAACCAATGTGGACAGGGCGTCGCAGCGCCTCTCGGCGCTCGAAAAGAGCCCGCAGGCGACCGAACTGCGCACGACGCTCGCGCCGGTGAAGACCTCACTCGGAATCTACAAATCCGCGTTCGAGACGACGTCGGCCGCGATGCTCCAGGCCGACGAGATCTACCACAAGAGCCTCGCGCCCCTCATCGTCGACAGCATCGCCAAGCTCAAGGTCGCGGAAGCCGCCCTGAAGAAGGACTACAAGGAGTCGCGCAGCCAGGCCGAAGCCGTGATTGACGGCACGACCACCGTGCAGGCGATCGCTGGCTGCCTTGCCACCCTGTTCGGATTGATCGTCGCCTTCCTGATCGCCCGCAGCATCGTCGGTCCCCTGACCTCGATGACGCGCGCGATGGGGCTGCTGGCCGGCGGCAATCTCGAGGTCGAGATTCCCGGGCGCGGCAAGGCCGACGAGATCGGCGACATGGCCAAGGCGATCGAGGTGTTCAAGACCAACATGATCGACACCGAACGGCTGCGCACGGAGCAGACCGAGACCGAGGCGCGGCAGGCGGAGAGCCGCAAGGCCGACATGGTCCGGCTCGCCGACCAGTTCGAGCAGGCGGTCGGCGAGATCGTCGACACCGTGTCGTCGGCATCGAACGAGTTGGAGGCGTCGGCGGGCACCCTGACGACGACCGCGACGCGCGCACAGAATCTGTCGACCGAGGTGGCGTCGGCGTCACAGGAGGCCACGGCCAATGTGCAGGCGGTGGCGTCCGCGACCGAGCAGCTGTCCTCCTCGGTCACCGAGATCGCCCGCCAGGTGCAGGAATCCGCCCGGATCGCCAACGAGGCCGTCGGGCAGGCGAGCAGGACCAATGAGCGCGTCGGCGAGCTGTCCAAGGCGGCCGCCCGCATCGGCGACGTGGTCGAGCTGATCAGCACGATCGCCGGCCAGACCAACCTCCTGGCGCTGAACGCCACCATCGAGGCCGCGCGCGCCGGCGAGGCCGGCCGCGGCTTTGCGGTGGTCGCCTCCGAGGTCAAGGCGCTGGCCGAGCAGACCGCGAAGGCGACCGGCGAGATCGGCCAGCAGATTTCGAGCATCCAGGCCGCGACCGAGCAGTCGGTCGGCTCCATCCGGGAGATCAGCGGCACGATCGAGCGGCTGTCGGAAATCTCGTCGGCGGTTGCCGCCGCCGTGGAAGAGCAGGGCGCGGCGACGCAGGACATCTCCCGCAACGTCCAGCAGGCCGCCCATGGCACGCAGCGCGTCTCGATCAATATCGGCGACGTCCAGCGCGGCGCCTCCGAGACCGGCTCGGCCTCCTCGCAGGTGCTCTCGGCGGCGCGCTCGCTGTCTTCAGACAGCAACCGGCTGAAGCAGGAAGTCGCGAAGTTCCTGGACTCGGTCCACGCTGCCTGATCGGCGCGGACCCGCAAAAGCAAAGGTCCACGCGCATGCGCGTGGACCTGCCATGGCGGCGTGGTAGGATGAGGACATCGATCGCGCGCCACCGCTTGATGTCCGGAATACGGTGGTGTCTTCGTCGGCTTCTCCGTATTCGACACCGGTAAAATACAGCCGCAATTAACAATTGTTCCGCATTGTACGGCAGCGCAGCGCGATTCTCGGAGGCGTGGTTGCAATGATCTGTCGTTGCAATCGCGCGAAGGTCGTCGGCTGCTTCTGCTTTTCTGCTGCAATGGGTGGACAGTGATGCCGAGCTTGCGTTTGAGAATTCGGGGGCGTCTCTACGCCGGATTTTCGGTTCTCGTGGTCGTTGGTTTGATCATGGCCGCGGTTGCGGTCTGGAATTTGTGGGCCGTCCAGGGCCAGATGGCACGGCTCTCCGCGCTCTCGGACAACACCGCCCGCGTCCAGGAAATCTCGATTAACCTCCAGGCGCTGCGGCGTGCCAATTTGCGTTACATCTATGACGCCAACGAGCCGGCCTTCAAGGAGGCTGCGGAGCGGGAGGCGGCGACGGCCGAGCTGTTGAGGGCCGCGGCCAAGTCGACGGTCTCCGAGGAGCGGCTCAAGATCTACAATGGCCTCGTCGGCGACGTCGACAAGATGAAGTCCCTGCGCGAGCGCATGGGCGCTGCCGTCAACGAGACGACGAAAGGCAAGGCCACTTTGCTCGCCGGCGGCGACGAGCTCACCGCTAACACCGGCAAGCTGGTCGAGGCCGCGGGTGCAACCGGCGACACCAGCGTGACCGCCCCCGTCGCCGATCTCGAATCCAAGATCCTCCTTGTTCGTGTCTCAAACTGGCGTTTCCTCGCCGTCCGGGACGCGAAGGGGCCGGCGACCTTCAGGACCAATGTCGATCGGGCGCAGCAAGCACTCAAGTCACTTGAGGGGGCCGGTCTGCCGGACGAGGTCAAGGCCGCGTTCGGGCCGATCAAGAGTTCACTTTCGACCTACAAGGGGGCTTTCGAGACGACATCCGCCGCAATCCTCCAGGCCGATGAAATCTACCGCAACGAGATCGCCCCCTTGATCAGCGATAGCGTCGACAGGCTCAAGGTGGCGGAGACCGGATTGAAGGCCGACTACCAGAAATCGCGCGCGGCCGCCGATGGCGTCATTGCCAGCACGACCTGGATTCAGGAAGTCGCCGGCGGCCTTGCGGTCCTGTTCGGCGGCCTCGTCGCCTTCCTGATCGCGCGCAGCATCGTCGGACCGCTGACCACGATGACCCGGGCGATGGGAGCCCTCGCCGGTGGCGATCTCAAGGTCGAGATCCCCGGCCGCGGCAATCGCGACGAGATCGGCGAGATGGCCAAGGCGATCCAGGTGTTCAAGGAGAGCATGGTCGAGACCGACCGCCTGCGCCACGAGCAGGTCGAGGTCGAGGCGCGGCAGGCGGAGAGCCGCAAGGCCGACATGCGAAACCTGGCCAATCAGTTCGAACGAGCGGTCGGCGAGATCGTCGACACCGTGTCGTCGGCATCAAACGAGCTCGAGGTTTCCGCGGGCACCCTGACCACGACGGCAACGCGCGCCCAGGATCTGTCGACGGAAGTCGCCAGCGCCTCCCAGGAGGCCTCGGCCAATGTGCAAGCCGTTGCCTCGGCGACCGAGGAACTGTCCTCCTCGGTCTCGGAGATCGCCCGCCAGGTGCAGGAATCCGCCCGCATCGCCAGCGAGGCTGTGGGTCAGGCAACGCGGACCAACGAACGGGTCGGTGAGCTGTCCAAGGCCGCCGCCCGTATCGGCGACGTGGTCGAGCTGATCAGCACGATTGCCGGCCAGACCAATCTGCTGGCACTGAACGCGACGATCGAGGCGGCGCGTGCGGGCGAGGCCGGTCGCGGCTTTGCCGTGGTCGCCTCCGAGGTGAAGGCGCTGGCCGAGCAGACCGCGAAGGCCACGGGCGAGATCGCCCAGCAGGTCTCCGGCATCCAGGCCGCGACGGAGGAGTCGGTCGGCTCGATCCGGGAGATCAGCGGCACCATCGAGCGGCTGTCGGAGATCTCGTCGACGGTCGCGGCGGCCGTGGAAGAGCAGGGCGCTGCCACACAGGAAATCTCCCGCAACGTCCAGCAGGCCGCCCATGGCACGCAGCGCGTGTCGACCAATATCGGCGACGTGCAGCGCGGCGCCTCCGAGACCGGCTCGGCCTCCTCGCAGGTGCTCTCAGCGGCGCGCTCGCTGTCTTCAGACAGCAACCGGCTGAAGCAGGAAGTCGCGAAGTTCCTGAGCTCGGTCCACGCCGCCTGAGCCGCAAACGCAAAAGGCCACGCGCATGCGCGTGGCCTCCAAGAGCTGCGTCGCGCGATCAGGCGACCTTCGTCGTCATGTGCTTGAACATGTTGGCGCGCGCCTCGTCGTCCATCTCGGCCTTGAAGGTGAACTTGTCCTTCAGGGCGATCGCACGCGCCGCCGCCGGCCGCGCCGAGATCTCGTCCACCAGCCGCTTCACGTTCGGGTAGCGCGCAAAGGCATCGTCGCCGAGCTTGAACGGCACCATCCGCGCCCAGCCCCACAGCGCCATGTCGACGATCGAATAGCTGTCGCCGACCATATAGCTGCGGCCTTTGAGGTGACCGTCCAGGATCTTGTAGTGGCGATCGGTCTCGTACTGGTAGCGGTTGTGCGCGTAGTCGTGGTTCTGGTCCTTGGGCGCAAAATGCTTGAAGTGCACGGCCTGGCCCGAATACGGCCCGACGCCGGTGGCAATGAACATCAGCCATGACAGCGTCTCGCCGCGGACGTTGGCGGCGGGGAGGAACTTGCCGGTCTTCTCGGCGAGGTAGAGCAGGATGGCGTTCGAGTCGAACACGATGGTGCCGTTGTCATCGATCGCCGGCACCTTGCCGTTCGGATTGATCTTCAGATAGTCCGGCGCGAACTGTTCGCCCGTGCGGGTGTCGATCTTGACCGGCTCGAAGGCCAGGCCGACCTCTTCGAGATAAAGCGCGACCTTGGTCGGGTTCGGCGATCCGTTGAAATAGAATTTGAGCATGTTTGTCTCCCCGATTCCCTTCTTAGAGAATGAATGCAGCGTCGCGGCCTTCTGTGCCTGAACATGGCCTGGGAGAGCAACCGGCGAGTTTGCCGGGCGGTGTCTGCGCGGTACGCAGATCAGCCGGCGTAACAAGGGCCGATCGCCGCCGTAATGGCGGTTCAAGTCCGGCTGAGCCGTTCCCGCAGGAATTCGATGAAGCGCTGCGTCTTGGCTGGCAGCAGGCGCGTCTCGGTGACTGCGTAGACAGTGACGGGCGAGCCCTGCCATTGCGGCATGATGCGACGCAGCCGGCCATTCGCCACTTCGTCGGCCACGATCTCTTGCGGCAGAAAGGCGATGCCCATGTCGAGCGTTGCGAGGCGGCGGATCAGTCCCACGTTGTTGAGCCGAAAACGGCCGCCGACGTCGGTCTGCTCCATCTGCGTGCCCCTGTGTAACGTCCACGCACTCACCTTCGTCATGCACAGGCATTGATGACGGGTGAGGTCCGCCGGTTCATGCGGCTCGCCGTTGGTCTCGAGATAGCGCGGCGAGGCGTAGAGATATCCCGGCATGCGGGCGAGCGGCCGCGCGATCATGTGGGACGGCTCTGATTCTCCGACGCGGATCGCCAGATCGAATGGCTCCGATACGAGATCGACACGTCGCGGCGTCAGGTCGAATTCGAAATCGATGTCGGGATATTGCTGCGCGAATTCGGCGATCAACGGTGCGAGGTAGGTGTTCGCGAAATCCACCGGCAGCGAGACGCGGAGCATGCCGCTCGGCTGCGCCAGCATCCCGTCCAGTTGCTCATGCGCCAGGCGCGCCTCGTCCACGATGCGCTTGCAGCGCTCGAAGTAGATCTGGCCGGCTTCGGTCAATTCGATCTTGCGGGTCGTCCGGTTCAGCAGGCGAAGCCCGATCTCCTTCTCCAGGAGATCGATCCGGCGCGACAGCGTCGAATTGGGCATGTCGAGGGTCTTGGCGGCGCGACGGAAGCTGCGGGCCTTCGCGACCTCCACGAACAGCGCCATATCGTTCAGCAACGCCATTTCATTATTCCATCAATGGATCAATCAGTTCCAATTTACGGTATTTATTCCATTGAGTGGAAGGTCCATCTGCCCTTTGCTGACATTGCAGGGCGAGCCATCCATGAAACGCGTAGAACTCGACAAGAACCTGAAGGTGAATCCGCCGGCGCTCGAAGGCCTCAGGCTCGCTGGATTGAATGTGGCGGTGATCGGCGGCACCGGCGGCATCGGCCGGGCGTTCAGTCGCCAATTGGCGGCCAAGGGGGCGCGTGTCCTCGTCGTCGGCCAGACGTTCCGCGATCAGAACGTGCCGGGCATCGCATTCATGCAGGCCGATCTGAGCCTGATGCGGGAAGCCAGGCGGATCGGCCGTGAGCTTCCCGCCGAGACGCTCGACATCGTCGTCTTCACGACCGGCATCATGGCGGGGCCCAGGCGTGAGGTGACGGCGGAAGGCATCGAACGCGATCTCGCCGTCAGCTATCTGAGCCGCTTCGTCATCCTGAACGCGATCGCCTCTCGTCTTGGAAGGGACAGGGCCACGGCCACATTCAAGCCTCGGATTTTCGTCATGGGATTCCCCGGGACCGAGCAGAGGGCCGATGTCGGCGATCTGAATTCGGAACGGAGCTACAAACGGTTCGCAGCCCACTCGAACACCGTGGCGGGCAACGAAGTGCTCGTCCTCGAGGCCGCCAGGCGCTTTGCCGATGTCGATGTGTTCGGCCTCAATCCCGGCTTCGTGAAGACCGATATTCGCGCCAATCTGCTCGGGTCGCGCGCGCTCGTCTCGCTGATCAACTGGCTGACCAGCTTCATGATGGTCGAGCCGGACGCCTATGCCGAGCGACTGGTGCCGCTCCTGGTGTCGCCTGATCTCAACGGCCGCAGCGGTGTCATGTTCAACAACAAGGCTGAGGCGATCCTGCCGAGCCCTTCGTCTGCGGAGCGATCCTACGCGACGGCGCTCATGGATGCCTCCGATCGATTGATCGCTCGTCTGGCGCCGTGAGGCCGCGCCTCGACGCTCAACTGGAATAGAGCAGGCCGACGATGGCGATGACGATCATCCCGGCGCCGACAGCGTCCAGCCGCATCGCGAGCCGCGTTGCGGCGTGCATGCTGGAGGCCCGTGCCTTGCGCTCCGATCCGCGCGCGTAGCCGTGCACGATGACGTCGTGATTGAAATTGTCGTGGGCCTCGTTGCTGCTGGCCAGCCCGACGCAGACCACCAGCACGCCGAAGATGGCGAGGCCGAAAAAGCCGAGCAGGGCGATCAGGAACATCGGAAACATGCCGAGCAGGAAGATCGGCAGCAGCGGCACCAGCAGCAAAGTCTCGGACTGTCGTCGCATCGGAGCCGGACCGGTCAGGACGGGGCTGATCGGTGAAATCTAGTCCTGGCTGTGGCGGCATTCAAGGAGCCGTAGGGTGGGCAAAGGCGCGAAGCGCCGTGCCCACCGCGTCGCTTGCGGCATATTCTAAGGTGGTGGGGCCCCGTGGGGTTTGCCACCCAAACGGGCCCCGGGGAAAAAAAAAACCCCCCCCAACCCCCCCCGCTATCGGCACCGGAAACGGGGATCACCGATAGACCCATGATTT